>JAKITY010000071.1 GCA_021647835.1 Flavobacteriaceae bacterium | reverse complement strand
TAATTTTATTATTAATTCTCTTATTAGGTCTTCTTTACTTTTGGCAAAATGCCGAAAGTTTAATGGAAAAATATTTCTAATTCAAAGCAATTTTTTTCATTATTCTCAACGCTTCGACATATACCCAAACTAAGGTTACAAGCAATCCCCAAGTCGCAACCCATTCCATATATTTTGGAACGTGATTTTTCTTTCGTTCTATAAAATCGAAATCTAATAACAAGGTGAATGCGGCAACTCCAGCAGCAATTGTGTTGAAAGCAATTGCTAAATACGACGAATTGTCAAGTATGGTAAATGGTGTTTTTATATTAAAGAAATGTAACGCCCAACTTAAAGCATATATAGTCATAATAATACTTATGGCTACAACTAGTACGCTTCTGAAACGACCTGTTACTTTTACAATTTTTGATTTATATAAAAAAAGCATAATAAAGAATGTGCTAATAGTAACTCCAACAGCTTGTAAAGGCATTCCTTTAAATCTACTTTCGGCATAAATTGAAATTCCACCAAGAAAAAACCCTAATGATAGTGCATAAAGCGGTACCAATACTGATGCCAAACGGTGAATAAAAGCCGTTAATAAACTAAAAAAGATTGTTCCGATTAAGCCGCTATATATTATTGTATTAATATTATAACCTTTTTGCTGTAATATCCATGTGAACCATGCAGTGAATGCGACTAATAGGATACAGAAAAAAGATTTCAAAATAATACCGCTAACGGTCATTTTGTTTGAAGTAGATGCATAACCTTTCCAAACATCTCTGCTAAATGCAGGATTTGAAGTTTTGTAAGTATATAATGCCATTTTGTGGGGTTTGGGGTTGACAGGTCTCAAATGTAGATAAATTTTTTAAATAAGCAAGGTTTTAAATAATAAATTTACCGTTTGTTGTTAAAAATTTACCATTTACTTTTAAAAACATGTGAATTACTGAAAGGAAGTTAAGTTTGTCTTTTTAAAAAATAAACAGCAGAAATCAAAAGAAGTATGCCTATAATTACAAGAGCGTAAATTATTTTTTCTGTTCTCTTTTCTTTTACAAGTAACTGTTCTTTAATTTTTTGATGCTCTAAATCTAAACGGTTTTGGTATTTAAATATAAAATTGGACTCTAATTTTTGAATTGCAGTCTCAAATTCTTTAGTTGATTTCCCTTTTTTTGACTTAAAAATAAAATTAAAGTTTGAGTATTCGTCAAAGTCAGAAGGTTTGTTATTATTCTTGCTAATATTTACTTTGTCAAAAAAATATAGATGAGAAATATCCCAATCACAATCTAAAGTGTCATCAATTTTTAATTTTTGCAAAATTGCAATTACATTGTTCTTTATATTTCCAAAGTTAATATTATTTAAATCATAGTTGTCATTGATAAATTCATTAATGGCTTTAGGGTAAACCTTGTAGTTAGTATGGGCGTTCATTTTTGGTTAGTTGGTTAGTGGCGCTAAAATAAGAAATTAAAACCGAATTGCAAGTTTTTTCATCAAACGTAAAACTTCAACATAAAGCCAGATTAAGGTAACTAACAATCCCCAAGTAGCAACCCATTCCATGTATTTTGGTGCGTGATCTATTTTTCGTTCAATAAAATCAAAATCTAATAACAGTGCAAGTGAAGCAACACAAGCAGCAATAATATTAAATCCTATAGCAAACCATGAAGTACCATGAATTAACGTGTTTGAGATTCCAAAAAAACTTAAAATCCAAGTAATAATATACACAACCATAATTGTTATAGTTGCAGAAATTATGACGCTTCTAAATTGTTTTGTAACTCTTATAACTTTAAATTTATAAAGGATAAGCATCACAAAAAAAGTAATAATTGTAATTCCAACTGCTCTCATTGGCATTCCTTCAAAGCGTAATTCTGCATAAGCTGAAAACCCTCCAAGAAAAAAGCCTTTTGCTAGTGAATATAAAGGTGCTGTAAACTTTGCCCATTTATGCTTATATGAAGTTAAAATGCTAAGGACAATTGCAACCAATAAACCTAATGTTGTGTACCATTTAACATTCACGCCTTGATGTACTAAACCCCAAACATACCAAGTTGTGGCTCCAACAAGAGTTAAACAGAAAAATGTTTTTAAAATGATACCATTTAAGGTCATTTTTCTTTCTGAAAAACTTAGGTTATTCCAAACACCATTATTAAAAGCGGGATTTGATGTTTTTTGGTTTAATAATGACATGTTTTATGTTTTATTTGTTGATAAAGATACAATAATTATGAATTAAATATTCTTCCTTTCCAGATAAATCTAATTTTAAAAACAGATAGAAAAGAAGTGAAAACAATAAAAAATGGATAAAAAATAGCAATTATTGAGTAAAAAATGATATTTCTTGTTTGTTTTGTGAAATTTAGCATTTTAAATATTAGTATGAAATCTACTAAAAACTTTATAATATAAGTTTGTAATAAAACTTGAAATGAAATAATATTTAAAATTGAAAATATTAATAATATAATAATTAGAAGATTCATTAGTAAAACAGAAGTTCCAATAAATTTTCCAAGCCAATTATTATAAGATGAAGTTTTTGAAGCCCAACGAACTCGTTGCGAAATGAGTTGTTTAAAAGTAGGTTGAGGTTTAGTGAGTATTAGCGCATCAAAAGATTTTAAAAAATGAACATCGTTAGGAAACGATGCAATCATTTTTTCTAATAAAAAAATATCGTCACCACTTGAGATGTTATTATTCCCCTCAAAACCATTTACGTTATAGAATGCCTTTTTAGAATAACATAAATTTGCACCATTACATAAAAATGGTTTTTTAATGCCAAATCCTCCAATAGTAGAGCCAATTAAACTCATAAAATCCAATAGTTGAAATTGCTCTAAAAATGAGCTGTTTACAGTATAAGTTACAGGAGCGCAAATCATTTTAGAATTATTTTTTTGAATAAAGTTGTCAAATATTAGAAGCCATTTTTTTGGAACTATACAATCTGCATCTGTAGTTACAATCCAATCAAATTTCGATTGTTGTACGGCAGTTTCAATCGCATCTTTTTTTGGTGAATTTGATTTTCGGATGTTTTCAATAATTGTAACTTGACTTTTGAATTGCTTAATTATTTTAACAGAATTGTCAGTAGAATCATCATTTATAAGAATTATCTCAAACAATTCTTTAGGATAATCAATCTTTAATAAACTATCTAAAAGACTTGGTAGGTTCATTTCTTCATTGCGAAAAGGAATAATAATTGTAAATGTATTTTCAGGTTTAGAATCATCAGTTTTAAATAATTTAATTCTATCAAAACCAATGATAAATAATATAATTAGAATTGTATAAATAACCGCAATCAAGAATGTTAAGTAAATCATTTATTATTCTTTTGAAAACTTAAAATTTATCACAAAAAAACTTCCAATCAACGATGGAATCGCAAAATTTAGAATCCACATAAGTAATGTAATAGTTACAATAGTTATTTCAGAAATTCCAGCAAACGCAAAAATATAAATTGCAACTGAGCCTTTTACTGCCCAATCAAACAAAGAGATGCTTGGAATGAATGAGGCTAAAAAATACATTGTAAAAATTAAATACATCAAAGTTGAATACTCTATTTCAACGCCAAATATCATCAATAAATAATAAAATTGATGTGAGAATATTGCATAACGAATTAATGATAGTACAACTATTTTAAAATGTATTTTTAAAGATGTTTTTTTGATAAACTCTTTGAGTTTATCAAATTTTAAAAAAGAGAATAATTTCACTTTTCTACTTTTTTTTGGAATCAAAAGTAAGGCTAAAAAGCCAATAAAATAACCAATTATTCTGACTCTATGAGGGTTTATTTCAACATCATAAGTCGATAAGAAATAGATGAGTCCTGTAATTCCAAATAGAATAGTTATTGTAAGTTGATTTAAATTTCCGATTAAGTTTAAGAGTATTATTTTTCCTTTCATTTTTGGAAAGTAGATTGCTTTTGCACCATAATCTCCAATTCGATTTGGTGTAAATAAAGAAGTTGTTAATGCTGCCAAACTTTGTTTTGTCGCTTCAAAGAAAGAGTTTCTTTTTATGGTGTTTGTAAGAATTTTCCATTTCCAAATTTCAAAAAACCAATTAAAAAAAGTAAATATTAGTAGAATAAGACTAGTAATACTGTCATTTAGTAAAATAAGTTTTATTTGCTGATGAAATTCTGAAAATTTTAATTGACTGTTATGTACAACTTTATCGTAAATAAAATAGAGTGAACCAACAACGATTGTTAGTTTTACTAGAAAAAATAAAAACGACTTGTATTTTGGGTTTAGGTTGTTGTACATTTACAACAAAGTAACGAAATATTGTCCACAGAAAAAATCATATTAGGAATTGATCCTGGAACCACGATTATGGGTTTTGGATTGATAAAAATCGTAAATAAGAAAATGGAATTTATGGTAATGAATGAACTGATGTTGAAAAAATATGATGATCATTACGTGAAATTAAAACTCATTTTTGAACGAACTATCGAATTAATAGACTCTTATCATCCTGATGAAATAGCAATTGAAGCGCCATTTTTTGGTAAGAACGTACAGTCAATGTTAAAATTAGGAAGAGCACAAGGAGTTGCTATTGCCGCAGGATTGTCTCGTCAAATTCCAATTACTGAATACGCACCAAAAAAAATAAAAATGGCAATTACAGGCAATGGGAATGCGAGTAAAGAGCAAGTTGCAGGAATGCTTAAAAACACTTTAAAATTAAAAAATTTACCTAAAAACTTGGACGCAACAGATGGGCTTGCAGCAGCAGTTTGTCATTTTTATAATAGTGGAAAAGTAAGTGTTGGTAAGAGTTACACAGGTTGGAGTGCTTTTGTGAAACAGAATGAAAGTAGAGTGAAAAAATAAAAAATTGGCAGGAATCTACTTACATATCCCATTTTGTAAACAAGCATGTTTTTATTGCGATTTTCATTTTTCTACATCTTTGAAGCGAAAATCAGAAATGATAAAAGCCATTGCAACTGAATTGATTTTACGAAAAAATGAACTCCCAAAAACCATTGAAACTATCTATTTTGGAGGAGGAACACCAAGTTTATTAACTATTGATGAAATTCAATTTTTAATTGACACAATTCAACAAAACTTTACGGTAATTGACAATCCTGAAATCACTTTAGAAGCCAATCCAGATGATTTACTTGAAAATCAAATAATCCAATTATCTAAAAGTCCAATAAACCGTTTAAGCATCGGAATACAATCTTTTTTTGAAGACGATTTAAAGTCAATGAATCGAGCACACACAGCAGCCGAATCTGTAAATTGTTTGTCCGTGGCGACTCGCCATTTTGAGAATATTACGGTTGATTTGGTATATGGAATTCCGAATATGAGTGTAGAAAAATGGAAGGTAAATTTGCAGAAAGTATTTGATTTTGGTATCAATCACATTTCGAGTTATGCGTTAACAGTTGAGCCAAAAACTGCCTTGGACTCCTTTATTAAAAAAGGAAAATATCCACCATTAGATGAACAGTTGGCAGCACAACATTTTGATATTTTGGTTGAAGAAACAGCCAAAAATGGTTTTAGGCATTATGAAATTTCTAACTTCGGAAAGCCAAATTATTTTTCAAAACACAATACAAGTTATTGGCAAGGAAAACCTTATTTAGGAGTTGGTCCTTCAGCGCATTCTTTTAATGGAAAGCAACGAAGTTGGAATGTGAGTAATAACGCAAAGTATATAAAATCAATTCAACAAGAAAAATTGCCGAATGAAGTTGAAACACTCTCAATAAATGATAGGTTTAACGAAACGATAATGACTGGATTACGCACAATTTGGGGAGTTTCATTGACTCAAATTGAACAAGATTTTGGAGAGAAATATAAAAATCATTTATTAAAATCTGCTGATAAATTTATCAAGCAAAGATTACTTTTTATAGAAGAGAACACTATAAGAACAACACATAAGGGAAAATTTCTTGTTGACGGAATTGCTTCAGAATTGTTTACGGTTGATTAAATAAGGAGTGTTTTTTTTAATTAGGTAGACGTAGTCAGTTCGAGTGAAATTTTTGGTTGCTGAGCGGAGTCGAAGTAGTGAAAATTTTGTATCGAGAACTTTTCCAAAATCTAAATTACTATTCTCGATACAATTTTTGTTCATTTCAATCACAAAAATCACTCGAATTGACGTAATTTTATAAAATGAAAGTAAAAATCAAAGTAAATAATAAAAAATATAAGGTAAATCTTTCAAAACCGATAGATATTTCGTTGCCGTTAAAAGCATCCGAAGAAAATGTGAATGCTTGGTATTTAGATACGCCAAAAATTTCTCCTGTTGTTGATGAGAATTGGGTTGCAAGTGTTGAAAAAGGTGCTTCTGTAAACTTCAATAACATTCAGTTTAATCCGCATGCACATGGAACACATACAGAGTGTATTGGTCACATTACCAGAAAATTCCATAGTGTAAATGACTCTTTAAAAACTTTCTTTTTTATTGCAGAATTGATTTCTGTTTCACCAAAAATTCAAGAAAATGGTGATGAAATTATCACCAAAAAACAATTGGAAAATTTATTAAAAGATAAAAAAATGGATGCGTTGGTTATTCGCACACTTCCAAATAATAAAGAGAAAAAGTCGCGACAATATTCAAATACAAATCCACCATTTTTGGCTGAAAATGCAGCAGAATACATTAAAGAAATAGGAGTGAAGCACTTGCTAATTGACTTGCCATCAGTAGATAAAGAAAAAGATGATGGGAAATTATTAGCGCACAAAGCATTTTGGAACTATCACGGAAAGCAACGATTAGACGCAACAATTACAGAGTTTGTTTATGTTGATAATATTATAAAAGATGGTGAGTATTTATTAAATTTACAGATAGCATCGTTTGAAAATGATGCTTCGCCAAGTAAACCAGTTTTGTATAAATTAAAGTAATGAACATAGAACAATATAGAGAATATTGCTTGTCTAAAAAAGGAGTTACAGAGAGTTTTCCTTTTGATAAAACAACATTGGTTTTTAAAGTTATGGGGAAAATGTTTGCTCTTTGTGGTTTGGAACGTCAACCATTTGGAGTAAATTTAAAATGTAATCCAGAATCGTCTATTAAATTGCGTGAAGAACATGAATCTTCAATTATGGGAGCATACCATATGAGTAAGATTCATTGGAATACTGTTGTGCCGAATACTTCTTTTTCTGATGATTTTTTCTTAGAATTGATAGACCATTCGTATGATTTGGTAGTAAAAGGAATGACGAAAAAGTTACGAACAGAATTAGAAAATTTAAAAGAATAGAATGAAGAAAATAGTTGTCATTTTTAGTGCGTTTTTATTGCTAATAAGTTGTAAAAAAGAATGCGTTTCAGATAAGTTATCATTAATCATCACAGAAATTGATGAAAGAAAGAGTTATGATAAAGATGAATACCCTTTAGGTATTTATACCGAAGAACATTATAAATCAGAGGCTGAATATGCAAAAGAAAAAATAGAAGAATTGTCAAAAATAAATGCAAATAATTTAAAAGAAACAGAGCAAATTTCTCTACAACTATTGCGTTTTCAGTTACAAGAAACCATTGATTTTTATGAATACGAAGCCTATCTAAATCCGCTATTGTCAGATACAGGATTTCACAATAATTTGGTATATAATGTCAAAGCATTGAACAATTATGAGCAAACAAAAGAGTATCTAAATAAACTCAATGCAATTCCAACTTTTGTTAGTCAGCAAATGACACTTTTAAGAAAAGGTCTTGAAAAAGGAATATCGCAACCAAGAATTATTTTCAGTAATGGATATGAAGATTCTTATGATAAACATATTGTTGATAATTTTGAAGATAGTTATTATTATTCGCCTTTTAAAAGTTTGCCAAATCAATTAAGCGAAGCGCAAAAAGATTCAGTTCTTACTGCTGCAAAAAACGCTGTTGAAAATAGCGTAACACCACAATTTAAAGTTGTAAAAGAGTTTTTTGAGAAAGAATATTTCCCAAATACACGCACAACACTTGGCGTATCTGAAACTCCAAATGGAACAGCATATTATCAAAATAGAATAGAATATTACACAACATTGTCTTTAACTGCTGATGAAATTCATCAAAAAGGAATAGAAGAAGTAGAGAGAATCAGAACAGAAATGATGCAAATAATCGAGGAAGTTGGTTTTAAAGGAACATTTGCTGAATTTTTACAATTTTTAAGAACTGACGAGCAGTTTTACGCAAAAACAGGTGATGATTTGTTAAAAGAAGCACGTGATATTGCCAAAAGAATTGATGCGCAATTGCCAAGATATTTTATTACTCTGCCAAGGAAACCTTATGGTGTGAAAATAGTTCCTGATGCTATTGCGCCAAAATATACGGTAGGACGTTATATTGGAACATCAAAAAACAGTACAGATCCAGGATATTATTGGGTAAATACTTATAATTTAAAGAGCAGACCTTTATATGTATTACCTTCATTAACTGCTCACGAAGCCGTTCCAGGACACCATTTACAAGTAAGTTTGAACAACGAATTAGGCGATAGTATCCCGAAATTTAGAAAAGATTTATATTTATCTGCTTACGGAGAAGGTTGGGGTTTATACTCTGAATTTTTGGCAGATGAAATGGGAATTTATAGAACACCTTATGAGCGTTTTGGAAAATTAACCTACGAAATGTGGCGTGCATGTAGATTGGTGATTGACACAGGAATTCATGTTAAACATTGGACTCGTGAGCAAGCAGTTGACTATATGAGTTCTAATTCCGCATTATCAATACACAATGTAAATACAGAGATTGATAGATATATTTCTTGGCCAGGACAAGCACTTTCGTATAAAATAGGTGAATTAAAAATAAGAGAACTTCGTGAAAAAGCAACATCAGAATTAGGCACTAACTTTGATATTCGCAAATTTCACGAAGTTATTTTAGAACAAGGAACTGTAACCCTAACAATCCTTGAAAATAGAATAAATAATTATATAGAGAACGCTAAAAAAGATAATTGATTGCCTTTTTTTAACCAATAATTTTTTGCTGACTTTTATGAAAAGCATCTGCTTGTTGTTGCATTAATTCACGTGCCATTTTACGTTTATAATTATACAATTCTTCTTCTCCTGATATATCTGCATATGCTTTTTCGTTGAGTGAAATATCAGTCTGAAGCATTTCTTTACGTTGATTTACTTTTTGCAAAACCCAAGTTTTAACGGCGTTTTCTGCATCTTGAAGTTTGAAATCATATTCACCCCTTGGAGATAATAATTTTGCAAATATGGGTGATGTTTCAATAGCTAGAAATAATAAAAATATAAAAAATGACGGAAGCCAAGGCAACATACTTAGCGCATTTACTCTCGCCATCAATCCATCAAAACCATCAATGATTGGTTGTGTTGTTGTTTCTTTATTTTTTTGTTGAGAAATTAATGCTGCAATTTGAGATTCCTTGTCAACAATTTTCTCTTTATTTTCTGATTTTAATTGCTGTAATTCTTGTGAAATTACATCGTGCTTTTGCCGCTTCTCTTTATACACAGGACCTTTGCCGATAAGTTTTGTTCCTTTTCTACCTTCAGCTTCGGCAATATAGGTTTCGTATAAATTGTTTGTTTCGGTTTCTTTTGTGTCAATTTCTTGTTTTAATTGATTTATTTCTCCTTGAATTGATGCTATTTCAGGAGTATATTGATTGGCAATTTGTTCTTTGTTAACAAGAGTTAATTCGTTTTTTTGTTCTAATAAAACTTGATTAATTTCTTTTTCAAAAATCTTTAATTCCAATGGTTTTGCAATTACAATTGCAATAATAACTGCTAAAATAATTCGTGGAGTTGCTTGCCATATTTCGTTCCATTTATTGTCACTTTTTTTGATGGTTGAAACAATAAATCTATCTAAATTAAAGATTAGTAACCCCCAAATAATTCCAAAGAAAACAGACGAATAAAGATTTTCAAATACTGTGTAAAGTGCATAACTTGCAGCGATTGTTGCCATTACAGCCGTAAAAAATACAGTTCCGCCAATTCCAGTAAATTTGGTTTGCTCGGCTTTAGAACTGTCTTTAAGTATATCGGTATCTGCGCCTGAGCACATCCAGAAAAATTGTTTAAGCATTGTAAGTAAGTTTCTAGTATAACGATATAAACGAGAGAATGTTACATAAAAAAAGCCTCAAATATTGAGGCTTTAAATTTTTTAAAGAAATTTTATTTATGGAATAGGCTGAGTAGAAATAAATACTTGCGGTTTATTTGAGTCTATTTTTTTTGTCAAAACATTCATTTTGTTACTATTCTTTATAATATCAATTGCTTTATCGGATGATATTTTTTTATCCTCAAGATAAAAATCAGCACTCTTTTTAGCCATCTCAATGATATGATCTAGCTGAGATTTTGGAGGAGGAGGCGGAAGAATAGTTAATTCATTTTCAGAGTGTTTTTTTAAAATTATTTTAGTTTTATCCCATTCTTTATATTTTTCAAGAGTAATTTGATAATTCTTTTTTTCTGCTTTCGTTGCATCTCTTGCAGGAGGTGGAGGAGGCAAAGACAAATCATATTGTAACTCTACTTTTACTTCTTTTCCTTCAGAATTGGTATAAGTATAATACCTTTTTGATACTCTCATTGGGTTTTCATACTTAATCGGTGGAGTTGGTGGGAAAGCAGGATACGTTTCAGCATTTTGTTTCTGTTCAATTGACATTAAATTATAAAGTATTCTAATACGGCTTATTTCTTTTGCTTTAATGATAATACTATTACTGTCAGATTTAGAATTGTATTTTTTTGCAAGCTTATTGTATTCTTTTATTTGTTCTAAAGTTGCATGTTGCTTTTTTGGAGATTCAAATACCTCAACAATTTGAATCTTTTCACCATCGTTAGTAGTTACATTTCCAATTTTTGTTTTATGCTTTTCTTCGAACTGTTTTTTTGCTATTTCATATTCCTTTAATTGTTTTGGAGTAGCATTTTTTGAGATATTTGGAAGTTCAGGCAGTAAAATTCCATTTTCATCAACACCATTTCCTTTCATATCCCAATAGCGTGTAATTCTATTTTTTATTTGAAAAACATAGGTTTTGTTGTTGATAGTTTTATATCCTGTAGAATCTTTTTTAATTATATGTGTTTTTGAATTTCTTATAGCGTTAGAAAATGATTTTCTAGTAAGATAGATTTTGACATTTTTACCTAATGGTTTTTGCTTACCGCTATATAACTTATTGTAATAATCAATACTATATAAATCGACTTGATGATAATGTTTGCCGTAATTAATGGCATTTTTCTCTAATTTGCTTACATAGTATAAAACAATATCGTTTGGATTATATTTGTTTAAGGCTTGATTTTCTATCCGCTTATCATTATACCATATTCCAAATTGTTTTT
>JAKITY010000070.1 GCA_021647835.1 Flavobacteriaceae bacterium | reverse complement strand
CGTCCAGATGCTGTTGTAAAACTTTTACAGTCAGTAGAAAATCAAACGCTATATCCAAACGAAATTTTAATTATTGATGGTTCTATAGATAACAAAACAGAAGATGCTTTAAATAAAAATTCATTTAAAAACGCAACTTTTTTTAAAGTTGATGCTTCTCAGCGCGGACTCACAAAACAGCGGAATTTTGGTGTGCAAAAAGTTACAGAAGATATAGATATTGTTTGCTTTTTGGATGACGATACTATTTTAGAAAAAAATTATTTCATAGAATTAATTAAAACATACATAATTCATTCTGATGCAGTTGCAGTTGGAGGAACTATCACAAATGAAGTGAATTGGAAGAAAAAAAATAGTAAAATTTCTTATGATGAATTTGAATTAGATAGTTTTGTTAGAAAATTAGGTAAACGAAATGTACTCAGAAAGCGTTTTGGTTTATTGAGTGATAAACCTCCAGGAATAATGCCACTTTTTTCAAACGGTTTCCCGATTAGTTATTTACCTCCAAACGATAAAATCTATAAAGTAGAATATTTTATGGGAGGAATTTCATCTTATAAAAAATCACTTTTTGATAAAATATTATTTTCCACCTATTTTGAAGGCTATGGTTTGTATGAAGATATGGATTTTTGTTTGCGAGCCTCAAGAATCGGAAAAGTGTATGTAAATACAGCATCAAAATTAGAACATCATCATGAAGGTGCGGGACGACCAAATAAATATAAGTACGGAAAAATGGTTGTGAGAAACGGTTGGTACGTTTGGCGAGTAAAATATCCAAAACCATCTTTAAAAGCACACTTTAAATGGAATGCTATTATATTTTTACAACTGTTTTTAAGAGGAATGAATATCTTTACTTCTTCGAATAAGAAAGAGGTATTTACTGAAATGATTGGGCGAAAAATAGGCTGGTTGAGTTTGGTGTTGAATAAACCAAAAATTGAAAGATGAAGTTTGCGATAATAACACATGTTGAACATAAAAAGAAAGCACAAGATATATTCGCTTATGAACCGTATGTGCGTGAAATGAACTTATGGTTAAAATATGTTGATCAAGTTCAGGTTGTTGCACCTTTTTCTTCTGAAAAACCAACTTCAATTGATATTGCTTATGTACACGGAAAAATCGCACAAAAAACAATTCTACAATTTGATATAACAACTATTTCGAATGCGTTAAAATCAATATTTTTAATTCCAATTATCAGTTTTAAAATTTTTAAGACAATGCTTTGGGCAGATCATATTCATTTACGATGCCCTGGAAATGTAGGCCTTTTGGGATGCTTCATTCAAATTTTATTTCCAAATAAGCCAAAAACGGTAAAATATGCTGGGAATTGGGACCCTAATAGCAAACAACCTTTTAGTTATAGACTTCAAAAGAAGATTTTATCTAGTACTTTTTTAACAAAAAATTGTAAAGTTTTAGTTTATGGGAAATGGGAAAATCAGTCAAAAAATATTATTCCGTTTTTTACAGCAACTTATTCTAAAAACGATATTAAAGAAATTCCAAAAAAAGACTTTTCAGAAAAAACACACTTTATATTTGTTGGAGCATTGAGTGTTGGGAAGCAGCCGATAACTTCAGTAAAAATTGTGCATGCGCTGAAAAGCAAAGGATACGATGTGCAATTAGATATGTATGGAGAAGGCTTAGAAAGAGAAGTGTTGGAAGATTATATTAGAGGAAATGATTTAGAAAACGAAGTGTTTTTACATGGAAATGTAATTAAAGAAGAAGTAAAAAAAGCATTTCAAAAGTCACATTTTTTGGTGTTTATTTCAAAATCTGAAGGATGGCCTAAAGTTGTTGCCGAAGCTATGTTTTGGTCTTGCTTGCCAATTACAACATCCATATCTTGCGTTCCGTATATGATTGCTAATGGTAAAAGAGGAGCACTGGTTAAAGCAGATAAACAACAAATAATTAATGAGATAGAAATCTATTTGAATAATGAAAAACGGTATCAAAACCAAGTAAGTAATGCTAAAGATTGGTCGCAAGAGTTTACTTTAGAAAAATTTGAATCTGAAATTAAAAAATTATTAAAAAACTAAAAATCATACAAGTAATTGACTCTCTTGCCGTTGGAGGCGCAGAAATGATGTCAATAAATATAGCAAATGCTTTACTAAAAGTTGATGTAGAATCTCATTTATGTGCAACTAGAGTTGAAGGAAGTTTAAAGTCAAAATTAAACACAAGAGTAAACTATCTTTTTTTAGATAAAAAAAGAAGCTTTGATCTCTCAGCGGTTTTTAGACTTAAAAAATATATAATTCAGCATAAAATCGATATTATTCATGCACATTCTTCTTCCTACTTTATTGCATCAATTGTAAAAATACTATACCCAAAAGTAAAAATAGTTTGGCATGATCATTATGGAAACAGTGAACAATTGAAATCAAGGAGAAAGCAACCATTAAAGTATTTTTCAAAATTATTTTTGGCAATTATTTCCGTTAATGCTTTATTAGAAAAGTGGTCAAAAGAAAATTTAACAACTTCAAGAGTAATCTTTGTGCCAAATTTCGCATCACTTTCTGATGTTTCTAAAAAAACTAAATTAAAAGGAATCGAAGGAAAAAGAATTGTGTGTGTTGCAGGCTTTAGACCTCAAAAAGACCATTTGAATTTGTTGAGAGCATTTAAAATTGTTCAAAATAAATATCAAGATTGGACGTTGCATTTGGTTGGTAATCATTATAATGATACTTATTATCAAAGCGTTAAGTCATATATTGAGTTAAATGATTTGTCAAATAAAGTCTTTATGTATCACAATGTAATTGATATTAGAAATATACTTTCTCAATCATCTATAGGCGTACTGTCTTCAATTTCTGAAGGGTTGCCAGTTTCTTTATTAGAATATGGCTTGGCAAAATTACCAGTCGTTGTAACCAATGTTGGAGAGTGCAATGAAGTTTTAGAAAGTGGAAAATACGGTTTATTAGTTTCACCATCTAACGAAGAAGGATTTTCTATATCTCTTAATAAACTGATTGCTGATTGTGATTTAAGAAACCAATATTCAAATCAATTACATAAACATATCTCTGAAAATTATTCCGAAGAAAAAATTATCCATAAATTGCTTAAAATTTACAAGTTTTAGTGAGAGATTATTTTAAAAATACACGTTTTTTATTGGTTCTTTTTCACCTTGCTTTAGGTTTTTTATTACTGAATGGAATGTTTTCAAAACTCTATGCGCCCTTAGTTGTTATAGTTGGGTTTGTAAGTATTATCAAGAGTAAAAACAGTCATGAGCAGGCAGCAATGTGGAGTGCGTATTTAGCAGGAAGTGATGTGCTTTTTAGGATGAGCGGAGGAATGCTATCACATGAGATGCATAAATACGGAATTGCTTTGTATTTTATTACAGCATTGATTGTAGAAAATAAAAGAAAGGAAGTAAGTCCTGTATTTATATTTTATATATTGTTATTGTTAATAGGAATAGCATTTAGCGATATACCATACCCTGAATCTGTAAGGAAAGCAATAGCATTTAATTTGAGCGGTCCAATTTCTTTGGGCATTGCGGCACTTTATTTTTATAAACGAGAATTCACCATTAATAAGTTATTGAACGTATTGTATTGCCTTGGTTTACCAATTATTTCTATGTTGAGTTTGCTATATTTTAAAACGCCAGATATAAGAGAAATTGTTTTTGGTGGATCTGCTAATTTTGCTGCTTCTGGTGGATTTGGACCTAATCAAGTGTCAACTATCCTTGGTGTTGGAGTTTTTGTTTTTACAGTACACTTTTTATTTAAAAAGCGATATACTGCATTTTTATTTTTTGATATAGTGTTGATTGTTTATATATTTTACCGAAACCTATTGACATTTTCTAGAGGAGGTTTGTTAACTGCAATAATCGCAATCATATTTTTTGCAGTACTCTTTATTTACAATAAAAAGAATAGATTTTCAAGTATTATTAAATATACAGGAATTGTATTTGTTTTTGGAATTGCTGTTTGGATATATACTGCCGATGCAACAGGTGGAATGTTAGAAAATAGATATGCAAATAAAAACGCGAGAGGAGTAAAGAAAAAAGATTTAACAACTGGAAGAACTAAAATTTTTGATAGTGAACTAGAGGGCTTATTTGAAAACCCTATTTTTGGGATGGGAGTTGGAAGCGGTAAATTTAAAAGGCTAGAGAATACTGGTCGAGTAGTTGCATCACATAATGAAATGAGTAGATTATTAGGAGAGCATGGCATGATTGGCGTATTAATTTTATTATTATTAATTTTTATTCCTATTTTTAACGCTTGGCCACAACCAGCCTATGCGAAAGCATTTTTGGCTGCATTTTTTATATTTTGGTTTCTTACAATCAATCATTCAGCAATGCGAGTCTCGTTTCCAGGGTTTATTTATGGTTTGAGCCTAATAAGAATTAAGTTATATGAAAAAAATCCTGTACATAGGAAATAATTTAACTCAAAAGTTAAAATACAATTCTACTTTGACAACATTGAGTAATTTACTTGTAAATGAAGGTTTTGAAGTCATTATATCATCCAACAAAACAAAAAAAATAGTTAGATTAATTGCAATGTGCTGGTCAGTAATAGTTAATAGAAAAATAGTTGACTATATTTTGATTGATACCTTTAGTACTACCAATTTTTATTATGCATATTGTACTTCTCAACTAGCACGATTATTCAAAATCCCGTATATTCCAATATTACACGGAGGAAATTTACCTAATAGATTACAGAAATCAAGAAGATTATCAAGAAGATTATTTAACAATTCAAAAATAAATGTCGCACCATCAAATTATTTAAAAAATGCTTTTGAAAAAGAAAGTTATAAAACGATATTAATTCCAAATACAATTGAAATCAATCAATATAAGTTTAATGAGCGAAAAGTTTTTAAACCAACTATTTTATGGGTTAGAGCATTTGATGAAACATACAATCCGCAAATGGCAGTTTATGTATTGAATGAATTGAAAAAAGATTTTTCAGAAGCAAAATTATGTATGATTGGACCGCAAAAAGATGAAACACTTGAACTAACCAAAGAACTAATAAAAAGTTTAGATTTAGATGATTCAGTAGAAATAACAGGAGTTTTGCCAAAGGAAGAATGGCATCAAAAATCAAAAGAGTTTGATATATTTATAAACACAACAAATTTTGACAATACGCCAGTAAGCCTAATAGAAGTAATGGCTTTGGGTTTGCCAATTGTTTCTACCAATGTTGGAGGAATTCCTTTTTTAATTAATGATGGCATCGATGGTGTTTTAGTAGATAAAAATAATGTAAATAGAATGGTAAATGCTATTAAGAATTATATTATATATCCAACTAACACTTATCAAATTTCAAAAAATGCTCGTCTGAAAGTAGAAAAATTTGATTGGAACAACATAAGAAATCAATGGTTAGAAGTTTTATCATAAATGAAAAAAATAACAGATAAAATATACGCTAAGAGTCCTGTATTACTGCAAAACGTAATTATATCCACCTATGGTTATTACTGGAAAAATAGACGTTTAGGTGTAGTGTTTAAACGACAACTTGATGAATTTAACTCTAGAGAGTGTTTTACAAAACAAGAATGGAAATCTTATCAAACCAAAGAATTGAGAAGATTATTAGTTCATTCTTTTGAAACAGTTCCTTTTTATAACGATAAGTATCAAAAAGCAGGATTCTCTGTGCAAGATTTTCAAAATTTTGAATTGTCAGATATTTCCAAATTACCATATTTAGAAAAGGATGAATTAAGAAAATTTGGAAAGACAACGTTATTATCGTTAACAAAAAAGAAAGGAAAGTACTATTCAAGTAGTGGAAGTACAGGAACACCAATTTCAGTATATTTTTCAAAAGAGTTTCATCAAATTTGGAATGCAGCGTATGAAGTCAGAGTTCGAAATTGGGCTGGAGTAAATTACAAAATGGCTCGCGGAATGATAGGTGGAAGACGTATTTTACCAGATTCAGAAGTTAAGCCGCCATTTTATCGATATAATGCTGCAGAAAAACAAACTTACTTTTCTGCTTATCACTTGTCAGAAAAAACTGCACCAAATTATGTTGAAGGATTGTTGAAAAATAAAGTTGAATATTTGGTCGGTTATGCAATGAGTATTTACCTTTTGGCAGATTTTATTTTAAAGTTGAGCATAAAATCACCAAAACTAATTGCAGTTTTAACATCAAGCGAAAAATTAACACTAATAATGCGAAATACAATTGAGAAGGTTTTTCAATGTAAAGTTTTTGATGCGTATAGTGGAGTTGAAGCCTGCGGATTAATTTCAGAAAATAAAAAAGGAGAACTGCTTTTTAGTCCAGATACTGGAATTATGGAAGTTGTTGACAGTAAGGGAAAACAAGTTAATCTTGGCGAATCAGGAGAAGTCATAGCAACAGGATTATTGAACTTTGATCAACCTTTGATAAGATACCGAATTGGGGATCGAGTAAAATTATCTGATAGACAAAATAGTTCAATGCTAAAAGTAGATGAAATAGAGGGAAGAATAGAGGATGTAATTGTTGGAGAAAATGGTCAAAAAATGGTACGTTTTCAGGGACTTTTTATTGATGTTCCTTTTTTGAAATCCGCACAAATTATTCAAAAAGATTTTGACGAGATTCAAATAAACCTATTTGTAGAAGAGAATTTTGATAAAAAAAATGAAGAATTGATTACTAAGCGCTTGTTTAGTCAATTAGGAAATATGAAAGTTGGGTATAAATACCTAAATGAAATTGCAAAATGTGAAAATGGAAAATTTAAAGCTGTAATTTCGCTTTTAAATAAATAGTAATTCATATACCTATGTCAAAAAATATTTGGATATTGAATCAAACAGCAGGAACACCTGATTCTGGTTGGGGAGAACGTCATTATTTTTTGAGTAAATATTGGGTTGAGAAAGGTTATAAAACAACTATTTTTTCAGGCTCTTATAACCATCTATTTAATAATCAGCCAAAAAAGTCAAATAAAACATTTACTAAAGAAGAAATAGAAAAAGGTATCACTTTTTGTTGGGTAAAAATTAAAAGATACAATCCAAATAGTATTTTCAAGTTGTGGAGTATGATAATCTTTGCATGGAAAATACTGTTTATACCTTCTAAAGAATATGAAAAGCCAGATATTGTTATTATTTCCTCAATGCCATTATTTTCAGTTATTCCTGCCTATTTTTTAGCAAAAAAACATAATGCGAAATTAATATTTGAGGTTCGAGATTTATGGCCTCAAACACCAATTTATTTAAAAGGATATTCAAAATATCATCCTGTAGTTATTATGATGGCTATAATAGAAAAATTTGGATATAGAAAAGCTGATGTTATCGTTTCTGTACTTCCTAATGCTTATCATTATATCGATAAAATCTCTAAAAATCCATCTAAATTTAATTATATTCCCAATGGAATTGATGAAAAATTGGTTGGAAATCTGCCCTTACCTGAAGAAATTATTGATACAATTCCAAATGATAAATTTATTGTAGGTTATGCGGGAACAATTGGCTTGGCAAATGCAATGGAATACTTAATTGATGCAGTTAAATTGATGAAAGAGGAGTTAGATATTCATTTTATTATTGTTGGTGATGGATATTTAAAAGGAAAATTTAAAGAAGAAACAAAAGACCTAAATAACATCACTTTTATAGATAAAATTAAGAAGTCACAAGTACAATCAATAGTTAAGTTGTTTGATATTTGTTATGTTGGGCGCTATGATTCACCTCTTTACAAGCATGGAGTTTCATATAATAAGTATTTTGATTATATGTTGGCAAAAAAACCTATTTTGGAATCATCAAACATGATTAAGGATCCTGTTGAATTATCTAATTGTGGTTTAATAGTGAAACCTGAGGATGCACAAGAAATTAAAAAAGCAATTATGAAACTTTATAACTTATCAACAGAAGAAATTAATAAGTTTGGTATAAATGGACACAATTATGTTAAAAAATACCATAATTTTGAATACTTAAGTGATAAGTATTCAAAACTCTTTTTAAATGCCTCAAAAACCTAAATATAGTATATCTGAACGTCAATTATTTTTAAGAATATTTGATATTGTTACTATTGTGGTTTCAATTTTGATTTTTTCAAAATATGCAGGATTTCATTACTTTAGAGCTCTTGAGTCCAACTTAATCGTATGGTTATTAACTCTTTGCTCGTATATTTTATTTTTCGGACAAATTTTCGAATTGTATAATTTAAAAGTTTCAAGTAGTCGATATTTGGTATTAAGAAGTATAGGTATTACTGCATTGTTAGTGACAGTCTTTTATATTTTTACACCTATAATTTCCCCTGAATTACCTGAAAATAGATTGCAAATTCTCTATTTATTTGCTGTTGTTTTTGCACCACTTACTATTTGGAGATTTTTATATATAGGACTCATAACGCTACCAAAATATCATAAATATATTCTTTTAATAGGTGATGAAGTAGAACTATCTAATTTAATTCCTTTAATTAAACAGAAGGCTCCAGATAATAATATCATTGGATATGTGAGTAATAATAAAATTCAAGATTTAGATGATTATAATTTTTTTGATGTATCAAAAAATAAAATTAGAGATATTGTTAGTAAACATTTTGTATCTGAAGTTGTAGTTTTAAAAAGTAAAATTTCAACATCAAAAAATGTGCATTCGCAATTAATACATCTATTTGAAAATGGTGTTCCAATACTTAGTGCACGTAAATATATTGAAGATATTACACGATTTGTTCCTGAAATGGATTTAAAGGATCCTTTTTATGATTACTTGACATTTAGTAAAAGCCATCAAAGTAATCTATATATTGTTTTTATTCGCTTGTTCGATATTGTTGTTTCTTTAATCGGAGTTTTGTTTTTAACAATTTTATTACCACTAATTCTTATTGGTAACCTTATCGGAAATAGAGGTTCTCTTTTTTATTTTCAAGATAGAGTAGGAAAAAAAGGAGAAGTCTTCAATATCATTAAATTAAGAACAATGGTAAAGGATGCAGAAAAAAATGGCGCAGTTTGGGCAGAAAAAAATGACACTCGTATTACTACATTCGGTAAGTTTTTAAGAAGGACAAGATTTGATGAAATTCCACAGTTTTTAAATATTTTAAGAAGTGATATGAGTTTAATCGGACCAAGACCAGAACGCCCAGAATTTGTAAGTCAATTAGAGGAAAAACTTCCATTTTATGCAATTCGACATGTTGTAAAACCAGGATTAACAGGTTGGGCACAGGTAATGTATCCTTATGCAAATACTATTGAAGAACAAAACGAAAAATTGCGCTATGATTTGTATTATATTAAAGAGCGAAATTTACTGCTAGATTTAAGAATAGTAATAAAAACGATTACTACAGTTTTGTATTTTAAAGGTCAATAAACCTTTTTCCAGAGATAAAAATAGCGAATGCCAAGAAATAGTAAAATTGGCAATACTGCAATTGAAAATACTTGGACTTTTAGTAGCCAAATAATTATTACAACAAGTAATAAGATAAGCAATAAAAGATTATACTTTTTAATCCATTTTGGAAGTTTATTCTTCAACATATAAAAACTCACGAATAGGTTAGGAGTAAATGCCCACAGAAAATTGAAGTTCCTTACCGCAGTTGAATGGTTGGTAAATAACCATAGGAAAACAATCAATAAACCAATGATTCCTGTTACGAAATAGAGTGTAAAATCTAACCATTTATTTCGTTTACTATTTTTAAAATCTTTATAAGTGATAAAGGCTATTAGAAGTAAAATGAAGCTGAAAATTAATAATGGATTAAAAAATGAAATTTTTTGCTCAAGTTCTTTATAATCAAGAATTTTTCGTTCCAATTTTACTAAAGGAACTTTTTTTTGATTTCTTGTAATCGTAGCATTTTTAAAAGCATCAGACAAATGGTCTGGTAAATACATTGTTTCTTCAAAACTCGCTTTTCTGTCTAAAATACTTCCTAAAGCAACATCAATTCCAAAGCTTCCCCAAGTATTTTGAGGTAATTCATTATCCATTATCGTTCTTAAAGTTGTCTTTTGAGATTGACCGTTAAAATTGAGTTTATCCCCTAAAACAATTTTTGTAATATCTCTAACTACTGTAGAGCAATTATTAAAATAAGGGTCATAAGAATAAGTGGCATTCTCAGGTTTTGCATTATTTTCAATATAATCAAAAAAATGTTGTTTTTCTTCTTGAGTTAAGTTTAAGATTTGCTCGTTAATCCACCTCTTGTTACGTTTATAACTATAAACAAATCTTGGAAAAGGGTATTTAGCTAATTTGTAAAGCATATTTCCTTTTACAAAATTCAGATAAAAATTAGGGGCATCAAAATCAAAAATCCCGTAATTATATGCATCATCAATACCTTGCAAAGGATCATACACTCTTATAGTTGTATGACCAAAAGCCTCATACAATTCTGTGTTTCCAGGACCAGCAGTAATAAGGCTTATTTCGGCTCTATTACTGAGTTGTATTTGTTGAGAATAGATTGATAGTGAGAAGAATACAAGTAATAAAGCAATAAATCTTTTCATATTACTCATATTACCTGTAATAGTCAAAATCTACCTTTAAAGAAAAAACATTGGAATATAGCGCATTTCCAACACTACCAATATTAGTCAAAGCATAGTCAATTTGAATACCTTGATATTTAAAACCAACACCCAAACTTGGTTGTAAAGACAATGATTTACTGTTGTCAAATTCTGTAATATTTTGAAAATTTCCAACGCCTCCACGTAAAAAAACCATATTAATATAATCTACTTGAAATCCAAACGCAGGATCAATACTCACAAAATCTGTAGATATTATATCATTAGTTTTTGTAAAACGCATATTTAAGTCAATTTCAGTTAAGAGTTCAATATCTCTAGTTATTTCAAACTTTCTGGCAACTCCTAATTGCGCTTTTGGTAAGGTTAATTCAGTGGTTTCTGGCAACTCTTGATTTTGACCTGGAATTGCACCTTTGATTGCATTAAATTTATCTTCATCGATACTCCAAGCATTAAACGTTGTGGTAATATCACGAAGCATTAAGCCAAACATCCAATCGTTGCGTTCAAACTGTAAGGAAGCGTCCAATCCAAAACCCCAAGATGAGGCAAAATCACCAATTCTTCGATGAACAACTTTTGCATTTACACCAAGATTTAACCCTTGAACAGGTAATTTTTTAGCATACGCCATATTTAAAGCGTAGTCTGCCGCGGAAAATAAATTAATCCGATTATAATCTATATTTCCTTGACTGTCAATTAATTCTGTTGTATCTAAAATATCATCAACACCAAATCGAATCAATGAAAAACCCAAAGCACTTTCGCTATTTATAGGCATGGCAAAACCTACATAATCGTATTTTGCAATTCCAGCAAAA
>JAKITY010000069.1 GCA_021647835.1 Flavobacteriaceae bacterium | reverse complement strand
GAGTTTCTTTCCAAATAAAAGTGATGCCAACACCTTTAAGCATAATGCCTTTTAAAATAATAATAAACCATTTTGCAGGAATTACATTACTAATTATTTGCAATGGCAAAGGCATACTTGAAATAGGGAAAATAAATCCTGAAAGTATTATTACTGGCAACATTAATCCCATTAATGAAATCATCATTGCAGTTTGTTGTGTTTTTGACACGGTTGATATTAAAATTCCTAATGATAGCGCATTAATAATAAACAAAACGCTTTCTAACCCTAACAAAAATAGGCTTCCTTGAACAGGCATTTTAAAAATAAAAATACTTAACACTATAATCACAATGGCATTAATAACGGATAGAAAAATATACGGAACCACCTTCCCAATAATAACCTGAAACGGTTTTAATGGTGATACTAATAAAATTTCCATAGTACCTAGTTCCTTTTCTCTAGTAATAGAAATAGAGGTCATCATAGCAGAAACAAGCATTAAAATAATGGTCATTACACCAGGAACAAACATAAAAACGCTTTTTAATTCTGGATTGTAAACCATACGTGTTTGTGGTATGATTTGATAAGCAATTTTAATGTCTTTATTTAATTCTTGTTGGTATTTTCGCAAAATTGAATTTACAAAATTACTAATAGTATTTGCTGTATTTGGATCTGTAGCATCAGTTATTATTTGAATAGTAGCGTTGTTTTCTTTAATTAGTTTTTTACTAAAATCCTTTTCAAAATTTAAAACAGCCTTAACTTTTCCTTTCCTAAAAACAGATTCAATATCTGCTTCACGTTCAATAAATTGCTGAATGCTAAAGTATTTTGAAGCCGAAATTTTATTGATAATTTCTTGTGTTGTTGCATCTTTTGAATGGTCTAAAATAGCAATGTCAACATTATTTATTTCGTTGGTTATAGCAAAACCAAAGAGCATAATTTGAGCAACAGGCATTCCGAAGAGAATAAACAACGAGCGTTTATCTCTAAAAATGTGGTAAAATTCCTTTTTTACAAAGCCTATAAATCTTTTCATCCTCTCGCTAATTTTAAAAAAACATCATTCATACTGCTTACTTTAAATAATTCTTTCAATTTTTTAGGCGTATCTAATGCTTCAATTTTTCCGTCAACCATAATAGATACTCGATCGCAATATTCGGCTTCGTCCATATAATGTGTGGTTACAAAAACGGTTGTGCCTTTATTGGCTGTTTTGTATATCATTTCCCAAAATTGTCGTCTTGTAATTGGGTCAACGCCACCTGTTGGTTCATCTAAAAAAATAATTTTTGGGTCGTGCAATAAAGCCACCGAAAATGCTAACTTTTGTTTCCAACCTAATGGCAAAGAACTTACCAATTCGTTTGTGAGATTTTGCAAACCTAATTCTTCAATCAGTTGGTTTCTTTTCTCTTTAATTCGCTTTCTAGATAAACCATAAATTCCGCCATAGAATGTAATATTTTCTTTAACCGTTAAATCATCATACAAGGCAAATTTCTGACTCATATAGCCAATGTTTTTTTTGATGTCTTCTACATTTTCATAGACATTAAACCCAGCAACTTTTGCATTGCCCGAAGTAGGAGAGGAAATGCCAATTAGCATTTTTATCGCTGTTGTTTTTCCTGCTCCATTTGCACCTAAAAAACCAAAGATTTCACCTTGCTTTACTTTAAAAGTAATGTTGTTAACAGCCGTAAAATCACCAAATTTTTTGGTTAAATTTTCTACTTCTATGACGTTTTGGTTATCCATATTTATTTCTTACAATCCCAAATTCTCAGGAGGAATTTTATTTTATTAAACCTCACAGGTTTTGAAAACCTCTAGGTTATTTCGCCAACTCCATAAAGGTGTCTTCTATGGTTGGATTCGTAATTTCTATTTTAACATCATTTAGATTATTTGCTTCTAAATATTCTTGCAAATCTTGTGGATTAAAAACATCTCGTTTATCGGCGTAATGCACAAATTCTCCAAATGGATATACGCTATATTGATGTTCATATTTTTTTAAACTCTCAATGAGTTCATACATTTTATTGGCACTAACATTATAAAGTTTTTTAGGAAAATGATTCACAATATTTTGAGGCGAATCAATCTCTAATATTTTACCATCTTGAATGAGTGCAATTCTATCGCACAATGCGGCTTCATCCATATATGGAGTGGAAACTAAAATAGTAATTCCTTTTTGCTGTAAACGTTTTAGCATTTCCCAAAACTCTTTTCTAGAAACAGGGTCAACTCCTGTTGTTGGTTCGTCCAAAAACAAAACTTTAGGTTTGTGAATTAAAGCACAGCACAAAGCAAGTTTTTGTTTCATTCCTCCAGAGAGTTTTCCTGCTCTACGTTTTTTAAAGGGTTCAATTTGTATGTAAATATCTTCGATTAAATCGTAATTTTCTGCTATGGTTGTTCCAAAAATGGTGGCAAAAAACGCTAAGTTTTCTTCAACGGTTAAATCTTGATATAATGAGAATTTTCCTGGCATATAACCAACATTATTTCTAATGCTTTTATAGTCGTTTAGCACATCAAAATTAGCAACTGTTGCTTCTCCTTTATCGGCAATTAAAAGTGTTGTTAAAATTCTAAAAAGCGTTGTTTTTCCTGCGCCATCTGGACCAATAAGACCAAACAGTTCACCTTCTTTTACTTCAAAAGAAATATCTTTTAAAGCAGAAACATTTTTAAATGATTTGCTAATATTTTTAATTGAAATACTCATTATTTCATTGTTTTCTTTGTATTCAAATAATTAGGAATAACAATTGATAAAACAGCAATTAAAATCCAAATGCTGGTTCTAAAAATCATTGCTTTTACACTTTCTTGAGCAGTAGTTACACTCATAAATTTTAAATATATAAACACTAAAAAATGCATTGTTAAAACAAATAGTGTAAGTGTTTTTGCAATTGCTTTATTTTTCCAAATAAAATATGCGGTAATCATTGAGATAGCACCAAAAATTACATTGTAAGAAACTAACCAAAATAAAACAGCATAACTTTTAGTATCTATTTCAAGAAGTACTTTTGAGCCAGCAAAAACAGACATTACACCTATAAATAAGGCAAGTATTCCTGCAATTTTTTGGCTCAAAGCACTTTTATTTGTTGCTGAAACTGTCATTTTATTCAAAGTAATTGGCGTAACCTGCTAAATGGTTTTCCATTATTTTAAAATTGGTTTTACAGATTTTTAAATCGGAAGATTCTAAACCTTCAAAAATGGGAAGCATTGGTTTTAAGAAGTTATGTAACTGATTGTGCGCTTCGCCCTTCATTGTACATTTCTGAAAAATAGTTGTAAATTCCTCTTCTAGTTCATCTTTTAATGAAGCATAAGCAGTTGCGTTTTCTTTATCGGAAAAAGACTGCATTATTTGCTGCATTTTTTTAACACCTTCGGTTGTTTCTTTATTGGCTTGCCATAGTTTAGAATTGTCTAAACTAATTCCTTCAATTTCTATAGAACTAGTATCTATAGTTTTCTTTTTGTTTGAATCACAACTCATAAAAAGTGTAATTACACTGGCTAATAGTATTGTTTTATATCTCATAATTTTAGTTTTAGCATTTATTTTCGCAAGTTTTTCCGTTTTTATGGTTGCATCCATTTTTTTTATTTTTCATATGTTTTTCCATCCATTTAGGTTCTTCAAGATCATTATCATAAATGTATGTAGCAATTTTTTCTAAATCTTTGGTTGGTAGAGGTAGTTTTGGCATTACTTTAAATCGTTTAACTGCACCAAACATTAATGCTTTGTCCTCTTCTGGATTTTGAACCCAATTTACCATAGCGTTTACAAACTCTTCCTTTGTACTATATGCACGATTATAGTGCATTTTTACGGCTTTAAAAGGTGGTGCAAGAATATCATCGTGTGACGCTGTGTTTGGGTTATGACATACATAACAGTTGTTTTTCATTAAGGTATAACCTTTACTTTTCTCTTGATTTGTGAGTAAATCAAGGTCTTTATTTGCTTCTGTTATGTTAACAAATTCTTCTTTTTTTGTTTGATTGCAACTCATAAAAAGAAAAGCAACACTTACTAATAAAATTACTTTTTTGTTCATTATTTTTGTTTTAATTGTTTTTATTTAACTATTTACTATTATTTGTTATCCACATTTCTGCGGGCATTCCAATTTTTAGACTTCCATCGTTTATAACATCAATTTTTATTGCGTAAACCAAGGCTACACGTTCTTCTTTAGTTTGAATAATTTTTGGGGTGAACTCCGCTTCAGAGGCAATCCAAGTTATAGTGCCTTTATAACTTTTCATATCGTTCTTGGTGTCAATTTTAACAATAATTTCTTGTCCTATTTTAATGTCAGAAAGTTGTGTTTGACTCACATAAACACGCAATTGCATAGTGCTTAAATCAGCAATTTTATAAAGAGGTTTTCCAAAAGAGGTTATTTCATTTTCTTCTGCATATTGCACTAAAACAGTACCTTTTACAGGGTTAATGATTTTGCTTTTTTGTATTTGATCATCAATCTGTTTTATTTGTATGTCTATACTTTTTAGTTCATTAACAACTGGCGCATTTTGTGATTCTACACTACGAATACGTTGCTTTATGATATTTATTTCACCATTTACATCATCTACCTGTTTTTTAGTTCCAGCATTATCGTTAAATAAATTTTCAACTCTAGTTTTATTGATTCTTGCAGTTTTAAGTTGTGCATTTAACACATTAATTTGTGATAAAACACCTCTTGATTTTGAAGAAATTACGGTTTTAGAATTTACTAATTGATTGCGTTTTAAACTTAGCGGAATAGTATCAATAAGCCCGATAAATTCGCCTTTTTCTAAAGTTTCGCCTTCTTTAGCATTAAAGATTAATAGTTTTCCGTTATTTTCTGCTGAAATAGTTATTTCTGTTGCCTCAAAATTACCATAGCCGTCTGCTTTGTTATTTTCATTTTTACAAGAGAATAGAGTAGTGGCAATAATTAGGGTAATTGCGATAGTATTTAATTTTTTCATTTTAGTTTCCTTTTGTGGTGTTGTAGTTTGATTTTACAAGCAATAATTGAATTTTATGTGTGCTTAAAGTCGATTCGTCTTCGTATAAACTTGTCAGTTCTGTAAGGTAGGATGAAGCAGTAATAACACCGTTTTTTAACTGTGATGCAGCAGATTTTAACACCTCTTTTCTCAGTTTAATAATATCAAAATCGGAGGTTATAAAACCTTCTAACTTTTCTATTTCAGACTGTTGTTGTGCTAACTCAATATTGGTGTTTAATGTAAATATTTCGGCTTCATTATCAATAATATCTTTGTG
The DNA here is from genome assembly GCA_021647835.1 of Flavobacteriaceae bacterium. GTDB lineage: Bacteria > Bacteroidota > Bacteroidia > Flavobacteriales > Flavobacteriaceae > Urechidicola. The sequence continues at coordinate 6,315 of JAKITY010000069.1, read as the reverse complement.
TATAGATAATGATTTTTGTTTCTTTTTAGTTGAATTCCAATCGAATACCTTCCAATTTAGTTTTAAGCCAACGATATAAAATGGTTGAAATGAATTATCTAACATATTTAACCCTGGATTTCCATAACCTCCATTCACAAAGCCAATTAGTTTTGGAGAGTTTTCTTTTAACACAACCATTTCAGAGGCTTCAACTTCTTCTTTTTTAAGTTGAAACAATTTTAATTCAGGACGAGATATTTGCGTATTAAATTCCGTAGAGATAATAGGGTTTTCAAAAGACGAATTTCCATCTATTTCTTTTCTTATTAAGGAAGATAGCGTATTGATTAATGATTTTTTATTAGAATTTATTTCTAAAAATTGTTGTTTCACTTTAATCAATTCGGCTTGTAAAACTTTATCTGAAGTTGGTAGCAATACGCCATTTTTTATTCCCGATTTCACTTCTTTTAACTTTGTGTTTAATAAGTTTTGCTTTTCAACCAATAAATCATTTTTTTCTTGAGTTAATAAAATCGAGAAGTACAACTGATTTACTTGTTTTTTGAGTTGATATAAGTTGACTTCCACTTGTTTTTGTTTTGTTTTTAAAGCAGCCGATTTTACATTTATTGACGCATCAATAATTCCGCCACCATAAATAAGTTGATTTACAGAAACCGTTGTACGATATTGATCATTGTTTAAAGGTTCTAACCCTGCATTTGGAATAGGAATTTCAATCACGTCTGACTGATAGGTTGCTTGTGCAGAAAGGTTTATTTCGGGTAATTTTCCTGTTTTTATAGTTTCTAAATCCAAGGCATTTTGTGTTTCAAATAAAGCACTTTGTTTTGCCAACGGAAAATTTGTGCTTAGTAATTGATAACATTCTTCTAATGTAATTTGCTTTTGAGAAAATACAGTAATAGAAAAAAATAAGAATATATATGTTATTAATTTATTCATAATTATACTTTTATAGCGTTGATAATAAAATTGGCAACTTCGGTTTTTCTATCAACCATTAATTGTTTAAATTCCGTATCATTAATATTTACAAATGCTTTAACTAAAGGGGATGCTACAAATGGAAAGATATTAAGCGCCAAAATATTTATAAATAACTGTTCGCCTTTAATAGGTTTTAAAATACCTTGTTCTATTTCAAGCACTACTTGTTTTTTAAATTTTTCTATGTTTGGAAAGCCTTTTTGATCTTTTAATTTTAAAATAAATTTAGGGTTTCTGTTGAGTTCTTGAATAATAAAAGAAGGTAAATAAGGATGTTTAACAACAAATGAAATATAGTTGTTTGTGAAACTTATAACTTTTTCTTCAATGGAAGAATCGTCATTTAAAATAGCATTTAGTTGTGGTGCTAAAAGCGCAAAGGCGTTTTTAAAAACTGCTTCGAAGAGCAATTGCTTGCTTCTGTAATAATAATGAAGCATTGATTTGTTAATTTTTGCCTTATCTGCTATTTCTTGCATACGTGCGCCATCCATTCCTTTTTCTTGAAATACTTTTTTAGCAGCATTAAGTATTTGATTCTCAGTGTCTGTATCTTTTATTTTTGGCATAATAAACTATTTGGTTTAACCGTTTGGTTGACAAATATACAAAATAATATTTGTTAAATATAAATTGAGGATTTTTTATGGAAAATTTAACAGAATAAACTCATTACATCTTAAAATTAGTTATTACAAACAGTAGCACGAAGTTTTATTTTGTTTAATTCCTTCCAGATATCATGCTCGAAATTTTGAGGGGAAAACCTAAAAAGAGGTATGTGTTTTTTAGTTTTTTCGCAATAATAACTTTCTATCGTAACGTGTAGTGTTATCATTTTTTTAGTTGTAAAAGCATCGTAGGTTTCTACGATTCCAGTAAAAATTGTGGTTCCATTTTTTGTTTTGTTTTCTGAAAAAAGTGCATTTGTTTGCGGAATAATTAGCGTTTTGTCTTCGTTTACAACTTTCATTAATCCGTCAAAATATAGTTTAATGTTATCTTCAAAAAACGTTGCCGTAGGTTTGGTGTGTAAATTTATATCCCAAACATAAACAAGCGTCCAAAAGCCAGCACTATCTATTTTTTCCCAACCTTTTGCAAATCGAATGTCTTCGTATCCTTTATAATTAATTTCGGGAGCAAACCAAAAAGGTATTTTAATAATCTCTTTTCCCCAAGTACTATCGGCTTGCATTAAATTTATTTCTTCCTTTTTTTGCCCGAAGGAATTAAAAAAACAACTTAGTAATATTGATAGTATAATAATTTTTTTCATTAGGATTATATTTTTCAGTAAAACTAAGACAACAAGTAAATAAATATGTCAAAAAAATGTAAAAGAAGTGTCAACACTTGTAAAATGTCATAAAATTATAGGTTATTTGCAGTAATTATGAACAGAAAACCTACTTATTTATTTGTTGCAGTACTTTTTTTGATACTTTTTACTTGGATATTTTCATGTAATAGTAATAAAAATAAAGACGATTTTTCGGAACAAGTAAAAGTTTCATTACGCGATGTTGGACATCAACTTTTGCTTACTAATCAAGATTCTACCTCTTTAATACTACCAATTATTGAGATTGATGCGTTTAAATATGAATTGTCGTTTCAAAATAAACTCTCATTTGAACCTGAAAATTTGGTTGCCATTATAAAAAGTAGTTTTAAAAAAGCAAATCTTTCTAATAAGTATCGAGTTGAAGTTATTAATTGTACCGATAAAGAAGTTGTTTACAGTTATGAAATACAATCTACAGAAAAAAAGAGTATTATTCCTTGTAAAGGACGGTTTTTGCCAAAAAATTGCTATACTATTGAAGTTAAATTTATAGACGAAACGAAAAACACATTTAGTAATAAGCCATTTTTATATCTCTTAATTTTTAGTGCATTTGGGTTTTCATTCTTAATTTTTAACACGAAAAAACAAGTAAAATCAATAGAAAAAAGTGACGAAAATTATGTTTTAATAGGTAGTTTTCGGTTTTATCCCGAGCAAAATAAATTGGTAAAAGAAACTATAGAAATTCCGCTTTCAAAAAAAGAACGTGAATTGCTCGAAATATTTATTGCAAATCCTAACCAAGTAATTAAACGAGAAGTGTTGACAAAAAAAGTATGGGAAGACAATGGCGTTTTTGTTGGTAGAAGCCTTGATACTTATATTTCTAAACTGCGAAAAAAATTAAAAGGTGATACTTCTATTAAATTGACGAATGTTCATGGCGTTGGTTATAAATTGGAATTAGAATAGTAATCATCAATAAATATAAAGTACTTTTGTAGCATGTCAAATTCTATAAAAAATCAACAAGAGATATTGAATAAGTTCAATATTCCAGCATTAAATCCGATGCAGAAAGAAGCCCTTTCTGTAATAGAAACAACAGCAAATACAATTATACTTTCTCCAACAGGAACAGGAAAAACCTTGGCGTTTTTATTACCTCTTATTAAATTATTAGATGCTGAATGTAAAGAAATTCAAGCCTTAATTTTAGTTCCATCAAGAGAATTAGCGATTCAGATTGAGCAAGTCATTCGAAATATGGGTTCTGGTTATAAAGTAAATGCCGTTTATGGCGGACGCTCAATGTCTAAAGATAAAATTGAGTTAAAGCATACGCCTGCAATATTAATTGGAACTCCAGGAAGAATTGCCGATCATTTTAGTAACAATCGTTTTTCTAAAGAACATATAAAAACATTGGTTTTAGATGAGTTTGACAAGTCGTTAGAAGTTGGTTTTGAGTATGATATGATTGGTATCCTCAATGATTTGTTGAATATTGATAAACGCATTTTAACATCAGCAACGCAAGGAGTTTCCATTCCTGATTTTGTAAAAATGACGAATCCAACGGTTATAAATTACTTACATCATAGAACTGCCAAATTAACAATTAAAACGGTAGTTTCTCCATCAAAAAACAAACTAAATACTTTATTGCATTTATTGAATCATTTAGGAAATCAGCCTGGAATTATCTTTTGTAATTTAAAAGATACCATTCAAGGTGTGAGTGATTTTTTAGAGCGAAAAAACATCAGTCATGGTTGTTTTTATGGCGGAATGGAACAGCAAGATAGAGAACGCTCTTTATTAAAATTTAGAAATGGAACCAATCAATTAATTGTTGCTACAGATTTGGCTGCAAGAGGAATTGATATTCCAGAAATGAAGTTTATTATCCATTATCAATTGCCATTGCATCAAGAAGAATTTACACATAGAAATGGTAGAACGGCACGTGTAAATGCGAAAGGAACTGCGTATGTATTGAAATGGAAAGATGAAAGTGTCCCAAGTTTTATCAAAAAAGATGCAGTAGCAATAGACATTTCTAAACAAGCAGAGCGTAAACCAAGATATTGGGAAACCTTATTTATTTCTGGCGGAAGAAAAGATAAAATATCCAAAGGAGATATTGCAGGATTATTCTTTAAACAAGGCGGAATTAATAAAGATCAATTAGGCGTTATCGAACTAAAACGAGACTGTACGTTTGTTGCTGTTCCTGTTACGATTGCTAAGGAATTGGTTGAAAAATTGAACAACACACGATTGAAAAAGAAAAAGGTTCGTATTTCAATAATATAAAATCACATCCACATCAAATCAACTATATTTGTATTCTTAATTTTTTGGAATGGAAAGCAATAAAAAAGACACTATAATTACTTCGGAAGAGATTGATAAATGTATTGCTGTATTGGACAGTTTAAATACAGATACCAATCAAATTTTTGAAATTCCAAAAAAGCAAAGAACAGCATTGATAAAAGCCGCAGGAATGTTTTCGAGACCCAATCGTGAAGAGTTTTCTCGCAGGAAAAAAGATGCCAAGAAAAATGAAAAGCGCAAGAAAGCAGCAAGAGATAGACACGCACGTAAAGTAACAGGAATACGAAGTGCTCGTGAAGCACATATATTTGTTGCTCCAAAATTACTTCCAGCAGCAGATTTAGCATCCAAAGAATTACCAGAATTAGCATCACCAAGAAATTGCTACGTTTGTAAAACCTTATTTACCAAATTGCATCATTTTTATGACACAATGTGTACAGAATGTGGTGATTATAATTATGCAAAACGTTTCCAAACCGCTAATGTAGAAGGTCAAGTAGCCGTAATTACTGGTTCTCGTTTAAAAATTGGATATCATATAACATTAATGCTTTTAAGAGGCGGCGCAACTGTAATTGCAACAACGCGTTTTCCTGTAGATTCAGCATTGCGTTTTTCACAAGAAGAAGATTTTTCAAAATGGGGAAACCGTTTGCATATTCACGGATTGGATTTAAGACATATCCCAAGCGTAGAAATTTTCTGTAATTATATAGAACAAAAATATGAGCGTTTAGATATTCTAATTAACAACGCAGCGCAAACCGTAAGAAGACCTTCGGGTTTTTATACACACTTAATGGCTAACGAAGAGCGTTCTATGGAATCATTGCCAAAATCGGCACAGGATTTATTATCAGACCATTCAGGATGTTTAGAGGAATTAAAATCATTGACATTAGGTGCTTCGACTACTAAAAACATGCCTGTAACTTGGCATGGACCAGAACCTGGAATTGGATTGAGAGCATCTGCAAAATTATCTCAAATACCATATAGTTTTGACAATGCGTTGGTTGCTGAAGAAGTGTTTCCCGAAGGAGAATTAGATGCCGATTTACAACAGGTAGATTTAAGAAAAACCAATAGTTGGCGTTTGAAGTTAGGAGAAATTGAAACCACCGAAATGATTGAAGTTCAGTTGGTAAATTCTGTTGCGCCATTTGTATTGTGTAATCGCCTTGCAGAAATAATGAAAAAAGAGAATACAGGTCAAAAGCATATTATTAATGTCTCGGCAATGGAAGGGAAGTTTCATCGTTTTTTCAAAGAATCTCGTCATCCACATACAAATATGGCAAAAGCAGCACTAAATATGCTAACACATACGGCTGCTGGAGAATTGGCAAAAAGCGGAATTTTCATGAATGCCGTAGATACTGGTTGGGTTACGGATGAAGATCCTGCTGAACTTTCTAAAATGAAACAAGAAGTACATGATTTTCAGCCTCCGTTAGATATTGTAGATGGCGCTGCACGTGTTATGGATCCGTTGTTAGATGGAATTAATACAGGAAAACATTGGTCTGGTAAATTTTTAAAAGATTATTTCCCAATTGATTGGTAGTTTGTTTTATACCAAAATTTTTGAAACATTTGATTCTTTTTTTTTACATTTTTAGAAATTAGAAATTGGGGCTTAATTTTAAACCAATTTTTGAGTATATTTATGAAGTCATTTT
>JAKITY010000068.1 GCA_021647835.1 Flavobacteriaceae bacterium | reverse complement strand
CAGCAGGAATCCCACCATAAGTTGCACAATCACCAATGGCGACTACGTAACCTGCTACTTCTGATAATTCTTTGATCCAATCTTTCATTGGTCTATCTGCAAATAAATTCATTGTACCAGTTCCTTCAGGTCCCATAATAATAGAGCCTTCAAAAACTAAAATATCCATTTGCACTTTGCCAGCAATAATATCTCTTAATAAATCTTGAACTTGATCACCAATTTGCAAACCTGTTGTAGGGTGCCAAAGAATATTAAGTCCAAAATCTGTGATAAGTTCAACTACAGTTGGTTCTTCTGCGTTTAGAAAAGACATCGTGTTTCCACTGCAAGCACCACCTTGTAACCATAAAACGTTTGCCATATATAAATAATTTTAGTTAGTAATGTTTGCAATATAGATACAAATATCACTTAAAAAAAAAAAAACATTAATTTATAATGAATCTAAATAGTGTTATTTTATCGAATTTCTGTTATTAAATATACATATCATTTTTTAATTTTCCTTTTTTTTAAAAAAATTTGCAAACATAAATATTACTTGAATATAAACTTTATTTTCTCTAATGACTATGCTCAGCCTCACTTTTACGCATTTCAGCCAATAAAAAATAGGCGCCTTTTTATATTCGTAACTGGTGGTTTTTACTGAAAATGCAGTATTATAAAGGTATATTAAAAGATGAATTTTATTAGGTATCACTTTTTTTACTAAAATTGTTCAAAAAAGTAATAAAAAATACAATCAAAATTGTATAATGAAAGATTACATCTATCTTTGTGCTACAAAAATCTCAAATTCGGTATATAAAAAATATTATTAATATATTTATTATACTAGACGAGAGTAATTATAAATATGTTTAATTTAAAAATTAGAAAAAATGATTAAAAAATCAATGAGAATGGTAGCAATCGTATTTGCTACATTAATGTTATTAACATCTTGTTATTCATACACAAGTATTGTTGGAAGTGGGGCAGAAGGAAATAGTCAGGTAACTGAATGGAATCATTATGTGATTTACGGTTTGGCACCTCTTGAGGTTTCTAACTCAAAACAAATGGCTGATGGAGCAGAAAATTATACTGTTCACACAAGACAATCATTTGTAAATGGTTTAATTTCAAGTTTAACTTTTGGACTTTATACACCGACAACAACGACAGTAACAAGATAATAAAATAAAAAGGTTAGAATTTAAATTCTAACCTTTTTTAAATTTGAATTTTTATGAAAAAAATATTATTTTATATTGTTGCAATTATATCAGTTTTCTTATTGATAAATATTGGAAAAATATTAATGACTGATTTTAATAGACTAACGGAATATGGGTTTGGATATTTAACAGGAAAAATTACTCTTCTAATAGCATTCTTGATAATTATGTATTTAACAAGAAAAAGTATAATTGTTAGAAAAATAAAATAGACGGTATAAATTGATTATTTTTGAATCATTTTTTTACTCCTTATACCGCAACAATCGCAATGCATTGATAACTACAATAAGTGTAGAACCTTCGTGAATGGCAACTGCCACACCAATACTTGCCCAACCAATTAATGTTGATGGAATTAAAATAGCAACAATCCCTAAACTAATCCATAGATTTTGCTTAATAATACTTTTTGATTTTCTACTTAATCCAATTACAAAAGGTAAATTTTCAATTTTATCAGACATTAAGGCTACATCGGCAGTTTCAAGTGCTACATCGCTTCCTGCTGCTCCCATTGCAATACCAACCGTACTATTTGCCATTGCTGGTGCATCGTTTACACCATCGCCAACCATTGCTACTTTTGTGTATTTTTCTTTTAATTCTTGTATGGCTGTTACTTTGTCTTCTGGCATTAAACCGCCTTTTGCTTCGGTAAGTCCAATTTGTTTTGCGATTGAATCGCCTACATTTTGATGATCGCCTGTAAGCATTATCATTTTTTCAATGCCCATTTCTTTTAGACGTAATAAAGTGCTTTTTGCGGTTTCTCGTGGCGTGTCCATTACACTTAATAGCCCAATTAACTCATTGTTAGATGCGACTAACATTGCGGTATGGCCATCATTTAATAAATTATTCATTTGTGTAGCAACGTGATCATTGATTGTTATTTTTTTTTCAATCATTAATGTTGCATTTCCGATAAGAATATTCGCTCCTTTATAAGTTGCACTAATTCCTTTTCCTTGAATGGCTTTTATATCTAATGCTTTGTTTTTTACTTCAATTTTGTATTGCGATTTTATATCTTTTGAAATGGCTTTTGCCAAAGGATGATTACTCAAACTCTCCACATCTAAAACTAATTCTAAAAAGGCTTCCTTATTATAAGCGTTTAATGCAATGGCATTGGTCAATTTTGGCTTTCCTTCGGTAAGTGTTCCTGTTTTGTCGAATGCAATGGTTGTTAAACTTCCTAAATCTTCTAAGGCACGGCCTCCTTTTATGAGTACGCCTCCTTTTGCAGCTCTTGCAATGCCACTAAGAACTGCACTTGGCGTAGATATCGCCAATGCACACGGGCTTGCTGCTATTAAAACACTAATGGCTCTATAAATGCTTTCTGTTGAAGTTTCATTTAAAACTAGATATGCAAAGCACAAAGTGATTACTAAAATAATAACTGCTGGAACAAACCATTTTTCAAACTTTTTGGTTGCTAATTGTGTGGGTGATTTTTTGGTTTCCACTTCGCTTACCATTTTTACCAATCGAGCAATGGTAGAGTCTTCACTTAGTTTTAATACTTTTATTTCTAACGCATTATCGCCATTGATAGTTCCTGTAAAAACAATATTTGTTTTATCTATTTCTCTAAATTTTGGAAGATTACTTAGATCTGCAATCGCCGTTTTATCAATAGGAATACTTTCGCCAGTAATGGAGGCTTGATTGATACTACTGCTTCCCTTAATAATTACGCCATCTGCTGCAATTTTGGTATTTGGTCTTACTACGATGATATCATTTAATTTTAATTCTTCTACTGGAATTTCTATGACTTCGCTCTCTTTTTTTATCAAGGCTGTTTTTGGTGATAATTCGCCCAAGGCCTCAATAGATTTTTTGGCTTTGTTCATTGCATATTTTTCTAATGCGTGTCCGATACTGAATAAGAACAACAGTAATGCGCCTTCTTCCCAACTACCAATATAGGCTGCGCCTACGGCTGCGACAAGCATTAAAAAATCTATCTCAAATTCACCTTTCCTAATTTTTTCGATGGCTTCGGTTAAGGTAAAATAACCACCGAAGAAATAGGTTGCGATATAACTGTATAATGCCCATTTTTCGGGTAAATTGGTTGAAAATTCTATGATTATTCCTGTAAAAAAGAATATTCCACCTATAATAGCAAAGTATAATTCGGTTTTTTCTCCGAAAATCCCTCCGTGACTGTGGTTGTGTCTGTCATTTTTTGTGTGTTTTTCTTTCATTATTGCAAATTTACTTTAAATATCTGATTTTTAATTTTCATTAGAAAGTCTATATTATTAGTTAAAATTAGGTCTTACATATGTTTTATAGAAAGCAGTCTTATTTTTTTTAATGACTATGTTCCGCTTCACTTTTATGTAATTCTGCTAATAAAAAATAGGCGCCATTTTCTACTATTAATGCATTTTTTGGCAATTCTTTCAATAACTTAATTACTGTAAAGCCATTATTGCTAATTCCTGTAATAATTTCTATCATTTTAAAAATCATTTTTGAATCATTGTGATTACCTTCATCTTTGTGATTGCCATTTTCATCGTGAGCGTGTTCTTCGTTTTTAATTTTTATAAAAATATACGATTTTTCGTCTTTGGTAACAATTGATTTTTCTGGTAATACATCTGTAAGCACAGAATTTGTAATAATTTGACCTTGAATATACATGCCTGGAATAAGAATTTTATTTTTGTTTTTAATTTCTGCATGCACGTGAATTGCTTTTGGGTTTACTTCAAAAACAGGACTTATAGCGTGAATTTCTCCAGAAAATTCTCGCCCTTTAAGGCTACTTGTTGTAAAATTTAGTGTTTGCCCAACTTTTATTTTACTAATATCTTTTTCAAAAACCATGACATCAGCGTGTAGTTCATCATTGTTTATGATTTCAATGAGTTTGGTTAGCGGTTCGGCATATGCACCAATATTAATTTCAACTTTACCTACTTTTCCGTTAAGAGGAGAAACTATATGTATAGATGATGATAAGTTTCCGCTTTCAATAGATGAAATGTTAAGACCTAACATACTAAGTTTCATTTTTTGAGCAGCAAGATTAGTTTTACTATTTCGGTATTCGGCAGTAATTCTTTGAAATTCTTTTCCTGAACCTACTTTTTCTTCATATAAAATTTTTCGTCTATTATATTCTTTTTCTAAAAATTGTAAGGAATTAAGATTATTAAGATAGTCTTGTTGCATTTGCACAATATCTGGATGCTCTATTCTTGCTAAAATTTTTCCTTTTCTTACTGCATCGCCTTCAATAACATAGATGTTTTTAACAATTCCTCCTATAATAGAATTCACATCTGCTTTGTCTTGAGGTGAGACTTCTAACTCTCCTGATGCTTTTACGGAAATATTCATTTTTTTATTCTCTATGGTAACTAATTTTAGACTTATCGCTTCCATTTGTTGTTCGGTTAAAGAGACGGTATTCTCTTCGTGGTCATCGTGGTCATCGTGATTGTTTTCTGAATTTTCATTGTGTTTGTCTTTTTCCCCTTTTGCTGTATTTCCACAACTACTTATTAATAATACCATAAAAAGGAATGTGATGCTTATTTTTATATTTTTCATTTTGTTTGTTTTTTTGTTTTTAATTGAGGTTTACTAGGCTTTAAAAATTTAGTAAATCTTTAGTAAATATTCAATAGCAATTATAGATTGATTATACTGATTTATAAGGTTCAAATAATTATTTTTTATTTCAATACCTGTATCTAAGCCTTGTATGTATTCTATATACCCAATTGCATCATTTTCAAAACTTTTTTTAGCGTTTGATAAAATTAATGTTGCTTGTGGCAAGGCTTTGTCTTCGTAATATGCTACTGTATTTTTATATTTTAAATAATCTTGTAGTACACGTTCATATTCGCCATTTAAAACAGTTCGATAGTATTTTGCATCTTCTATAGTTTTTTGTTGTTGAATTTTTGATGCTTTTATTCGTGCTTTGTCTGGTTTTATCCATAAAGGGATTGAAATGGTTGCTGTTACACTTGAGAATCGTTGGTTACTTCCAAAAAATTGATTTACACCATTAATCGTATAATCGCCTATTAATGATTGGTTTGTGTACCCTAATGTAATGTCTGGGAGCATTTTAGATTTGTTTAAGGCTATTTTTTTTTCGCTTACGGAAATTTGATTTTTCAGTAAATTCAAATTCGGATTTGCAACTATTTTTGAAGTATCTATAGTTAAATTGAATTCCTTTTTAGGATTATAATTTTCTGTGATGTCTATTACATTTGGGTTCCCTAATAAGGTTTGTAATTTTTTTTGATAAATTTTCAGGTTAGCTTCATTTTGTGTTAACGCGATTTTTATCGTAGTCATTTTGGTTTCAGCAGTAACTTTCTCTAATAATGTTCCTGCTTCTACTTTATATCTTAATACTGCGGCTCTTAAAAAATGTTTGTAAACACTGTCTTTATATTTTAATAGTTTTCCTTTCTCTTTTAGATAAGCAAGTTGATACCAAGTCTGTTTTATATCTTTAATTAAATTATTTTTACGTATGGTTTTTTTTGATTTTCCTATTTCAATATTAGATTTCGCCAATTTTTTTTGATTGGAATAAACTGTTGGGAATTGAAATTTTTGACCTATAGAAAAAGAAAAATCATTTTCAAAACTATTAAATCTTCCGTATTGAAAATCTAGGTCTGTTTTTCCGAAATCGTAAGCAGTTTTTTTCAAGGTTTTTAAACGTTCAACTTCAAGATCAGCGGATTTTATACTCCCATTATTGCTTAAACTGTAAGTAATTGCATCCTCTAAAGAGAAATTTGTTTGTCCGTAAGAAGTGAAAAATGATAAATGAAAAATGAAAAAGGCTCTTTTAAGTGAAAAATGAAAAGTGAAAAGTGAAAAATTTTTTAACTTTTTTTTGAGTGATAAATGAAAAATGAAAAAGATTTTTTTAAGTGAAAAATGAAAAGTGAAAAGTGAAAAATTTCTTAACTTTTTTTTGAGTGATAAATGAAAAATGAAAAAGATTTTTTTAAGTGAAAAATGAAAAGTGAAAAGTGAAAAATTTTTTAACTTTTTTTTGAGTGATAAATGAAAAATGAAAAAGATTTTTTTAAGTGAAAAATGAAAAGTGAAAAGTGAAAAATTTTTTAACTTTTTTTTGAGTGATAAATGAAAAATGAAAAGTGAAAAATGAAAAGTGAAAAGTGAAAAATTTCTTAACTTTTTTTTGAGTGATAAATGGTTGTTGTTCTTTTCGGTCGTATATATTGTATTCATTATAATCTTGATTTAGTTGTTTTTATTGAACTTATAAGCATTGCTACGAGTTCTTTATTTTTATCAATTAAACTCTTATGCAGATTTACTCCTAAATAATCTGTATCTTTTAATAAATCTAACCAATATAAAGTTTCATTTGCTTCTTTAAGAGAAATACTCATTTTGTGTATAAAATCTGGTTTACTTTGCGCAAACTCTGCTTCACGTATTAAAGCGCCAATTGCTGTTCCGCTACGTAATATTTGTTTACTTAAAATAAATTCTTTTTGCTCACCAATCAATTCTTGAGATAATTTCACAATTAATATAGCAAAATGATAACTCTTCGTTTTTAATATGTTTTTACTCATAATTTATATTTATCATTTATCATTTATCATTTATCATTTATCACTTATCATTTATCATTTATCATTTTTCATTTATCACTTATCACTTATCATTTATCATTTATCACTTTTCATTTATCATTTATCACTTATCATTTATCATTCATTTTCTCTACCAAATTATATAAAATAGGTATGACAATTAAGGTTAGTAAAGATGCTGTAAGCATTCCTCCAATAACTACGGTTGCTAATGGACGTTGTACTTCGGCTCCTGCTCCTGAAGAAATAGCCATTGGTAAAAATCCTAAAATATCGGTCGATGCTGTTAAAAAAATAGGTCTAATTCGTTCTTTTGTTCCTTTAATAATTCTATCTTTAAGTGAGAGTCCTTCTATTTTTAAATCGTTCATACTGGTTATTAGAACCAACCCGTTTAAAACGGCGACACCAAATAATACAATAAATCCAACGCCTGCTGAAATACTAAATGGCATATCTCTAAGCCAAAGTGAAAATATGCCTCCAATGGCTGCTAGTGGAATTGCCATATAAATCATAATGGTTTGACTAAAAGATTTTAAGGCAAAATAGAGTAATACAAAAATGAGTATTAATGCAATAGGAACTACAATTAGCAATCTTGATTTTGCACGTTGTAAGTTTTCAAAAGTACCTCCATATTTTAGGTAATAACCTGATGGTAATTCTAACTGTGCGTCTAATTTTTCTTTAATTTCGTTTACAACACTCTCCACATCTCGCCCTCTAATATTAATCCCTACATAAGTTCTTCGGTTTGTACCTTCGCGAGAAATTTGCATTGGTCCAGATTGATAATCTATTTTTGCAACTTCTCGTAACGGAATTTGAATGCCACTTGACAATGAGACATATAGGTTTTTAAGGTCATTTATACTCTGTTTATGTTCGTCTTTAAGACGTACAACTAAATCAAATCGTTTTTCGCCTTCAAAAACAATACCTGCTTTTTTGCCACTAAATGCAGTTCTTACAAGGGTATTTAGTTCTTGAATATTAAGTCCGTATTGAGCAAGTTTTGCTCTTTCATAAGTAATTGTCATTTGTGGAAGACCTTTTGTTGATTCTACTTTTAAATCACCAACGCCATCTACGGTAGCAATAATTTCACCCATTTTCTCGGCGTATTTAGAGAGTATATCTAAATCTTCTCCAAATAATTTTACGGCTACATCTTGTCGAACTCCTGTCATTAATTCATTAAAACGCATTTCAACAGGCTGTGAAAATTCAAAGTTTACGCCTGGAAGAAAGGCTAATTTATCTTTAATCATTTCTATGAGTTCATCTTTAGTTTTAAAAGTTGTCCATTCAGATTTTGGCTTCAAAATTAAAAACATATCGGCAATATCCATTGGCATTGGGTCTGTAGGTATTTCAGCAACTCCAATTTTAGAAACAACTTGTTTTATTTCAGGAAAATTCTTTAAAACAGTTGCTTCTATTTGTTGGCAAACTTTTTCAGTTTCTTCTAATGAACTTCCTGGTTTTAAAATGGCGTGCATTGCTACATCTCCTTCGTCTAATTGTGGTACAAATTCTCCTCCCATTTTAGAAAATGTAACTATTGAAATTATTAAAAGGAGTAAAGCAATGCCAAGAATTATCATTTTTCTTTTTAATACCATCAATAATACGGGTTCATACTTTTTTTGTAGCCATTCTATAAATTTATCTCCCCACATTTTTTTCTGTGAAGGATTTTTACTCATAAAATAAGATGATACCATTGGCACATAGGTCAAACACAATATCATTGCACCAATTACAGCAAAACTAAAAGTCATTGCCATTGGTGTAAACATTTTACCTTCAACGCCTTGTAGAGTTAATATTGGAAGAAAAACGATAAGGATAATTAATTGTCCAAAAAAAGCAGCATTCATCATCTTACTGGATGATTTGTAAGATATATTATCTAAATCGTCTTGCGATAATTTTTGATTTTTAGATAATAATCGCACTTTTTTCATCGTATGAAAGACGACACTTTCTACAATAATTACGGCGCCATCTACTATAATCCCGAAGTCTATTGCTCCTAAACTCATTAAATTAGACCATACACCAAAAATATTCATTAGTATATATGCAAATAATAAGGATAACGGAATGGTGGACGCTACAATAAGTCCGCCTCTAAAATTACCAAGAAATAGTACCAATATAAAGATAACGATAAGTCCACCTTCTAATAAATTATTTCGAACAGTTGCTGTCGTTCTTTGAATTAAGTCTGAACGGTCTAAAAAGGGTTCAATATAAATACCTTCTGGAAGTGATTTTTCAATTTCAGTAATTCGTTCTTTTACGTTTTTAATTACATCTTTAGAGTTTTCGCCTTTAAGCATCATTATCATACCGCCAACGGCTAAACCGTTACCATTTTTAGTTACAGACCCGTAACGAATTGCATTGCCAAACTGCACAGTTGCTACATCTTTAATAAGAATTGGTAAGCCATTTTGTGTTTTTACCACAATCATTTCTATATCTTTTAAAGACCGTACAAGTCCTTCGCCACGAATAAAATTGGCTTTGTGATTTTTTACAATATAGGCGCCTCCAGTATTTTCATTATTAACTTCAAGAGCGTTAAATATTTCGGTAATACTGATACCCATACTTTTTAATTGGTTTGGATTAACAGCAACTTCGTATTGTTTTACATTACCACCAAAACTGTTTACTTCTACAACTCCTGGTAACATTGCCATTTGTCTTTTTACAATCCAATCTTGATAAGTTCTTAAATCTACATTGGTATATTTATCTTTAAATTTTGGACCAACTTCTAAGGTGTATTGATAAATTTCGCCTAAACCTGTAGATATAGGTCCCATAAAGGGTTCACCAAATTTTTGAGGTATTTCTCCTTTTACATCGCTCAATTTTTCGGAAACTAATTGTCTTGGCAAGTAAGTTCCTATTTCGTCTTCAAAAACAATGGTAACTACTGATAATCCAAAACGAGAAATAGAGCGAATTTCTACAACTCCAGGCAAATTTGCCATTGCCAATTCTACAGGGTAGGTTACAAATTGCTCTATATCTTGTGTGCCTAAGTTTGGTGATGTTGTTATTACTTGAACTTGATTATTTGTAATATCTGGTACAGCATCTATTGGTACTTTTTGCATTGAATAGATACCAAGACCAACCCAAGCAATCATCATCATACCAATAATGAGTTTATTCTTTATAGAGAATAGTATTATTTTATTTATCATTTAATTTTGTTTTAATACAATTTTGTTACTAGTTAGTATTGAACTAAAGTAGGTTTTAATAGTAAGGTTTAGGCGTAATTATCCTAAAAAAAAGTATATTAGACTCTAGGGGGTTGAAGTATCGTAAAAGTAATTTCTTTTCCTAAACTATCAAAATGGAGAAATGTTTGATTTGAAACTCTATTTATATCTAGTTTAAAATCAAATGATAACGGATTGGTTGCAAGAACTTGACAGCATTGACAATAACAAAATGGTGAACATAAGTCTTTTGAAGTGTTGTGTTCATGATCTTGACTTTGTGTAATTTCTGTTTTTAACATATTACTATCTTCAATATCTGTACAAATTGTAAAGTTAAGTGCTAAAATATATAATGATAATATGAATGCTATAAGTTTCACAAGGCAAATATACAAATTTATTTTAAAAAAAAAATAATTTCAAAGAAATTGGTTTCTTTTTTTTATGCTTATAAGCACCTATAAATATATAATAGCCGTTTTCTGGGCATTTGCTTTTTATTTAGTTTAAAGAAACCTTCAGAGAGTATATTTTAGTTAGGTTTAATTCATTTAATTTAAGTTTAAATGTAATGAAATTCTTATTTATTTTGAGTAAATCATATATTGTTACTTTCTTGTTTTGTAATTGGAATTTTTTATAATCAGCTTTTATACTACATCTAAAATTAAGTAAAAGAGTATCATTAATTTGAATATGATATTTTGTTAAATTATCTATAAATTTACTTGTTTTAGTGGTTACTAAAATTGAATCTAATTTATTTTTTGATTCAGAAATATTTTTAAATCTAGTGTTCGTTTTCTTAAATGAACTATAATCTAAATATGTATTTTCTATATCTAATATTTTTTTTGAGTCATTATAAAAATAGGAATTTGATTTTATAATTTTTTTCTCAAGATTACTATAAGAAATTGTTTGTATATCAATAAAATTTAAGGTATCTAAGTAAGGCTCTTTAAATTCATGCTTAACTTTAAGTATAAGGTTGTCTTTTCTGCTCATTAGATTATAATTTTTTTTCTTCAAAATTATATTGATAGTAGTGTCAGGTATGTAACCTAATTTAACAGTAACATCTCTTAAATCTTCAAAAGAATTTAGATCTTTAGATCTTTCGTCAAGTATTACTAACATTTCTATACTATTAATTTTGCAATTTTTATCATAAGTTACAAGCGATATGATTTCAGATTTTTTAAAAATAGTATCTGATATTTTTGCATCTCTTTTTTTTTTACAAAATAAGTTGTTATTTTTTTGAGCACAAGAGTATAAGCACAGAAAAGTAAGTGTAATAAAAATTATTCTCATTTGCTATTTTTTTTTAATTTTTCTATTACTTTTATGATGTCAACTTCTTTGCTTAATTCTTTAGGGTTAGTTCCTTTTTTAAATTCAAAAAATTTAGCTTTGAATTTACCTCCATACTTTGGACCATAAATCATTTTTGGATTAATTGAACTTCCTGTTGTCTCACTAACTAGTCGTTCCTTATAAAGTTAATATTTAAAAGTCAGATTTTTTGTTAAAAATTTCAAAAACAAATTAGAAAATATTTTTTCAAGTTCAAGTTTTAACTTTCTCATCATTTTCTTTAGATTCCAACCA
>JAKITY010000003.1 GCA_021647835.1 Flavobacteriaceae bacterium | reverse complement strand
GACCACATTTCATACAGGTAAACCCATCTTGCCACTTTATTTTGGCTAAATATGCTTTACAAGCAGTATCATTTGGTAATTCTTTTATAAAGTTTAGTATATCTTGACCTTCAAACTGTTCCATATCTTAGTGTTTTAAGGATTAAATATACGGAAATTAAATGACTAACTCAAAAATCTTTTATTGTTTCGCTAAAACTTATATGTGCTATTACTCGGAATATAAGATTTCCTCCAAAAATGAAAGCGAAAACTCCCCAAATCATATCTACATCACTTTTCTCAAGTGTTGAAAATTTTGATTTTGCAGTTAAAATCAATACTAAAAATGGTATTGCTAATAGAAAAATCATCCAATTCCCATTTATCACAATCAAATTTCCATTTTTTATTTTTGTTTTAACAATTCCGCTAACCAAAAAAGATTTTACATCGAACAAAGTCCAAAAATTATATTTATGAAAAACGATTTTATTATCTTTTCGTTTGATGTAATTAAAACCTTGCTCATTTAAGTAATTTTCAATAAGGTCTTGATTCGGAAGGATTAAGTTCCCCAAATTCTTCCTTTTTAAACTTTGTCCAAAATTGTATTGGTAGTAATGTCATTTTTTTTAATTATATACAACTCTTTTTATCCTGATATCAAATAACCACCATCAGCAACTTGCAAACTTCCTGTAATATAACTTCCTGCATCAGAAGCCAATAAAAGCGCAACACTTGCTATTTCATCTGCTTGTCCCATTCTGCTCAATGGTAATTTTTTATTGATGTGTCCCATCACTTTATCATCTGTCCATAGTGCAGCAGAAAACTTAGTTTGTATCAATCCAGGACAAATAGCATTCACACGAATGTTATGTCTTCCCCATTCTTTTGCTTGGTTTTTAGTCAACATAGAAATTGCTGCTTTACTGGTAGAGTACAATCCAAGTCCAAAACCTGGAATTTCTCCTTCAATAGAACTGATGTTGATAATACTTCCGCCTCCTCTCGATTTGATGCTGTCTAAACATTTATTTGCCAAATCCCAAGGCGCTTTTACATTGATATTCATAATTTTATCAAACGCATCTAAAGGCGCATCTTCAATTGGTCCATACACAGGATTTGTTGCTGCGTTATTCACCAAAATATCTATTCCGCCACATTGAGCAATCGTTTTTTCTGTCAATGCTGCTCTGCTTTCTACATCACCAACATGACAAGAAATAGCAACTGCTTTTAAGCCTAATTCTTTAAATTCGGCAACAACCTCTTCACAAGCGTCTTGCTTTCTACTGCTTATAACTACAGTTGCTCCGCACTCTGCAAATGCTTTGGCAATAGCTTTTCCTATTCCTTTTGAAGAACCTGTAACGATGGCTACTTTGCCATCTAAATTAAATCTGTCTTTTATTGTACTCATCTGATCAATTTGTTTTTATGATAAAAAATCTGGATTTCTATACGCAGGTTTCGGGTATTTATAAAACCCTTCTCCTGTTTTCATCCCCAATTTATTGGTGTCTATAAAATATTTTTTGTAATAATCTACACGTGCTTTTCTATCTTCTTCTCCTGTTCTGTCGCTCCACAATTTTTCGATATTATAAATGGTTTCTAATCCAACCATATCCATAATTGCACAAGGTCCCATTTTAGTTCCTGATGTAATCATCCACGTTTTATCAATCGTTTCAAAATCTGCAACTTCATTGACTAATAAGTTTCCTGCTGCTGATAATAAAGGTCCTAAAAGAGAATTTATCACGTAACTGTGTTGCTCTTTGTGAATCGGTATCGGAACCATTCCTATTTCTTTTGAAAACTCTACGACTCTATTAAAATTTTCAGGTTTTGTCTTCGGATGTCCCATCACTTCGCCAATATTTGCATCCCAAATCCAATTTGCAAAATGCAATGCCAAAAATTTTTCTGGACGACCAATTTCTTCTGAATATTGACTTGGTAATAAGGTGGAAGAATTGGTTGTAAAGATTGTTTTTTCTGGTGCTACTTTTGACAATTCAATATAAAATGCTTTTTTTATCTCCAAATTTTCAGGAATTGATTCGCTTATTAAATCTGCATCTTTTACGGCTTCCTTTAAATTGGTTGTATAACTCAATCGAGCGAAAGTTCCATCTATTTCTTGTTGAGAAACGCTGCGAGTTTTAAGAAATATGGATGCATATTGTTGATGGAGTTGTTTTCCTCGTTTCAACCCTTTTTCAAAAGCGTCATAAACCGTTACGTTAAATCCTTTAAAAGCCGTTTGCCAAGCAATTTGTGAGCCTAATGTTCCTGCTCCTGCAATTGTTACGTTTTTTATAGTCATGTTTGTTTTTTAAATAAGTATTCTCGATATAATCTTTATTATTGACACAAGGGGTTTAAACCCCCTTGAAAACATTAAAATATCTCTTTAGAAACCGAAATTGTTAGTTCTTCAGTATTCATTATTGTTTTGGCTAATCCTCTTGTTCGTGTCATTTCATAAGTATAGAAAAACTTCATCGTATGAATTTTACTTTCATAAAATATATCCAATTGATTTCCGCTTTTATTTTCTAATGTTTGCTTTGCTACAGTTGCCATTTTCAACCATTGCCATCCAATAACAATTGTTCCGAAAAAATCCATAAATACTGTTGCATCAGCAAGAAAGCGTTCGTAATTTCCTTTTAGTGCATGAGGCATCAATGCGCCAATTACTTTTTGCACCAACCCAAGATTTTCTAATAATGTGTTTGCGTACTGCTTCAACTCTTCAAAATTAGAAGCCTTTTTTATTGTTTTTTGAATTTCAATAGCCAATAATTCTACTGCTTTTCCGTTTTTTGCAATGATTTTTCGTCCTAATAAATCTAACGATTGTATTCCTGTTGTTCCTTCGTATAAGGCAATAATTCTAATATCTCGATAATATTGTTGTGGCATAAAATCAAAACAAAACCCATATCCGCCTAAAATTTGAACGGCATTACTTGTTGATTCTATTCCTTTTTCTGCAGGATATGTCTTCGCAATTGGCGTTAGTAATTCTAATAATAAATGGTGTTTTTCTTTCTCTTCTTCTGATGTGCTTGTAATTTCTTTATCAAAATAATTTGACGTTTGTAAAACCAAACTCAAAGAACCTTCAACAATTGCTTTTTGAGTCAATAACATCCTTTTTATATCAGGATGATTGATAATTAATGTTTGCTCTTCGTCTGTGTTTTTTTGACCAGAATTATTTAATTTTCTTCCTTGCGGACGCTCATTTGCATATTTTAAAGATGAATAATATGCTGCTGAAGCAATCGCCGCACCCATTCTTCCTGTAGCAATTCGTGCTTCATTCATCATTTGAAACATATAAGATAAACCTTTATTTGGCTCGCCGACAAGCCAACCTTTACAATCAGCATTATCACCAAAAACAATATGCGTTGTGCAATATCCTTTTTGTCCCATTTTTTCAAATTCGCCAACAATAGCAGCATCATTATACTCAAACTGATTATTCTCTGTTAGACGATTTTTTGGCACTACAAACAACGAAACTCCTTTTATTCCTTTTGGTGCGCCATCAATTCTTGCTAAAACAAGATGTACAAAGTTGCTTGAAAATTGATGATCGCCTGAAGAAATAAATATTTTTTGTCCTTTGATTAAATGATAATCTTTATCTGTTGGTGTTGCTGTTGTTGCAACATCAGAAAGTGAACTTCCTGCTTGTGGCTCGGTCAAACACATAGTTCCTCCCCAAGTTAAATCGAGCATTTTTGGAACATAGGTGTCTTTTAATTTTTTACTTCCAAAGGAAAGAATCAAATTAGCAGAACCTGCTGTTAAGCCAAAATATCCTGGAACGTGGTTATTTGCCGCTTCCATAATATAATATGCAGCGTGAAAAAACATTGAAGGTAATTGCATTCCGCCATCATCATAATCAAAAGTAGCGCCTACAACTCCTAAATCTCCTCCGTTTTTAATGATGTTTTCAAATTGTGGATGTATGTTTATTTTACCATCTTTAAAATACGATGGTTTTTCATCCATTTCTTTGATAAATGGAAATAAATTGGTGTCAGAAAAAGTTTTAACTGAGTCAATAAATATGTCTAAAGAAGTTTTATCATAATCTGCAAAACGCTCTTTGGTTAGTAATTCTTCTACTTGATGCACATTATATAGTAAGAATTTTAATGTGTCTATTGCTACGTATTCGTTCATGTCTAGATTTTAAAAGTATAAATATACTTTTTAATCTAATTGTAGCCTAATGATTTGATAATGGCAAACTTCTAACTCACACTCTCGCCATTCTCAACATCACGTTCAGGTTCTATAAAGGCTAGTTTTCCGTCTTTGGTATCCGCCATTAAAATCATTCCTTGACTCTCAACTCCTCTTAGTGTTCTCGGAGCAAGATTTACCAAAACACATACGCGTTGACCAATAATTTCTTCTAGTTTAAAACTTTCTGCAATTCCAGAAACAATTGTGCGTATATCAAGCCCAACATCTACTTTTAATTGTAACAACTTCTTAGTTTTTGGTACTTTAACAGCCTCTAAAATTGTTCCTATTCTAATATCTAACTTTGTAAAATAATCAAACTCGACAGTCTCTTTTTGAGGCTCTACAACTTTGTTTGCTTGTTCATTCGCTTGCTTTGTTGCTTCTAATTTGTCTAACTGTATCTGAATCTCTTTATCTTCAATTTTAGCAAAAAGTAATTCTGCTTTTCCTTCTTGAATTCGATGATTTGCTGGAAGTAATACTTCTTTTTCTGAAACGCCATTCCACGAATTCTCGACAGAGCCTGTCTTGAGCGCAGTCGAAAGGCTCGAAGTGACATTCAGAATTCCTTTTAATTTATCAGAAGTAAAAGGTAAAAATGGCTCTGACAATGTTGCCAAAGCAGATGCAATTTGTAACGCTATAAACATTACTGTTTGCACTCGCTCTTCATCAAATTTTATAACTTTCCAAGGCTCTTCATCTGCTAAATATTTATTTCCAAGTCGCGCCAAATTCATTAAATTATTCATTGCTTCTCTAAAGCGATACCTTTCAATAGAGTTAGAAATTATCTGTGGAAATTCTCGCATTTTTTCTAATGTTTGTTCATCAACATCTGAAAAACTATTTGGAGTCGGTACTTGTCCGTTATAATATTTATTAGTCAAAACAACTACACGATTGATGAAGTTACCAAAAATGCCAACCAATTCGCTGTTATTTCTTGTTTGAAAATCTTTCCAAGTGAAATTATTATCTTTTGTTTCTGGTGCATTTGCTGTCAAGGCATAACGCAATACGTCTTGTTTTTCTGGAAAATCTTCTAAATATTCGTGCAACCAAACTGCCCAATTTTTAGAAGTTGAAATTTTATTATCTTCAAGATTTAAAAATTCATTTGCAGGAACATTTTCTGGCAAAATATAACTTCCTTCGGCTTTTAACATCGCAGGAAAAATTATACAGTGAAAAACGATGTTGTCTTTCCCTATAAAATGAATCAGTTTTGTGTCTTCATCTTTCCAATATTGTTTCCAATCTTTTCCTTCTCGTTCTGCCCATTCTTTGGTTGCAGAAATGTAACCAATTGGTGCATCAAACCAAACATACAATACTTTTCCGTCAGCACCTTCAACAGGTACGGGAATTCCCCAATCTAAATCACGAGTTACTGCTCTTGGTCGTAAACCATCATCTAACCAAGACTTTACCTGCCCTAAAACATTGGCTTTCCAGTCATTTTTATGACCTTCTACAATCCATTCTCTTAACCAAGATTCATATTCATCTAAAGGTAAAAACCAATGTTTTGTTTCTTTGGTTGTTGGTACATTTCCTGTAATTGCCGATTTCGGATTGATTAAATCTGTCGCATTATGGCTCGTTCCACACTTTTCACATTGATCACCATAACTTTCTTCATTTCCACATTTTGGACAAGTACCGACAACAAATCTATCTGCAAGAAATTGATTTGCCTCTTCGTCATACAATTGTTCTGTAACTTCTTCTATAAATTTACCATTTGCATATAAATCTTTAAAAAACTCTGATGCTGTATCGTGGTGAATCTTTGCAGATGTGCGTGAATAATTATCAAATGTAATTCCGAATTCAGAAAAAGAATTTTTAATAATCGCATGGTATTTATCAACAATTTGTTGCGGTGTAATTCCTTCTTTTTTAGCTCTCATTGTAATCGGAACTCCATGTTCATCAGAACCGCAAACAAAAGCAACATCGTTGCCTGTTAAACGTAAATAACGTGCATAAATATCGGATGGAACGTAAACTCCTGCCAAATGACCTATGTGAACTGGACCGTTTGTGTACGGTAAGGCTGCTGTAATTGTATATCTGCTCAAAAAATGTGTTTTTTATATTCAACTTCTCGACTCCGCTCGAAAAGACATTGTTCTTGTCAGGTTGAGTGGAGTCGAGACCTAATAATTTATACAACAAAGATACTCATTCCTTTTTGATGTTTATAATTGCCTTTCATTTTTATTTCGTCATAAAAGCGTATTTTTACATAAATAACCTTGAAATCATGTCTAAATTTTCTTTCCTGATACTTCTTTTCTTGTTGCCTACTTTTTCTTTTGGAAACAATAATGAAACAATTAACAAAAATAAAACATGTAAATACATAAAGCCGGATTTTCTAAAAAAGGGAGATACTATTATCATTTTGGCTCCTGCTGGAAGAATTAAAAGTAGAGAGTCAATTGAAGGTGGTATAATATTGGCAAAAAAATGGGGCTTGGTTGTTACTTTTGGAAAACATCTATATACGATAAACAGTACATTTGCTGGAACTGACGAACAGCGTTTAAAAGATTTACAAAACGCACTTGACAGTCCGAATATAAAGGCAATTTGGTCGGCAAGAGGTGGTTATGGTTTGGTTCGAATTATTGACGATTTAGACTTTACGGAGTTTAAAAAACATCCGAAATGGATAATTGGCTATTCTGATGTAACAGTTCTGCATAATAAATTACACAATCTTGGTTATCAATCTATTCATGGTCAAATGCCTTTAACACTCAATTTAAAAGATTCTATTCAAGAAAAATCAATTATTACATTAAAAAAAGCCTTATTTGGAGAAAAATTAAAATATAAACTTCCTGCTTCAGAAAAAAATAGAAAAGGGAAAAGTGAGGGCGAACTTGTTGGCGGAAACCTCTCCATTTTATACAGTATGTTGGGCTCAAACACTTCACTCGACATAAATGGAAAAATTTTGTTTATTGAAGATGTTGGCGAAGCACTGTATCACATTGATAGAATGATGATTAGCCTTAAAAGAGCAGGTTATTTTAAGAATTGTAAGGGTTTAATTGTTGGTGATTTTAGACTAAAAAAGAATGAAGGGAATAAATTTGGAAAAACACTCAAAGATATTGTTTTAGAAGCTGTTGAAGGAACTGATTTTCCTGTTGTTTTTGGTTTTCCCTCAGGACATGTTGATGATAATCGTGCGTTAATTTTAGGCGATAAAATTCAGTTAAAGGTTAACAAAAACAAAACAAAAATTAGTTTTAATTAGTAATGGCGCAACACAACGAATTAGGCAAAAAAGGAGAGCAACTCGCAATCGAATATCTGATAAAAAAAGGATACACAATCAGAGATAAAAATTGGCGTTATCAAAAGGCAGAAGTAGATATTATTGCTCAAAAAGAAGGTCTTCTTGCTGTTGTAGAAGTCAAAACACGTTCGACTGATTATTTTGGGAATCCACAAGATTTTGTAAATCCGAAGAAAATAAAATTATTAGTAACAGCAATTAATGAATATGTAATTTCTAAAGATTTGGATGTTGAAGTACGTTTTGATATCA
This sequence comes from Flavobacteriaceae bacterium, assembly GCA_021647835.1. Classification (GTDB taxonomy): domain Bacteria; phylum Bacteroidota; class Bacteroidia; order Flavobacteriales; family Flavobacteriaceae; genus Urechidicola. Next base: position 51,038 of record JAKITY010000003.1, on the reverse strand, counting down.
TCGGAATTATAAAAACACGGAAAAAAACTAAAATTGAGCATTTAGAAGATGCTTTTTTATATTTCTAATGCCTTATCAATTTCTGAAGAAAGAATCTTACCAATATTTTGAGAAGTACCTTCGTATAAAAAAGAAACGACTCCTTTTTTGTCGATAATTGCATGTGTTGGATATCTTCTCAACGGATTATAATCTCTTAACATTTCGTAAGAGCTTGACATCACAATGTACTTGAAATTTACTTTTTCAACAAATTTTTCTAAAGTACTTTTACTATTTGGTGATGGTGCTATAAATACAATATCATTACGGTTTTCATACTTTTCTACGAGTTTATTTACGGTAGGAATCTCTTGTAAACAAGGTGTACATTCTTTAAACCACATTTTTATGACAATAACTTTGTCTTTATACGTTTCTAAATTACTTATAGTTCCATCAAGAGCATAGAGTTTGAAATTTAGGGCTTTTGAGCCTTCTTGAAAAGATTGTGCCCCTGAAAATTGGAACGCAAAAAAGAATATGAAAGAATAAAATAGCGACTTCATTTTACTAAAATTAAAGATTTTGAATTTGGTTGATAATTAAAACTACTCCTTACTTATACGTTCAGAAATTTCGTTTAACAATTCATCTTTTGCGCCTAAATAATGTAGCAAATCAACTAATTGCTCTGGTTTCGCAGTAATTTTTTTATCTCTATCTAACACAAAATAACTTGGTGTAGAATGAATCTCATAACTACGTGCAATCTTGTTTTCCCACTTATTCAACGCAAGCACATTTATCCATTTATCCATCATTTCAGTATGATGATTAAATCCAAATTTATCTTCTTCAAGCGCCACAGCAATTACTTTCACGCTATTTAATTCTTGGGTGAATTTATACAACTCTGGAATCTCTTTTAAACAATGTGAACATGTTGTACTCCAAAAAGTTACAATGTATTTTTCATCTTCATTTAAATCAGATAATCTCATGGTTTTGTTACCTTCTTTCCAAGTAATTTCAGGTGCAACTCTACCAATAGCAACACTTAACATCCTATCAATATCTGCAATAAATTTTGTATCTATATACTCTGTTGGAAGTAAATTATAATGTTTCTCTTTGATAAAGTCAACCATTTCCAGCGCTTCTTGACCAGCAAAAGCATACAATAGAGAACTTAAGATTTCGCTTTTAACAAAGTTATCACTAACTTTTTCCATCACATCATTAATTGATTTTTCTCTCAACTCTCGTTGAATTTTTGGGTCTTCTGATGAATTTATATAAAAGATATATTCAATTGCTTTGTCAATAAAAACAGTAGAATTTAATAAAATTTTGTTGTCGAAATTTATATAATCAAAAAAGTGAGTTTCTAATGATTCTAAAAATGCTTCAGGAGTTTCCAACAACTCAGTATCGTAATGCTTTTTAGTAATTTTGATGAACTCTTGCGCAAGTTTTCCTTCAGATTCCTTTTCAAAATAATCTTGTAAGTTATATAGTTTTTTAAGTTGTTTCGTGTAATTTTTTTGAATTGATGGGTTTTTATCTGAATCAAAATAAGTCATCTGTAACGAATCTATTTTTGATTGCTGAAGATAAATTGCGTTCAAATAAGATTGATAAACCTTATTCTCTTCTGATTTTTCAAAGTGTGCCGTTTGCTCCGGTAAACTTGGATTAAATGTTACTGAAAAGGACTCATTATTGTACAAGAAATCTAAATAGCCACCATTGTCCATGTCATAAAATGCACGGTACATTCCTGCAGAAAAATTTTTAGGAATTGTTAATTTATACTCACCTTCTTCAATATCGGTATTGGAAACATATTGCTGTTTGGCTCCATTAATTTTATAGAGCATCATCCATTTATAACCATTATTTGGCTCCATCTTTACTCTAATTGTATCTTGAGCGTTTGCCGAAAATGTTAAAAACATCAAGGCAACGAATAAATTTTTTATCATTTGATTAACTTTTATAACTCCTACTTTTCAAAAATCAGACCAAAAATACGCTATAATTGATTATTTTGCTAAAAATTTGTGCAAAATGGATTTAAAAAATAAAATAATTTGGATAACAGGCGCTTCTTCTGGAATTGGAAAAGCACTCGCTATCGAACTTTCTAAATTAGGTGCAAAATTAATTCTTTCGTCACGTAATGAAGCATCTTTGTCAAAAGTAAAAAATGAATGTGAAAATTCACAAAACATTGCCGTTTTACCAATTGATTTAGAAAAATATGATGATTTTGACAAAACCGTTGCAACTGCAATTTCATTTTTTGGGAAAATTGACATCCTTATAAATAATGGCGGAATTAGTCAGCGATCTTTGGCAATTGACACAAATATTGACGTTGACAAACGAATTATGGACATCAATTATATGGGAACTGTTGCCTTGTCAAAAGCCCTTTTGCCACATTTTATTGCCAATGATTCTGGTCATTTTGTAGTTACCACGAGTGTTGTTGGTAAAGTTGCAACGCCTCTTCGCTCAACATATTCGGCATCAAAACATGCACTCCATGGTTTTTTTGACAGTCTAAGAGCCGAAGTTTACAAACACAATATTGACGTAACTTTGGTGCTTCCAGGTTATGTACAAACTGATGTTTCTATGAATGCGCTTACTGGTGATGGAACCAAACAAAACACGATGGATACTGCAACCAAAAATGGTATTCCTGTAGATGTATTTGCTAAAAAAATGATAAAAGCAATTAAAAATCGAAAAAAGGAAGTGGTAATTGGCGGTTTTAAAGAAACTGGTTCTGTGTATTTAATTCGATTTTTTCCGAGGATTGCTGCTTATTTAGTGCGTAAGGTTAATGTGACATAGGGCTAATTCATTTGAATTAATGAAACATTATTCTGTTTCGCAGGTTTAACCATTTTATAAACACCTACTTCATTATAATTATTATTCACAACTGTAATAACATCTTCAATATATCTATCTTCACATTTATAACCGCAAACAATATTTCTTAATGGTTTTTTATTAAAATTGATTTTCCCTTTTTTATCTTTTAATAACCTTAGTTCTTTTTTAATAACCTTAGTTCTTTTTCATAACTCCAATTAATATCTTTTCTGAAAAAAACTTCCATTACTTTATATTCATCTATCAATGGAGTAAACTCTATATTATTTAATTCTTTGAAGTATTTAACAATTCGAATACCATCAAAAAAAGCCTTGTCATACTCCATATTAAATTGCAAACATATTCCTTTATGATTATTAGCATAACTAGTCCATAAAGGCATATTTATATATGGAATCATTGAGAAACATGCGACTCCTCTTGAATTGATATATTTTGGAATTGCATTTGAAATAAGATTTTCTAATTTGTCGACAGAAAAGTTTTCTTCTATATATTGCTTATGCTTCTCAGACTTAAATTGCTCTTTTATAAATCTATAAAAACTTTCAAGTGATGATCTTTCTTTAATAAATTTTATCAAATCAGGACTTGAATCAATTGGGTCATTTAATAACTCCCTATTTGCGAAATAAACATATGAATTCTCAATTTCATCTAAAGTTCTATCATTATTAAATCTGTATCTAAATAAATAAGGTTTCCCTGCTTTTTCAACTTCATACATACTAAGTATTCTCTAACTATTTTATCAACTCCTTCTCAGTAAAATACTGCACAACAGCCTCTTTCATCAAAACTGATTGCTCGCCTGCTTTTAAGGTTGGCAATTCATCTTTTGTTTTATAATGAGGCCAACCATCATTATCAAAAAATTCAAATTCGTAGTAACCATATGGTTCTAACAATCTGCAAATAGCAATATGCATCAAATTTAGTTTTTCGTCTTTTTTAAACTTTTTTGCGCCAATTCCCAATTCTTGCACGCCAATCAAATAAATAATTGCGTCTAAGTCTAAACGTTCTCCATCGGCAAATCTATCTGAAATGATTTGTACGACTTGTTCCCAGCACTCTTTTAAATTTTGTTCTCCTATCATTTTACAAAGATAGTGTATTCGTTTATTTGTTGAATTGTTTATTTGGATTCTTTATATTTACCAAAAAATATTTTATGGCAGTAATTGATATTATTCTTGCAGCATTGCTACTTTTCGGTTTTGTTAGAGGTTTGATGAAAGGTCTTTTTGTAGAGCTAGCATCTTTAGTTTCCCTTGTTTCAGGAGTTTACGGTGCAATTCATTTTTCCTATTTTGTTGGGGATTTCTTAAAGAATAGTGTTGATTGGGATGAAAAGTATATTGCTATTGTTGCTTTTGCTATTACTTTTATCGTGATTGTGATTGTGATTTCTTTACTCGGAAAACTCTTTACCAAAATTGCAGATTTTGCTTCTTTGGGTATTCTAAACAAACTTCTTGGAGGCGTTTTTGGCGCATTAAAAATTGGCTTAATTCTAAGTGTTTTATTAATTGTTTTTGATAAATTGAATAGTACAATACCATTTGTAAACAAAGAAGCGGCTGAAGATTCTATACTTTATAAGCCTGTAAAAGGATTGGCTCCAATGATTTTTACTGATTTTTTGGAAGTTGAGGAAGATAGTTAAATCTCTTTATAAATTTTTGGCAAAATCCAACGGAAACGAACAGCCAAAACTCGTAGAGTTACCACCAAACAACTTGTAATAACATAATTGATATTGATTGACAAAGACGTTTGTAGCAAACCATAAAAAACAATTCCGCCAATAATACTCAACGAGGCATATACTTCTTTGTGAAAAATAAGTGGTACTTCGTTACACAAAATATCTCGTAAAACTCCTCCAAAAGAAGCGCTCAAAGTTCCAAGTATTATACAAATAATTGGATGTAAATCGGCATTTAAACCAATTTCAACACCAATAATTGTAAAGATTCCCAAACCAATGGCATCAAACAAAAACATGGTTTTTCTAAAATAAGATAAATAGGTTCTAAACAACATCGCAACTAGCGTTGCACAAAAAATAATAATCAAATAATTCCAGTGTATCATCCAACCTACAGGCGTATTTCCTACCAATATATCTCGTAAACTACCTCCGCCAATTGCTGTAACTGATGCCAAAATTAATACACCAAACGGATCAAATTTTCTACGCATTGCCGCTAATGCTCCTGAAATGGCAAAAACTGCCGTACCAATATAATCTAATAACTCGAATGGACTCATGTGGCAAATGTAGTGAGAGTTTATCAAAAATAAATTACTTTAGCAAAATCAATGGTATAAGCAAATATAAATCACAATCCTGCTCATTAAAAAAATGAAAAAAATATTAAAAACTATATTATTCAAGTTAGGTTATAAAATCAAAAAAATTAATAATAATAAATTATTAAATCCAAACCCTTTTCTAGCCGTAAAACATGAAATAAAAAGAAAAAGACCTGTTGTTTTTGATATTGGAATGAACCATGGACAAACTTTAAAAAAAATCAAAAAAGCAATGCCAAATTCAATAATTCACGGTTTTGAAGCTTCAAAATATTGCTTCAAACAACTCAATGAAAATTTTGGTAATTCCAAAAATATTACTCTTAACAATTTGGCTGTTGGTAGTGAAAACGGAATATTAAAGTTTAATGAATATTCTTGGGATGCCATGAATTCATTTTTAAAAAGAGCATATGGAAACTCAAAAATAATAGATACATACAATGTTAAAGTTATAACAATTGATACTTATTGTCTTAAAAATAATATTAAACAAATAGATGTTTTAAAGAGTGATACTGAAGGGTTTGAATTAAAAGTACTTAAAGGTGCTGAAAAAATGATGTGTAATAATAAAATTCAGTTTATTCATATTGAATTGTTTTTTGATTTAAATTTTATTGGGCAATCGAGCGTTGGTGAAATTTTTAACTTTTTAGAAAAAAATAAATTCTTGTTAGTGAATTTTTCAGATTTTAGTAGAACAGAAAAAGGTTATGCTTCAAAATCTGATGCCTTATTTATTAACACAGAGTTTAATAAATAATACAAACAACGTATAAAATCAATCGATTTTTCTATCAGAAAACCCTCATGAAGTTAACCATTATAAATCTTGCTTAAACTGATGGCAACAATTTTTTATGACTCAAAAAAAACAAATTCTCTTTATTAATTCTGGTAAATTTAAATTTATAGATTTATTTGCTGGAATTGGCGGATTTCGTATTGCTTTACAAAACTTAGGTGGAAAATGTGTTTTTACTTCTGAATGGGATAAAAATGCACAAGAAACCTATAAAATTAATTTTAACGAACAGCCATTTGGAGATATTACTAAACCCGAAATCAAAAATGCTATTCCAACTGATTTTGATGTTTTATGTGCAGGGTTTCCTTGTCAACCTTTCTCAAAAAGTGGTTTTAGAAATGGATTTGAAGATACTAGAGGAACACTTTTTTTTGATATTTGTCAGATAATAGAAAAGCACAAACCAAAATATTTGTTTTTAGAAAATGTAGCGAATTTAGTGTCGCACGACAAAGGGAATACCTATAAAACAATTCTTAAAAACCTCGATAAGCTAGGCTATTATTTTCCTGTTGAACCGTTGGTAATTTCTCCTGATAAGTTTGGAATTCCGATTCTTAGACCAAGAGTTTATATTCCTTGTGTTCGGAAAGATATTGCTAAAAAAAACGTATCGAAAATCAAAAATATTATTGCTGAACTCGAAAAACAATTTACAAATGATATTAATTCGATTGATAGTGTTTTAGACAAAACTTCGGAAAATAAAATTTCATCTTACGAGCTGAAAATTCTAAAAATGTGGGATGAATTTTATAAAGGAATAGATTTAAAAGTAATTGGTTTTCCTATTTGGATGGAGTTTTTTAAATACGATGGAAATTTGGATAATTTTCCGCTTTGGAAAGCAAAATTCATTCAAAAAAATATAGATTTATATACTCGAAACAAGAAATTTATAGATAGATGGCTCAAAAAACACGATAATTTAGATTGGTGTGTTAAAACGCATCGAAAAATGGAGTGGCAAGCAGGAGCAGATTATAAAAGTGTTTTTGACTGTATTATTCAATTTCGACCATCTGGAGTTCGTGTAAAAAGACCTACAAAGTTTTCTACATTAGTTGCTATGAATCATCAGCAAATAATAGGGAAATACAAACGAAAATTAACTATTAACGAGGCAAAACGACTGCAATCTTTTCCTGAAACATATAAACTTCCAAAAACAAATGCAATTGCAATGAAACAACTTGGAAACTCAGTAAATATAACTGTTTTAGAGAGAATTTTTGAAATTATTTTAAGAAAATTTTCTTAGTGATAGTATGACTTTGAGTCATACAATCACTTAAATTTTAATAAATGCTAGAAAAACTAAAAAACAAACCTATTCTTATCAATTCTGATTTAGACGGAATTATTAGTGGTTTACTGCTCAAAAAATACTTGAACTGCACTGTTGTTGGTTTTACAAATAGTGCAGAAACGATATGGATTCAAAAGGGTTTTACAAATTTTGAAGAAATTTGTTTTGTAGATATGTTTGTCGCAAATCCAAAGATTGTTTGCATTGATCAACATATTATTTCAGTAAACGAAAAGCATCACGCTATTCTGAAAAAAAATCAGAATAAAATAAATCCGAACTTGTTAAGTCCACATTTTCATTTGCCTAATAGTTCGTATAAAACAAAATATCCTTTTGGAACGGTCCATTTTATTATTGCTTTGCTGGAAAAAGAAGGTTTTGATTTGAGTGAATTGTTGGTAAAAAACACCAACAACGGCATTGTTGATTTTGATGACTTAGATTTAGAAAAATCTTCTAATACCTTATCATTTATCGACCTTATTTTACGCGCTGATGACACGATGAAAACAACCGTAGATAGTCGTTATGTTGACAATGCAACAAATTGGTGGAAATGGCTTATTGAACTTTCAAATAATGGAAAAACAACCTTAAAACTTAAAGATTATTTAGATAGTTTGGATGCTAAAAAAGCATCTGAAATCAAAAAAACCATTAAAGATTTGTTACAACACAAACCATTTTTATGTGATAGTTCTGATGGAGGAATTACAGAATTAACTTCTGTAAATGGTTTCTTAAAAGTACACGCTAAACGTTATTTTAAGTTTATATCACAACTCTCAAACATTGAAATCTTTAATATTGATTGTGAGTTTAAAACTTATAAAGGCATTACCAAAAGGTTATCTTTAAATAAAAAACAACAACAAGAATTGATTGAATTTAATACTATTGATAGTAGAAAAGTGTTTTCGTACGCTTTTGTAAGAACGGAAAGTAGAGAAGACAGTTTTAGTTGTACTTTTTATCAAAAAGACTAAATCTCTTTCATATCATCAGCAACAATCCAACCAATTTTTCCATCAGCAAGTTTGATTTTTCTCCAATCATCAATAGCATCTAAAACCTGTACTTTGGTGCCTTCGTGCAATTCAAAAACAGTATCACTATTTAATGTTGGTGCATTCTTGATTTCGGTAGATTGCTTAAAAATAATCGCTGTTTTGGTATTAACTTTGTAGTTGTATGATTTATACGCAAAAACAACTGCAAAAATTAGTAATAAAGCACTTAAAATACTTGTATTGAAATATAATAGTTTCTTTCCAGATGAATACGAAAAATGATATAACAAAAATAAAATTGCTCCTAAAAAAGATAAGATTACAGCAATCCAAGCCCAAGAATTATAGGTGAGTTTGTAAATAAAATTCTCTGAGAATTTCTGAAAAATAGTCTTTGGCATTACTTCAATTGCATCTATTTTCATACGTTTTGCAAAGGTTAAATTCATCAACACATCAGCATTTGAAGGGTTTATTTTCAATGCTTTTTCGTAATTAAGAATTGATGGCGCAACCTTGTTTAACTTATAGTAACTGTTTCCTAAGTTAAAGTATAATTCATCAGAATGTACGCCTAAATCTTCAATTTTTTTATAGACTTCAATGGCTTCAATATATTTTCCGTTTTTATATAATTCATTAGCATCTGTAAATAAATTATCGGCAGTTTGAGAATATCCGAAGGTAGAAAAAATCAATACAAATATGACAACTATTTTTTTCATCTAAATCTGCTTATCAATTTTAGTAATTACCATTTTTGCTTTGTCAAATTCTTGTTGCATCATCACATTGGTCGCTGGTGTATAACGCGCAAAATCACAATCATTTAACACCTCTATAAACTCTTTAATTGTAGTAACATCAACCTTTCTGTCTTCTAAAATACTGGTAATTTTTTCTTTACTGATGTCACTCGTTTCTATATTCAATTTGGCTTTTAAGAAGTTATGCAATGCTTTTTCTAAAGCGATATAAAACGCTTCTTTCTTACCTAATTGTTTCTTGGCTTGTGATAAGTATTTCTTTGCCAATCTATCAGCTTTTCGCAATCTATTACCAACAATATCTCCATCTCTTTTGGCTTTTTTCTTTCCAATAAATATTCCTAAAGGAATGGCTAAAAACGGTAAAAACAACAATATATAAAACAAATTTGATTTGAAAAAATCATCCTTTTTTATTGGTTCAAAAGTTGTTTTATGCTCTATATATCTAAAGTTATTTGTTGCCGATACAACTGTTTGTTTTGACGTTGTATTTTTTTGATTTGGTAAGGTCTTGCCGCCAATCACATCAATAATTAAAGCATCAGAAACTATCGTAACATATTTTTCCTCCTTCGGGTTGAAATAAGAAAACGAAACTTCCGGGATTTTGTACTTTCCTTTATATTCTGGAACAACGGTATAATTGTCTGAAATTTTTCCTGACAAACCTCTCGAATTTGTTCGCACATTTTCTGTATGTTCTGGTGTATAAACTTCCAATTCACTTGGTGTTGTTAACTTCGGAATTTCAAATAATTTCAAATTTCCTTGACCATTTACCTCAACATTTATTTGAGTTGTTTCATTGGCGCGTAAAATATCTTTTGATGTTGTTACTATAAAGTCAAACTCTCCAACTGCACCTGTAAAACCTTCAGGTTTATCATCAATTGGTAAATTTTTGACTTGTACAGTTCTTCTTGCTGATGAAGTTGAATAGTTTACTCTTCGTGTAATGGCATTTCCAAAAAAATCTCCTCTTCCCGTAGGAACATTTACCGAAATACTCATATCAATTGGATCAATAGTCAATTTTCCTGATTTTTGAGGAATCAATAAAGCTTTTTTTAAGATGATAGAACGGTATTTTTCACCTTTATAAGTTATGTTTTTTACATCTACTCTTTTTACCTTTATATCTTGATTCCAAAAACCATTGTATTGCGGAATCTCATTCATCCGCCAATCGCTCAACCCTATTTTTTTACTAAATAATAACTTGTAAACTACATATATTCCTTCACCAACATACGGACTCGTTTTTGAAATTTCAGTAGTTAATAATACATTTTGACTCGCAATATATGATGGGTCGTTTGGGTCTTTTGGCACTTCTGATGCCTTAACTACGGTAACTTGCAAAACATTAGAATGCAATTTATTACCATTATATTCTATTGATGCTGAGGGAATTGTAAAGATTCCAACTTTTTTTGGCTTAATGATATAAATATAGGCTTGAGAATATGAAACCTTGCCGTTTACCCAAGATTGATTGATTGAAGAACTTGGACCACCAACGATGTCAAAATTCTTAAAACTTGGCGGTTCAAAATTATCTGCACCTTGTTTGTTTACTGAAAATTCAATGCGAAGTCTCTGATTTACGCCTAACTTATCTTTGCTCACAGTCGTTGTCAATTTAGCGTCTTGTGCTGATATTGAAACTACTGTAAACAGTATAAAAAATAATATATAAGTGTTTTTAAAACTCATATTACAAATTTACCAATCTTTTTCTTGTTTTATTTTTTTGCCTCTCTCTTTCTTCGCATTCATCTTTTTCTGAGTCTTTTGCTCTTCATTATTCATTGCATCTAACAACTGCTTAACCTGTTGAGGAGATAATTTTCCTTGTTGGGGTTTTTGTTCTTTCTTGTCGTCTTTTTTATCTTTGTTGGGATCACTTTTATCATTCTTTTTATCATTCTTTTTATCCTCATCTTTCTTGTCGTCTCCTTCTTTTTTATCGTCCTTCTTATCTTTATCCTTATTCTTGTCGTCTTTATTATCTTTTTTGTCCTTATCTTTATCTTCGTTTTGCTCTTGGTTTTTTAACATTTCTTGTGCCAATGCTAAATTGTAACGCGTTTCATCATCTTCTGGATTTGCTCTCAACGAATGTTTATAAGAATCAACAGCTTTTTGATAGTCTTTATCTTGATAATGTGCATTCCCAATATTATGCATTGATGATGCTCTTGTAAAATTATCTTTAGTTGTCTTGGCAACCAATTCATATTCTTTTATCGCTTCCTTTGTTCTATTTTGTTGTGATAATGCATTTCCTAAATTGTATTTTGCAATTTCATAATCAGGATTTTTTTCTAATGCTTTTTTATATTTTACCTCTGCATCAGCAAATTTTAATTGATTGTAAAGTTCATTTCCTTCACGCACTAATTGTCTTGCCTCTTTTTCGAGTGCAACCTTATCTTGCTGAGCAAAAAGACTCAACGGTAAAAAGAATAATATGAATACTATTTTTCTCATTTATTAAACAGATTTAATTTTTGAATCCATTTGGTTTTCTTTTCAAACATGAAAGCATCAATAATTAAAAATAACAATCCGAATCCTACAAACCATTGAAACTGATCTTTATAATCTGATAATTGTGTGCTTTCAAACTCACTTTTTTCTGCTTTTACTAATAATTTTTCAACAAAATCAACTGTTTGCTGAGTTTTATTTCCTAAAATATATTTTCCTTTTCCGCCGTCAGCAATATTTTTAAGTGTGTTTACATTCATTTTGGTAATTACAACTTCGCCCTTACTATCTTTTTTGTAGCCTTGCAAAACGCCACGCCTGTCTTTTAATGGAATAGGACCTCCTTTTTCGGTTCCAATTCCAATCGTAAAAGTTTTGATTCCATCATTTGCTGCTTGTGATATGGCACTTGAAGCATCTTCTTGGTGATCTTCACCATCAGAAATAATAAACAAAAAACGATTTGTTTGCTCATCATTGTCATAATAAGTACTTGCTAGTTTTATGGCTTCATTGATGGCTGTTCCTTGACTCGAAACCATATTCGGATTTGCAGATTGTAGAAACATTTTTGCGGCTCCATGATCTGTTGTTATTGGCAATAATGGATACGCGTTTCCTGCATAAATTATAATTCCTATTCTATCACTTCCTAGTTTGTCAATAATTTTGGAGATGATTTGTTTGGCTTTTTCCAATCTATTTGGTGCAATATCTTCAGCCAGCATGCTCTTAGAAACGTCTAATGCAAAAACAATATCAACTCCTTGACGCTTTACAGTTTCTATCTTTGTTCCCATTTTAGGATTGGCAAGTGAAACTATTAAAAATGCAAGTCCTATTAAAAAAATAATCATTTTTAAAATCGGTTTAAATATTGATTTTTCTGGGCTTAATTTCTTTAATAATTCTTCTGTTGCAAACTTCTTTTGAGTTCTCTTTTTCCACCAAAAAACCAATAGAAATACAGTAAATAACACTGGAATCAGTAGTAAATAAATAAAGTATGTCGGTTCTTCTATTTGGTACATAAGGTTGCGGAATTGTTTAATCTCTTAGGTGTTTATTTGTTTTTAAATTATTTCCTTTTTGTTATTCCTGCAAAGGCAGAAATCTATATAGATTCCTGCCTTTGCAGGAATAACATTACGTTTTTTTAATATCCTTTTACACAAAACTCCTAAACACCGTAAACTTCAATAACATTTCGAGCAGTAATAAAAACCCTGCGAGAAAGACTAATGAACGGTATTTTTCTTCGTAATTATAATATTTATATTCTTCTATTTCTGTTTTTTCTAATTTATTTATTTCAGCATAAATTGCTTTTAAGCTTGTATTGTTAGTCGCTCTAAAATATTTTCCGCCTGTTTCTTTGGCGATATATTTTAGCAGTTCTTCATCAATTTCAACTTTTGAATTTTGGAAAATCAACTTTCCGCTCATATCTTTCGCTACAGGAAAAGGCGCCATTCCATTTGTTCCAATTCCGATTGTATAGGTTTTAATTCCTAATTCTTTAGCAAGTTCTGTTGCTGTTTTTGGATCTACAAATCCTGTATTGTTCACACCATCAGTCAATAAAATAATGATTTTACTTTTTGCTTTACTGTCTTTCAATCTATTTACTGCTGATCCAAGTCCCATTCCAATGGCTGTTCCGCCATCCATTTGACCCCAAGTAATCTTACGAATCGTGTTTTTTACAATTCGCTTGTCACTTGTGATTGGTGTTTGTGTAAAACTTTCACCTGCATAAACAACAATTCCTATTCTGTCATTCGGACGTTTGCTTACAAAATCTATTGCTACTTTTTTTAATGCTTCTAATCGATTTGGCTTTAAATCTTTTGCCAACATACTTGCCGAAACATCTATTGCCATAACGATATCAATTCCTCTATTTGTGTTTGTTTTGGTGCTAACTTCAATATTTCTAGGTCTTGCTAATGCAATTATTAATGCCGAAATCGTCAATAATCTTAAAATATTTAATAATGGTTTTAAACGTGATAAAATTGATGGTTTAAACGATATTGTACTCGACAAAGTCAATGTTGCGCTGTCTTTTCTACGCATCAAGAAATACCAAATTGCGAGTAAAGGAACGACTCCTAATAACCACAAAAACTCTGGGTTTGTAAACTCCATGTTATTCCACAACTTCATCTTCTTTCTCTGTTTGTTTTGGTTTCAAATTATTGATTATGTTCTCTGTATCAACTCTATGCCCTTCAATATCTTCTTTTACTGGTTTGAATTTGGCAAATTTTACCAAATCAGCCTCTTGCAATAGTTTTTGAAGGTTTTTAATTGTTTGTTTTGGCAAATCTAAACTTCCTATTTTCTTAAAATCTGTGATTGATTCAATCAATTCGTCTGTTGTAGATTCTAATGCAGGAATTTTTAATTCTCGCTCAATATATGATCGAACAATATCAGTCAATTCAACATAATATTGCTTAACTTTATCGTGTTGCCATAATTGTTTCTTGTCTAATTCTCCCAAGCGTTGCATTGCCAATTCATAAGGAGGAATTCGCTCTTCTAATGGTATTTTTTCTTTTTTATTTCTGATAAAGAAGTACCAAATTAATAGAAGAATTAAGGCTAAAATTGCCAATCCAATCCATAGATAATTTTTATAATCATCAAAAATAATTGGCTGGTTCTTGATAGATTTTATTTCGTATAATTTTTGCTTGAGTGTATCAACTTTAACAGTTGCAACATCAATAAATAAAGAGTCTATCAAATGTTTTTTATTATTGATAAGTACTTTTTGCTTCGGAATCATATAGCGTCCGCTATCGAAACTCGTTAATAAATATTTTTTAATGTATTTTGTTTCTGTTGTATCAATTTTTAATTCTTTTACAACCTCAACTTTCTTTAAACTATCTAAAATAAGTTTTGGAAACAATACGTTTTCTTGCTTATCAACAATTATTTTATACTCTATTTGCTCTCCAATTCTGATATTGGTTGTGTCAACAACCATTTCAACGGGATTTTGAGCGTAGGAAAATCCGAAGAAAAAGAAAAGCATCGTGAACATAAAAAGTTCTCGATACAATTTTTCTCCTTTGGTCGAAAAACCACTCGAACTAATGTTGCATATATTTAAATTAAAAACTTTCAAACTATCTTGCTCCTTTATTTTTAAAATATCCTAATAATTTTTTCACATAACTTTCATCAATTCGTGTGCTAATTGTTCCTGCACCGCTTCTGCTAAATGATGTTTGGTAATAATCTACTGAGCGTAAATAATTGGCTTTATAAGTGTTTCTTACTTTTTTAGACATCGTATTTATCAAAAATCGTTTGCCACTTTCAGCATCTAAAACTGGTAGCATTCCTAAATTTGGAATCTCTTCATCGTGCCTATCATAGACTCTAATTCCTGTTACATCATGTTTATTACCAACTATTTTGAGTGTTTGGTCATAATCTGTATCCATAAAATCGGACAAGACAAAAACAATTGCCTTTTTTTTCATCACATTTGAAAGGTATTTTAATGCGTTTCCAATATCCGTTTTGTTACTTTTTGGATGAAATTCTACCAATTCTCGGATAATTCTCAATACATGACTTTTCCCTTTTTTTGGCGGAATGTAAAGTTCGATTTCATCAGAAAATAATAGCAATCCAACTTTGTCATTGTTTTGAGTTGCCGAAAATGCTAGTGTTGCAGCGATTTCGGTAATTGTATCTTTTTTAAATTGTTGTGTAGTTCCAAAAAATTCTGAACCGGAAATATCAACTATCAAAAGCATTGTCAATTCTCGTTCTTCTTCAAAAACCTTGATGTGAGTTTCATTATATCGTGCCGTAACATTCCAATCTATAGAACGAATATCATCACCATATTGGTATTGGCGCACCTCAGAAAACGTCATGCCACGACCCTTGAACGAACTGTGGTATTCGCCAGAAAAGATGTGATTAGACAAGCGTTTTGTCTTAATCTCTATCTTCCTTACTTTTTTGAGTATTTCTTTGGTATCCATTTCTGTTGTTGAACTGTTTATTTGTTTATTTGTTGAATCGTTTAAATCCTAAACAAATCAACGATTAAACATTTTCTATGGTACTTCTACTTCGTTTACAATCTTATTGATAATGTCTTCTGAAGTAATGTTTTCTGCTTCTGCTTCATAGGTAATTCCTATTCTGTGACGCAGTACATCATGTACAATTGCACGTACATCTTCAGGAATTACATAACCTCTACGTTTTATAAACGCATAGCATTTTGCTGCCATTGCAAGGTTGATACTTCCTCTTGGAGATGCTCCAAAACTGATTAAATTTTGTAAATCTGGTAAGTTATATTTTTCTGGATAACGTGTTGCAAAAACAATATCGAGTATATATTTTTCGATTTTCTCATCCATATAAACTTCTTTTACAGCCTCACGTGCGTTGTTTATTTGCTTTAAAGAAACAACTGGATTTATTTTATCGAAACCTCCTGATAAGTTTTGACGCATGATTAGCTGTTCATCTGTAATCTTCGGGTAATCAATCACAACTTTTAGCATAAACCTATCCATTTGTGCTTCAGGTAAAGGATATGTTCCTTCTTGTTCTACAGGGTTTTGCGTTGCCATTACTAAAAACGGATCGTCTAATTTAAATGTAGTATCACCAATTGTTATTTGACGTTCTTGCATGGCTTCTAAAAGTGCAGATTGTACTTTTGCTGGTGCTCTATTAATTTCATCTGCCAATACAAAATTTGCAAAAATAGGCCCTTTTTTGATTGAAAATTCATTGTCTTTGATGTTGTAAATCATGGTTCCAACAACATCCGCAGGTAATAAATCTGGTGTAAATTGAACTCTACTAAATTCTCCTTTAACGGCTTTTGAAAGTGTATTAATTGCCAATGTTTTTGCTAATCCAGGAACTCCTTCTAACAAAATATGTCCGTTTCCGAGCAAACCGATAAGTAAACGTTCAATCATGTGCTTTTGACCGATAATTACTTTGTTCATTTCCATTACTAATAAATCAACAAAAGCACTTTCTTTTTCTATCTTTTCGTTGATTGCTCTAATGTCAACTGTTGCGTTGTTTTCTTCTATCATCATTAAAATTTTTAAAGCGTGAATATACTATGCTTTATTTGAGGTTGCAAGTAGCATATTATATTTATTTTTCGCTGTTAAAAATTGGTTAAAAAACGCTTACTCTTTAAAGGTTTTGAGCGATAATTCTTGTGAATCAAAAATTGCGTAGGTAAAGTGTGTAATCCAGTCTCCTGTATTGATGTATTTTGAGTTGTCACCAACTTTTATTTCCATCGGTAAATGACGATGACCAAATAGGAAGTAATCGTAGTGTTTTTCTTGTAGTTTTCTCTTTGCGTATTGAACTAGCCATTCTTTTTCTTCACCCAAAAAAGTAACATCTTCGTCCCCTGAAATCAATCTGTTTTTTACTGATAAATATTGTGCTAACTTCATACCAATATCTGGATGTAACCAACGATACAGCCATTTTGAAAACGGATTGGTAAAGACTTTTTTCATTCTTTTATATCCTTTATCTCCAGGACCTAAACCATCACCATGACCAATTAAGAAGATTTTGTTGTGAAACGTAAATTCTTTTGGTTTGTGATATATAGGAATATTTAATTCTTTTTCAAAATAATCATTCATCCATAAATCATGATTCCCTACAAAAAAGTATATTGGAATTCCACTGTCTTTAATTTCGGCAAGCTTGCCAAGTACACGGACGAATCCTTTTGGAACAACGGTTTTGTATTCAAACCAAAAATCAAATAAATCGCCTAATAAAAATATAACTTCGGCATCTTTTTTGACAATATCTAGCCAACGCACAAATTTCTGCTCTCTCACAAAACTTTCTTTAGCAGTTGGCGCTCCTAAATGTTGATCAGAAGCAAAGTATATTTTTTTTGGATTCATATTTTATGCAAAATACGAAGATTATTCGATGTTTTCCAATTCAAAAATCTTATCTATCATTTTATCTTCTTGCTGAAGTACTTTAGCAAACTCAATGTCATCAAATAAGTTTTGTGCAATATTTGCCTTTAAATATCGCTTGATAATGTTTCTTTTATAGTCAGAAATCAGCATTTTTGCATCTATACTTTTTAAATAATCATTCAGTATTTCACCATCTTCATCAAAAGAAGAAATAAAATCGTTTAAAGATATTTTTTGAAGTGCACTTCTATTATTATCTACATAATCGAACGCAAATTGATTTAAAATTGCTGCGTTGGCATATTTTCCTTCAATAAATTGAGTTGTATCAATAGCAACAAAAATATCTGGAACGATTCCTCCGCCTCCATAAAGTATTCTTCCTTTTGGCGTTGTATATCTTAATGAGTCATTCACTTTAATACTATCTGCAGAAACTAATTCTCCACTTTCATAACGTTTATTAAAATCTTCATAATACTCTTTACTATGATTTAAATTATATGGTTTTTGTATTGAGCGCCCTGTTGGTGTGTAATATCTTGCTGTTGTTAATCTAATTGCCGATCCATCTCCAAGTCCCATAGTTTGTTGCACTAGCCCTTTTCCAAAAGAACGGCGACCAATAATAGTTCCTTTATCGTTGTCTTGTAAAGCTCCTGCAACAATTTCAGACGCTGATGCCGAGTTTTCATTAATTAAAATATATACTTTTCCGTTTTCAAAAACGCCTTTTTCTGTTGCAAAATCCTTATCAACTTCCCCTTTCTTGTTTTTAGTAAACACTATTAATTTGTTATCTCCTAAAAATTCATCTGCAATTTGATTGGCAATATCCATATATCCTCCTGGATTGTCACGTAAATCTAACACCAATTTTGTCATTCCTTTGTCAAGTAAATTATCTAAAGCAATTTTAAATTCGTCATAAGTTGTTCTTGCAAATCTGTCAACTTTAATAAACCCTGTATCGTTATTTAACATGTAATATGTTGATACACTTGTAATTGGAACGTCTCCTCGTTTTAAATTAATCTCAATTATTTTATCTTCTGATTTTCTATAAATCGATAACTTTACTTTTGTACCTGGTTCTCCTTTCAGGATTTTCATCACGCCTTCTTCCTCTAATTTAACTCCTGAAAGTGAATCCTTATTTGCCATCAAAATTCTATCTCCTGCCTTTATTCCTGCTTTTCTACTTGGTCCTCCATCTAGCACTTTAACTACAACAACAGAATCTTTATTTATTCTAAACTGAACTCCTATACCATGAAAATTCCCTTGCATTTGTTCATTGCTGCTTGCAAATTCTTGTTTATTAAAATATACAGAATGAGGATCTAGTTTGTTTACTATTTGTTCTATTGCGCCATCCAATAACTTCTCTGTATTAACATTATCTACATAATCATATTGAATATAGTCTATTAATTTTTTTATTTTTGCTTCTTCATTATTTGCTTTAAAAATAGAATTTGCTCTATTTTTAAAATTAAAAAAACTTCCTATCAATATACCAATAGCAATTGCTATTCCTAAATAAATTGGTAATTGTGATTTTTGATTCATCCCTACTCTTCTATTTTTAAATATGTTGTTTCAACGCCTGCTTTTTCTAAAAATTGTAATCCTGAGGTGTCTTTATAAGCTCGAGAATAAACCACTCTTTTTATTCCTGACTGATGGATAAGTTTACTACATTCCTTACATGGAGATAGTGTAATATATAGCGTTGAATTTTTACAAGATTGTGTTGAACTTGCAACTTTTAAAATGGCATTGGCTTCGGCATGTAAAACATACCAATTTGTATTTCCATCTTTATCTTCACAGCAATTATCAAATCCTGTTGGTGCTCCATTAAACCCGTCAGAGATAATCATTCTGCCTTTGACTATAAGTGCTCCTACTTGTTTTCTCTTGCAATATGATAACTTAGCCCATTCTTGAGCCATTCGTATATATGCCTTATCATATTTTTCTTGCTTTTCTTTCATCAATTTTTTAATCGTACGAAGATAGAAAGAAATAATTATTTTTTGGTTAAAGTTTTACCAAATTTTATTTACTATCAATATTGGAATAATAAAACCAATAACAATTGATGATATTATTAATGTCCAATTACGTTTCGAAAACCTGAAAATAGTTTGAAAAACGTATCCTAAAATTAGAATAATAGCAACTACTACTATTTGTGAAACTTCAATTCCTAAACTAAACTCTAACAAAGAAATAAATTTATTATTACTTCCAACCATTCTTTCAAATACGCTTGAAAAACCAAGACCGTGAATTAACCCGAAGAAAAAGGAAAATATTAAATATAATGTGTCATTTTTTCTTTTCGATACTTTTCCTGTGGTAAAAACATTAAAAATAGCAATTATTAATATTGTAAGTAGTCAGCAGTAACACTAGCATTTGTGCAAATGTAAAAAGGGTAACTAACCATAATGTTCTTTTCCAATTATTGAAGGTGCAAACCACTGTCAAGACTATTAAAAATAAAATCTGATCATAGGCTTTCCAATCTAAAATGTAAAAAAAAAGCCTTGTTTAAAAAAGTAGAAGAAACTATCCATTTGTTATTGAGGTTTGGGGATTAAATTAAGTCTTCCAAATATAAATAAAACAAAAACCTCAACTAATAAAAGTTGAGGTTTCTTGTACTCAAGGTGGGAATCGAACCCACACTTCCGAAGAAACTGGATTTTGAATCCAGCGCGTCTACCAATTCCGCCACTTGAGCTTCTTAGAAGTTGTGTGTGCAAATTTATAAAATATAATTATTTTTTATCTGATAAACCAGTCTTTTATTTTTACTTTTGTGCAACAACACAAAACCACATTAAAATTATGTCTTTTTCAACTATTGAACCTAAGTTTTTTGCTTGTAGGCAAAGTCCTGAACTTGCCACAGATATCGTTTCAGCGTATGGAGCAAAACTCGGTAATGTTAATTTTTCTGAATATAGCGATGGTGAATTTCAACCAGCACTCGAAGAATCCGTTAGAGGTCGTCGGATTTTTATTATTGGCTCTACATTTCCAAATGCAGATAATCTAATGGAATTGCTGATGATTATAGATGCTGCAAAAAGAGCATCAGCAAGACATATTACGGCTGTCATTCCGTATTTTGGTTGGGCAAGACAAGACAGAAAAGACAAACCAAGAGTGCCGATTACCGCAAAATTAGTTGCTAAAATGCTTGAAGTTGCTGGAGCAACTCGAATCATTACAATGGATTTACATGCAGATCAAATTCAAGGGTTCTTTGAAAAACCTGTTGATCATTTATACGCATCCACCATATTTATGCCATATATAAAAAGTCTAAACCTTCCTAACTTAATGATTGCTTCTCCAGATATGGGAGGTTCAAAGCGTGCGTATGCATATTCTAAACACCTTAAATGTGATGTTGTTATCTGTTATAAACAACGCTTGAAAGCCAATGTAATTTCGCACATGGAACTAATTGGTGATGTAAAAGGTAAAGATGTTATCTTGGTTGATGATATGGTTGACACCGCAGGAACATTGGCAAAAGCAGCCGAAATTATGATGGGAAAAGGCGCAACAAGTGTACGTGCAGTTACAACTCATGGTATTCTTTCTGGAGGTGCAATTGAACGCATCGAAAACTCTAAATTAACTGAATTAATTATTTCTGATACAATTCCTTTAAAAAGAGAATCTTCTAAAATAAAAGTTGTAACTTGCGCCCCTTTATTTGCTGATGTTATGCAGAATGTGCAAAACAACAAATCCATCAGTGATAAATTTATAATGTAATTAAAATAACAGACAATGAAATCAATTACGATCAAAGGATCCAAAAGAGAAAGCGTAGGTAAAGTAGCAACCAAAGCCTTACGTAATGCTGGAAAGGTACCTTGCGTTTTATACGGAGGAGAGCAAGCCATACATTTTTCAGCAGATGAAAAAGCATTTAAAAAGTTGGTATATACTCCAAATGTATATACTGCAACGATTGAACTTGAAAGTGGTGAAGTATTCGCTGCAATCTTACAAGACATTCAGTTTCATCCTGTATCTGACAGAATTTTACACATTGACTTCTATCAATTATTTGAAGGGAAACATGTAACTATGAATATTCCTGTTAAATTATCAGGAAACTCTGTAGGTGTATTAAATGGAGGCCGCCTTTTATTTACCAACCGTAAATTAAGAGTTCGTGCATTACCAAAAGATTTTCCAGACTTTATCGGTGTAGATATTACTCCACTTAAAATTGGAGACAACGTTTCAATTTCTGATATTTTAGATGAAAAATTAGAATTCTTACATCCAGATAACATGGCTGTAGTTAGAGTTGCAATGGCTCGTGCTGCTGTTGTTGTTGAGGAAGAAGAAGGCGAAGAAGGTGAAGAAGGAGCAACTGAAGGCGAAGAAGGAGCAACTGAAGGGGCTGCTGCAGAATAAATTTAACATAAATATTTTAAAAGCGTTCCGAAAATCGGGACGCTTTTTTTATTTTTAATACTTTTGTAAAATGAGTTGTTGTTCGTCTTTAAAAAATCTATTCAAAAAAGAAGCAAAAGAAGACCTTATGAAGAAATTTTTAATCATCGGTTTGGGAAATATTGGCGAAAAGTATGAAAATACACGCCATAATATCGGTTTTAGAATTTTAGACGAATTGGCAAAAGAACATAACGCTTCTTTTGAAACTGATAAGTTAGGAGATATTGCTAAATTTCGATTTAAAGGACGAACATTTATCCTCTTAAAGCCATCTACTTATATGAATTTGAGTGGAAAAGCAGTGAAATATTGGATGACAAAAGAAAAAATTGGTGTTGATAATGTTTTAGTAATTACTGATGATTTGAATATCGATTTTGGAACAATAAGACTGAAATCAAAAGGTAGTGACGGCGGACATAATGGACTCAAAGACATCCAAGAGAAATTGAATACTACAAAATACCCAAGATTTAGATTTGGTGTTGGTGCAAACTACTCAAAAGGAAGACAGGTTGATTTTGTATTGAGCGAATGGTCTAAAGAAGAAAAAAGTGTATTGATTGAGCGTTTGCCTGTTGCTGCCAAACTAATTACTTCTTTTGGCACTGCTGGATTGAACAACACAATGAGTAATTTTAATGGGAAGTGAAGGTTATTTTAAAACTATTCTTTTATCTTCCAAGAGTCTGTTTCTGAATATTCTAATCTTACATGCTTGGCGCTAATTGTTTTTTCTTTTCTATCTCCGTAAATTGGATATTCATCTAATTCCGTTTCAACCACAAGGTGCATATGATCTTTTAGTTTCTTCCAAGTAATCAATTAATTCTTGCAACCCTTTTTCATCCCCAATAATTTCTAATTGTTCTGGAGCATCTTTAAACGTAATAAATGATAGGCATTTGTCTATTTTTTAATTATCACTCGCAAACCACTCGGCAAACGAAGTTTCTGTTTCTTGTAATTTTAATGAGTGTAATTTGATGTTTTTAGGTAATCTACTTTTAATTTTTTCTGAAAAATCAATAATCATCATCTCACTTGTTGGTTGATAATCTACCAAAATAACATGATGTCCTCTATCTGACAATTCTTTTGCCAATTCTACGTGAGGCGTATTTTTATTAAAAACCGTTGCGTGATCAAAAACATCTACAATATCTTCTTTTACAATTTTTTTTAAGTCAGAAAAATCAATAACCATCCCAAGTTTTACATTATTACTATCATAAATTGGCGTACCAATAACTGTGACCGAAAGTTTGTAACTATGACCGTGAACGTTTCTGCATTTACCGTCGTAACCGTATAATGCGTGACCAGTTTCAAAATTAAATTGTTTTGTTATTCTAATTTTACTCATATTAATAGTTCTTACTTGTGATGCGATTTAACTCTTTCTTTTCTTATTTTTTTTAAGGTTTCGCTGAACCTACAAGTTTCTCCTCGTTCCTCGTTCGAAATGACTTACTTCTTAAACTTTTCAAGTGCTTTTTTTGTGAATTCTGATAAAACCAATTTTCCGCTTATTTCTGCTCGTTCTTCTAATAATTTGTCCCAATTATCTGTTCCGCCCCATAAAATACTTTTCATTTTCTGTACTGCATCAGGACTGTAACTCGCCAATTTATACGCCAAATCATCTACCGATTCGTCTAACTGTTTTGTGCTGTCAAAAACATCAGCAAATAAACCTTTTTCTTTTGCCCAATATGCGTTGTGCCATTTTGTAGCGTTCAATGTCAACTCTCTCAAGGCTGTATTTCCCATTTTATGTTTCACTACAGGTGCAATCACAAATGGACCGATTCCTATGGTTAATTCTGACAACTTTATGGCTGCTTTGTCAGTTGCATATACATAATCACATGCCGAAACGAGTCCAACTCCGCCACCAACAACTCTGCCTTGAACTCTACCAATAATTGGTTTTTTACATTTTCTCATTGTATTAATTACGTTTGCAAATCCTAAGAAAAATTGCTTTCCATCTTTAAAATTATCAATTGCTACCAACTCATCAAATGATGCTCCTGCACAAAATGCGCGATCTCCTTCGCTTTTTAAAATGATTACATGCGCTTGGTCGTTTTCACTCAATTCATTAAATGCTTTAGTAAGTCTTGCTAGTAATTCACTTGGAAAAGAATTACTTGCAGGATGAAAAAATTGAATTGTAGCAATATTATTTTGAATATGTGTATATAAACTTCCGTTGCTCATTTATTTATTTTTGGATAGGTCAAAGTTACGTGTTTTTGGTTAAATAACTTTTTCTAAATTTTATGACTAAGATTCCTGCTCTTAGAAGCATCCAAACGGTAAAGACTATCCAGATTCCATGTAATTTTAAACCGTAATAATCTCCTATTAAAAGTGCTGGAACAAATCCTAAAAAAGTGGCAATTAATAATAGATTTCGAAGTGTTACGGCTTCTGCCAACCCTTTGTAAATTCCATCAAAAACAAATGCTATTGCATTGATTGGCTGCATGATGAGTACTATCCAAAAAACACTATAAAACGATTGTAAAACCAGCGGTTCTTGTGAAAACAGCCTTCCTATTGGAATGTATAAAACAGCACATATTACTGCTAAAATTATTGAAATTACAACAGAATATTTACTCAATTTTACACTCAAAATTCGCATTGTTTTAAAATCTCGTTCTCCCAATAATTTTCCTGAAACGATGTTTCCCACACTTGCATAACCATCAATAAAAAAGGCGAAAAATATCCAAATCTGAAAGGCTATTGTCTGTGCTGCAATATAATTATCACCATATTTTGTTGCGTAAGCATTTGCCATAAACAAGGCTATATTTAGAGATATTGCTCTGATAATCAGATTAAAGCTAATAGATAGTATGTTCTTAATTTCTTTATTGAACGTGAATGAAAATTTAAAATTAAAAGGTGTTTTCTTTAAAAACAAAATCAATGCCAACAATGCCATTATTGCTTGGGAAATAACACTTGCCCAAGCAGCGCCTCGAATATTCATTGGTTCAATCAAACCTTCAATTCCGAAAACCAAAGCAAAATCCAACACTACATTTATACTCACACCAACAATACTGATAATCATTGGCCAAAATGTGTTTTGTAAACCTCTGAAAACACCAAAAACACCAAAGGTAAAAAGCGTTAAAGGAAATCCAAAAACACGAATTTTATAATATTCAACAGAATAGTTTAAAATAAGGCCTTTAGCATTATATAATTGAAATATTTCAGTTGCAAAATAATTTGAAACCAAATAAATAACAACGCTTAGCAAAAGATTAATCGCAATAATTTGTGAAGGTAATGTTGCTATTTCGTTTAACTTTTTGGCACCTAAATACTTACCGACAATAGCGGAAATTGCAGATCGAGTTTGCGCTAAAATCCAAATAAGTGCAGAAATAAAAGAACCAGCAATCCCGACTGCCGCAAGAGATTCTACTGGATTTATATCTATATTTCCTACAATTGCTGTATCTGTAATTGACAATAAAGGTTCTGCAATTCCTGTAATAATTGCGGGAATTGCGAGTCTGTTTATTCCTTTAAAAGTAATATTGGATTTTTGTACATTCAAATTATTTATTGATAAAATCTATACTCATTTGAACTGCTTTTTCAAGATGTATTGGCAATTTTTCTTCATTCCAAGGATGCATTCCACCAAGCGTATGATTCATCCCTTCAATAAGTAGCAGTTTGCTTTTTGGATTCCATAAATGCATATTTTTTGCCTCAATCGGTTTCACAACTTCATCATGAGTTCCTGAGATTATTAACTGTGGTTTGTTAAGGTTTTCAACTGCCGTTTTAATACTCAATCGCTCTTCATTATCCTTAAAATCTTGATAGAATTGATATTTATGAGGCATTTGTTGTTTTGTTCTTCCGTTTAAAACATATAAAACTCCTTCTTTTTCCCACTCTTCTAAATCTTTTCCTTTTGGAAACCTTAAGGCATAATCTGAAACTCCATTCCACGAAATAACTCTCGAAACTTTCTTGTTTTCTGATGCCTTTATAGTTACAATTCCGCCTCCACGAGAATGTCCTATCAAAATAATGTCAGTAATGTCAACTTCAGATTTATACTTTTCATTGGTTATTATCCAATTAATAACGTCTTCTAAATCATTTAATTCTGTTGTTATATTATTCTCTCCAAAAGCTTCCAAATCAGGAAAATCAATTGGGTTTTCAAGTGTTTCTCCATTGTGAGAAAAGTTAAATTTTATAAAAAAGTGATTGGTTTCTGCAAACATTTTAGCAACCAAATCCCAAGAACCCCAATCCTTGAAACCTTTATAACCGTGACAGAATATCACAATTGGTTTTTTAGTATTATCTACATTATAAAATATATCTGTAACAATTGGTTTGTTATGATAACTGCTTTTTACAACTATATTTGATTCTATCTGCATACTTTTAAAATTTAAAA
The DNA here is from genome assembly GCA_021647835.1 of Flavobacteriaceae bacterium. Taxonomy (GTDB): domain Bacteria; phylum Bacteroidota; class Bacteroidia; order Flavobacteriales; family Flavobacteriaceae; genus Urechidicola. The sequence continues at coordinate 24,500 of JAKITY010000003.1, read as the reverse complement.
GGCCTTATCTGGGTTTTCAAGAAAAGGAATTTCAGGATTAAAAATCTCGGCGATAATTCGTCTTAATTCAATCAAAAATTCGTTTATTTTTTCTTCTGAAACTGTATAATTTTTTCCTCGACCTTCGGCAAAATTCATTTTTAAAAATCCGTTATTCAAGTTTTTAAATGAGATAATTCCTGCTTCAATTGGTTGAGACATATCAAAATTTGTTTCTTCAATATACAAATGTGCGTATAGCATCACTTGCAACGCCTTTGTGTACTTATAATCATCGCTCATTTTACTAAAATCAGTCATACGCAATTGACTTGATTGCACCATTCCAGTTTTGTAATCTACAATTCGAGTAACTCCATCAACTTGATCTATTCTATCAATAATTCCGTGTAATTTTATTGGAAAATCTACATTCTCTATTTCAATATTAGTTGAATATCTTTTTTCTAAAGAAATTATTTTTAGTTGTTTTCCTTCTTTTGTCTCTTGCAATTCTTGCTTTAAAAAACGATTGACATGCTTTTTAGAAACTTCAAAAATTAGTTTGTTTTTACCTTTTGATATATCTCCGTTTTTATATTCTTTTTTGAAAATCTTTGCAACTAAATCATCAACCTTTAAAAACATTTTTTTTAAAGAATCTTCAGTTAAAAACTCACCAATATAAGGCGTATATAATTGCTCTAATGTTTCGTGAATTACAGTTCCCATAGTATTTACAGCAACAGTTTCTTCAACTTCATTAATATCTTTAATATTTAATATTTTCTGATAATAAAAATCTATTGGGTTATAAATATACGTTGACAATGCAGAAGGAGACAGTCCGTTTTTTGCAAGTTCTTTTAGTTTTTTTATGACTGAATCTGCCTTAGGTATTTCTTGTAATTCAGAAGTGTTAATCATTACTTTTGGGATTACAGTCGTATGTTTTATATCATTTCTATCGATTTGCATTTGCTCCAAAAATCGACTTTTCTCACCTATTCCGTAAGCATCACCTTCGGTATTATAAAGTATATAAATGTTCTTTGCCCTATGTAATAATCTATAGAAATGATACGAAAAAATAGCATCTTTTTCTTGATATGTTGGCAAACCAAAATGTTTTTTAACGTCAAACGGAATAAAAGATTTTTCAGATTTAGATGTAGGCAAAATGCCTTCATTTACTGATGTTATTATGACAGTTTCAAAATCAATAACACGAGTTTCTAACATTCCCATTAATTGTAAACCTTCTAATGGTTCTCCTTGAAAAGAGAGTTTTTCATTTTTAGAAAGTTGTGTGAAGAATTGATGTAAGGTTTTTAAATTTGTTATATGCCCGTACTTACTATTTAAAGTTTCCAACTGCTGAAAAACTGTGAAAAATCGGTACACATATTCTTTTTCAATGCCTTTAGTCACATCCTTTAATTCTTTACAAATAGTAATACAGTTCTGCAATACTTTTTCTATTGATGAATTTCCTTTTTTAAAAATAAATTCAATAAAATTAGTAGGTTTTATTTCCTTAAAAATTGTTGAAATATGGTTTTTTGACAAAAAAATACGATTAGTTTTACCAATTTGAGAAGAACTATTTGCCATTTCGTTATTTAATAATTTCTTAAAATAAGAATGGCTAAATATATTTGAAACGTCTTTATGGTAAAACAAGTTTTTTTCTATAACGCCTAACTTCTCCTGATTCAGATACAGTTTAAAAATGCTATTAAAAAATCCTGCTAAAGGTATATCTGACAACGGAAAACCCATTGTTATATTAATCTTTTCTACAGTGTTTGGCAATGAATTTAATGTTAATGAAAGTAAGGACTCATCCGCTAAGACAAGTGCCATATTATTATGATTTTTATTTCTTTGTAACAATTCACCTACATATTTTAGTTGACTTACATTTTTAGTTGTACTTATAAATTCTATATTTTTCTTGTCTGAATTAAGATAGTTTTCAATCCAGTTAAATGGGTTTTTATGAAAATAGTTCCACTCTTTTTTATATTTTCTTAGAAACATTCCTGATTCCTTAGAGGTCTTTAAGTAACTCTCATCTACATCCCAATAAATAGATGCACTACCACTTTGTAATAATTCCTGAAAGATTTGCTCTTCCGCTTTATTAAGCGCATTAAACCCGACTAAAACAATATGCTTATCAGAATTATTACTTATATAGTGTTGAATGTTACTTTCTGCTTCTCGATAAATCAAGCCTTGATACCCTATTTTTTTGGAAATCAAATATTGATAGAACTCATCATAATACAAATGCAATTTTTCAAAAAAAGAAAAGTAGTTCTTGGTAATTTCTGTTGTTGGATTCCAATTTTCTAATCTATTAATGTCTCTTAGGTAAGTAAACAAATCCTTAGAATCTAACAGATGTCTATCTACTTCATTAAAATCTTGTAAAACAATTGTTGCCCATTGAGAGAAGGTGTCAAAAGAGTCTAACTTATCTTTTGAAGTGTTTTTCTTGTAAATAGAATAAAACTCAAACAGGAGTTGAATCGTATCTACTTGTTTGACTTCTGCAAGTTCTTGAATGTAATTTTCAATACTTATAATCTGAGGTAAGAAGGTTGCTGTAGTTAATTGCTGAATAATTTCTTCTCTTAAAAACACACATGCTCGTTGGCTTGGTAAAACAAAGGTTAAGTTATGTATTGCCACCTTCTTTTGAAGAAGAATATCTGTAACAACATTAGAAAGAAACGATTTCATAAAGACTTATAATATATTCTATAAAAATAAAAAACGTCTCGATAAAATCGAGACGTTTTTAAAATATATTTTAGAAATAAATTATCTAACTAATTTAATTTCAACTCTTCTGTTTTGTGACCTACCGTCTCTTGTTCTATTAGATGCAATAGGAGAATCTTCTCCATAACCTGCAGAAGTAAATGAATTACCTACTTTAGAGGCTAAGTAACTTTTTACCGCAGCAGCTCTGCTTTCAGATAAACTTTGATTTAATGATTTAGAACCAACGCTATCTGTATGACCACCAACGTGGAAATTCTCTGCTGGAAAATCTTTAATTAAATCAACAATTTTATCTAAAATAGCATACGTTTCAGTAGTAAACGAATCTTTTCCTGTTTTGAAATATACTGTTCTTGCTAAGTTATCTAATACAGAAATTTGTTCTACAGTCAATCTTGCTGGAGGAGGACATCCATTGTACTCAGCTACACCAGGAATTTCTGGACATTTATCATCTTTATCTAAGATTTTATCTCCATCTTTATCAGCCCAAGGACATCCATTGTTTGCCGCAGGACCTGCCTCATTAGGGCAATTATCTTTTCCATCAACGATACCATCACCGTCAGCATCTGGACATCCATTATTTGCCTTAGATCCTTTTTCGTTTGGACAATTATCTTCGCCATCAGCAATTCCATCACCATCAGCATCTGGACAACCGTTTAATTCTGCTAAACCAGCAACATCTGGACATGCATCTTCTGAATCAATAACACCATCACCATCTGAATCTGGACAACCATTAAATTCTTCTAATCCAAATACTTCAGGACAAGCATCATCTTTATCGTATATGCCATCACCATCTGTATCAGTTCCACCAAATCTTACTGTTATACCAGCAGCATGTTGAAAGTGAGGAAGTATATTATTATCATCAAAAGCATGTTTATATGTAGTTTGAATATTAAATCCGAAATTGTCACTTACCCAAAGGTTAGTTCCTAGTCCTCCATTAACAGTACCTACTCCTTTAGAATCAATCCAAGTATAACCACCTCCAACTGAAGCGTAAGGGTCAAACCATTTAGAATTCTTAAACATGAGATTGTTTAAGTCATATTTAATTGCTCCATCAACACCGTAATAACTTAAATCTGGTGCCGCTGTATCTCCAATATCAGTGATTTTATTTATCGTTCCTGCTAACTCAAAAGCGAAACCTGCATCTAAATACCTTCCTACAGAAACTCTTGAAATTGAAGGAATAATATTATAATGATCTTTAGCGTTAAAAAATTCATCATACCATCCTGTTGAATCTCCTGACTCATCTACAATTGATGGATGATTAACTGGGTAAAAATCAACGGCATTTACACCGATGTTTATTGCCCATGGATTATTCTCATCCTGAGCGTTTACGTTGCTATATCCAGCAACTACAAGTAAAGCTAATAAAGCTATTCTTAAATGTTTCATTTTTAAAATTTTAAATTTAATTTGTTTTCCTATTTTTAATGCAAAGATAAGCCGTAATTGCTTAAATCAAAGACAAATCTACAAAATATTATGAATTATCCTAAAAATTTCGCCTTAATTGTAAAATCATTTCTTCATAGTGGCATTTAAACCAATTAAAATCAGTTAATTGCGATTCATTTTTGTTTTTCACAATACTCTCTCAACAATGAGATTAGAATCAATATAAACTAATAATTTTTCTAACACTTCATAACCCATTTCATTAAGTGTATTACTATATTCTTTGACTTGTAGGTAATGTTTTTTATTCTGACTTCCTGTTTTATAATCAATAACCACTACATTATTGCCTTTCACAACAATTCTATCTGGAATTTGTCTTTTCTTATCTTTAGATATTAATTCCTGTTCATTAAACACCAATACATTAGTCTCAAAATAATCTTTCATTAATGGGTGCTCTACAACTTCAAAAACTTTTTCTTTAATTGATTTCGCCTCTTCACTATTCAAAACACCTTCAAAAATATATTGCTGAATAACACTTTCTACATCTTCAGTAGTTTTAACTTTAGAAAGAACCTCATGAATTAAGTTTCCGTACTTAATAGCCTGTCCTTGATCTGTATCCCATAATTTTGAAGAATTTGCAACAATAGAAATGTCATGATTTTTCCACGGAGAAGAAATAAATACTTCTTGACTTATAAAGTCATCTGTATCTTTTTGCTTCTTTTCTGAAAGTACCCTTTCTGAATTACCGAAATTATATTCACTCTTGTCTGCTTCCCATGAATTCTTATTTGACTGACTCTTTAAAAAATCAACAAATAAATCTGAATAGAAACGAGCATTTTCTAAATCGTTTATTTTTGTCTTTTTCTCAGTAACAATATACAGTTGCTCAACGGCTCTGGTCGTTGCAACATACAACAAATTAAGGCTGTCTAATTCTATTTCTTCACGTCTTTCATTATATAAATTCTCTCCAAATTTCCCTGTATAATTTAATTTTTTTGAATAATCAACTAATGAAGTTTCAAAATTCAAAAATGCTGTTTTATCTAAGTTATCAAGCCAAACTTTCGGCTTTATTTCTCTATACATATCCAAATCATACGGATAAATTACTACAGGAAATTCTAATCCTTTTGATTTGTGAATCGTCATGATTTTGACTGCATTTTGACCTTCTGGAGTTGTAATACAAAGACTTTCTTTCTTTTGCTCCCAAAATTCCAAAAAACCACTCAAATCACTTCCTCTTTTTTGTTGATATTCTAATACAAAATCTAAAAATTCTAACACAAAAGCATTTGGAGTTGACACTAAATTAAAACATCGAATTACATATTCTATACTGTCATAAAATGGAAGTGAAACAAACTCAACTTCGTTAAAAATAAATCCATAGCCTTTAAGTATTTCGAAAATTTCTTGACTTGATTTGTTAATTAATTTAGCAATAAAATCATGCGTGTTTTCTTGAATATCAATTTTTTTATTCAAAAAATACAATGCGTTTGCTAATGCTTCTCGATCTTCGTTATTGTTTAAAAACGTTAATAAATCAATAATAAAACCAACTGTTTTATTGTTTTTTAACAGAAGTGTTTCCGATGAAATAATATTAATATCATTTTCGGACAAATAGTTTGCCACAGCAAATCCTTCTTTCTTTTTTCGAACTAAAACACACACATCACTCAACGCAAAATTGGAATCTAAATTCTGAATAATATTCAATACTTTTTTAGGAAATATCAATTCTTTTTCTTCATCGTCTTTATCTTTTTCAACAAATGAAATTTGTACAAAACCACCCTTTTTGGCAGTCTTTTCTTGCTGATTTCCATTAACATATAATTTTTGATATTTTTCATTTGTCAAAAACCCTGAAATATGTGAATAAAACTGATTATTAAAGTCAATTATTTCAGAATAACTTCTATAATTTATTTCTAAATTTTTTGACTCTTTTGTTACAGGGAAAGGATTTTTTTTCTCTGTCAAATCAATAAATTGTTCTGCTTTTCCTCCTCGCCAACGATAAATTGCTTGTTTAGCATCACCAACTAACATCAAATTCCCTTTGTTGCCTTTTATTGTTTCTGAAGTCAATGCGTTTTCTATCAACGGAATCAAATTTTGCCATTGCAATTGTGATGTGTCTTGCATTTCATCAATAAAATAATAACGGAATTTTTCTCCAAGTCGCTCATAAATAAATGGCGCAGGTTCATCCTTTATTTTATCGGAAATTAATTGGTTAAACTCTGCATTTAATCTGATATTATTTTGTTCTTTTATCTCGTTTAATGAAAAATTAATATGCTTTAAAACCGCCAAGGGAATTAAACTTTTTAACACCAAATTGTTCTGCGTATATTGTTGATATAACTTTTCTGATTCTGAATACAAACCTAATAACTGAGGTAAAACCTCTTCAATTGCCGTTTTTATATCTTCTGATTTTGACTTAGAATAAAACGTATTCTCTTCAATACGCTCACGTAATTTACTCTCGTCAAAAAACTTTACTTTTTCAAAATTTTGTGCCAAATTTTTAAAATGATTTGGCAACATTGACCTATAAAAATCATTGTGCTCCAAATTCATTGAATTGATTATTTCCAAGCCTTTATTCCCAATCTCTGAAAATCGATTCTCAATTATTTTATTATTCTTTCGTAAGTGCTTTTTTAAACCTGTAAAATCTTGAACTGTTTTATTTTCGAGTTTCTTTAGTTGTTTTATATCATTTTCATTCAATAAAACTCTTGCAAATTCTCTTAAATCATGTGAAATATCCCATGACTTATCATCATCTGCTTTTTCTAATGAATAATCAATTAAAACCTTCGTTAAATCTTTATCAAAACCAATTTTAGAAATCAGTAAATCAACGGCTTCTTCTAATAATGAATTTGCGTCCATTTCTACCTCAAAATTAAGAGAAAGTCCTAAATCAAAAGAGAAGTTTCTTATAATTCGGTATGTAAAAGCATCAATAGTAGTAATATTGAAAGCAGAATAATTTTGAAGAATACTATTTAAAACGCGTTTTGAACGTTGCTGTAAAACTTTATCAGAAGTAGAAATTTCTTCGCTTATTTTTGCAAACATATCATTTGCTTTCCCTTCTGAAAATTCTTTCAAATTATTGAGTACACGTTCTTTCATTTCAGCAGCAGCTTTATTGGTAAACGTAATCGCTAAAATATTCTGAAAACGAAAAATATCATCCGTAGAAAGAAGTATTTTAAGATATTCTTTTACTAACGTAAAAGTTTTTCCACTTCCTGCAGATGCATTATAAACTTGAAATTGTGATGTAACTTGCATTATTAAGACCAAATATAATGCAACTTGATTAAATTATAATTTTTATTCTGGACAATTTGTACCGATTCCTCCTTTTCTTCCATTCAATTTTAAGACAACACTTAATGAATACTGAAAATGAGATAATAATTTAATCACCTTATCTTCGCCAGAATGTTTATACATCGCATTAATTTTTGCGCCTAACTTATCATTAAACCAATAGTTTGAGCCTAAACCTACGTTTATTGTTCCCCAACCTTTTGAGTCAACCCAAGTATAGCCAGTTCCTGCATACAAATAAGGTCTTAATTTTTTATTACTGTCTAAAATATCATATTGAGCGGCAATATCTACAGCAAAATAAGAAAGGTTACCTACCTCAAAATCTCCAATTTTAGATATTTTATTAATTGATAATGAAGCATCCGCAGAAAATCTATTTTTTATATGTCGTGAAATATTTATTGTTGGTAAAAAAACATTCCAATGATCTTTGGCGTTCGTAATTCCACTAAAAAAACCACCAGAATTTCCCGTTGCAGCACTTGATTCATTTGTTGGGTAAAAATCTACAACATTTATACCAACTCCTATAACCCATTTATTGTCTTGGTCTTGAGAATAAGAATATTGAATTGTTGATAACAATAAGAAAGTAATAATTATTACTGTTTTGTGAGGATAGAATTTCATTATTTGAGGTTTGGGGTTTTGCAAATAAACGTTAAAATTTCTAAAAAAGTATTTAATATTTATTATAAATTTCTTTAAGGGTTATTTCCATCGTCTTTTTTATTTCTGATGAGGACTCTTTAAAGTGATTATTCATATAACTAAAAATAAGTACTGTTCCTTTTTTGGTGACGAGATAACCACTTAAATTATAATTATTAGATAGTGAACCTGTTTTAGCAAAAATATACGGTTTTTCATTTCCATACCATTTTTTTAAAGTCCCAGACTTTCCGCCAACAGGAAAGTAAGTAAACAGTTTTTCTTGCGAAATCTCACGATACATTTTTTCTAACAAATACACCATATCACTTGGCGTAAATAAATTATAGCGAGACAATCCCGAACCGTCAACCCAACGAGGAGTTTGTGGTAAGTTACTTAAATAATTTTCTAACGAATACTCTATCGCTTCTTTAACGTTATACTTATCTGAAACTTCTTTTCCTACTTGTAACATTAGTTGCTCGGCAATAAAATTATCGCTATCAACCAATAATTTGATTAAAAGTGAATCCTTTTTTTCGCTATATAACGGTTTGAAATCATATTTTCTATTTGGAATTAAAGTGATTTTTTTATCAATTTTATTACTTAAAATTTTTGCAGTCAATTCATTTGAAGTAACAAACGGCACTTCATATTTCTTGTTTTTTCCTCGTTTTGCATAAAACTTATTTTCTGATATTTCTCGTCTCAAGGGGCCATCAGAAAGATAAATGTTATCTTTTAATGCCGAAATTTCACTCGAAATACTATCGTTTTTAACAATGTACGTTAACATATTGCTATGCGTAGGAAACAAACTTTTTTCTGGCATATAATAATACTGATAATCATCCCAAGCCCAACCATTTCCATATTTAGTGTCATCAATATGAGCATCGATTAAATAAATAGGAGTTATCGCTTTTTTTAAAAAATTTAGCACTTTAGAATCGTCAAAACCATATAATAAAGAAGAATTTGCAGCTCCTTTGATAATAAGTGAATCTTTGGTTTTATAATATTCCAATCCTTTTATAGAATCTCCTAAAATCCTGTATGCCGTATAAAAAGTGTAGAGTTTTGTGTTAGATGCAGGCGTAAAATACTTATTACCATTATGGTTTATAAGTTCCTTTTTTGTCGCTGGATTGTACAGTACAAACCCTTTAAAAAACGTGTTTTCTATATGCTCCCTTTTTAGTTTTTTTTTGATATTATACGCTGTACTACAAGAAGTTACGATAATAGTCAAAAATAGTAAAATTATTTTTTTAAACATTATAGATACTTTGTTTCTTTTCAAATATAAACAAAAAAACCGTTCACAAAGTGAACGGTTTAATTTATAAGTTTTATTCCTATACTTAGATTTTATTTACACGTTTCACTGCTTTTGTAAAACCTTCTAAATCATTATCATTCATTGTCAAATGAATTGCTTCGTCCACAACTTTCTCTGCATTATCGGTAGGAAACCCTAATCCAATTGCAATCTTTCTCATAACACTTGCTTCATTTCCTACAACTTCGTTATCTACAAAAATCATCTTCGTTAAGTTATACAAACGTTCAATTCGCTTGTCATAATCAACAGGCGGATTTGTTGGGTATTTTTCTGGATTCTTAAGGATATTCTTGTATTCGTCTTCCGAAATTTCTAAACGCCTTGCCATTCTATCCAATAATCGTTGCTCTCCTTCGGTAATAATATCATCTGCTAAAGCAAGTTTAACAATATTTGCAAAGTGACCTAAGTCTCTTTTATGAGCGCCACTTGAATATAAATCTGAAATTGACATGTTTTTTTATTTTAATATTGCAAAGATACTTAAACATACTAAATTTCTTAATTATTTATAGATATTTTTAAATTCACGTCTGTTCGAGTGAAATTCTGACAAGAATTTTGTATCGAGAACTTAAATTTACTATTCTCGATACAATTTTTCTTCATTTCATTCACAAAAACCACTCGAATTGACGTAATTTTTCTAACGAAAGCATATCTTTGCACAAAATGCTACTAATTGAGTAAACAGAATATCGTTGCTGCTTACGAACAATCATCAAAAATTAAAGAGATTGTGCAGCAATTACAACACGAAAAAAACCATTTTCAAATTACGAATTTGGCAGGTTCGGCGTTGTCTTTTGTTATTGCAGCAACTTTCAAAAAGGCAGAAAAACCCTTTCTTTTAATTTTTAATGATAAAGAAGAAGCAGCCTATTATCTCAATGATTTAGAGCAATTGGTTGGCGATAAAAACGTACTTTTTTATCCAGAATCGTATCGCAGACCGTATCAAATTGAAGAAACTAATAATGCCAATGTTTTATTGCGTTCTGAGGTTTTGAATCGCATTAATTCTCGCAAAAAAGCGGCAATCATTGTTACGTATCCCAACGCATTGTTTGAGAAAGTTATCACTAAAAAAGTGCTTGAAAAAAGCACCTTAAAATTGGCTGTTGGCGAAACGGTTTCCTTAGATTTTATAAACGAAATGCTTTTTGAATACAACTTTAAACGCTCCGATTTTGTTACAGAACCTGGAGAATTTTCTGTTCGTGGTGGAATTATTGATGTTTTTTCTTTTTCTAACGATACACCTTATAGAATTGAATTTTTTGGAGACGAAGTAGAAAGCATCAGAACCTTTGATATCGCAACACAATTATCTTCTGAAAAGGTAACAAAAATTAGCATTATACCAACGATTGAAAAGAAATTTCTAGACGAACACTTCGACTCCGATCAGTACAAGCAAAGAGAAAGTTTCTTGAAATATATTCATTCAGATACCATCATTTTTTCAAAAAATACAGAACTGATTTCTACTCGGTTAGATACGTTATTTGAAAAATCAAAAACTATTTTTTCAGAAATACCAGGAGAAACAAAACGGGCAACACCCGAAACATTGTTTTGTAGTGGGAATTTGATTGAAAATCAATTGAAAGCGTTTTCTTTGGTTGATGCTTCGACTACGCTCAGCAACCAACAGACTACGCTCAACAACCAACATATAAAATTTAACACAACACCGCAACCATCATTCAATAAACAATTTAATTTATTGATTGAAGATTTGCAGAAAAACACCGAAAAAGGATATATAAATTACCTTTTGTGCGACTCGGAAAAACAAGCCAAACGTTTTGATGATATATTTACAGATGCCGAACAAAAGGTTACTTACAAAACCGTTGTTCTTCCTTTATATCAAGGTTTTATTGACAATGACATAAAGATAGTTTGCTATACAGATCATCAGATTTTTGAGCGTTTTCATAAATTCAGATTAAAAAATGGATATGCTAAAAAGCAAGCCATAACGCTCAAAGAATTGAGCAATCTTGAAGTTGGCGACTACGTTACGCATATCGATCATGGAATTGGAAAATTTGGCGGACTTCAAAAAATAGACGTTGAAGGTAACCAACAAGAAGCCATTAAATTGATGTATGGCGATAGAGATATATTGTATATCAGCATTCATTCGTTGCATAAAATTTCTAAATACAACGGCAAAGATGGCAAAGCACCAAAAATGTATAAATTAGGTTCTGGTGCGTGGAAAAAATTAAAGCAAAAAACGAAAAAAAGCGTTAAAAAAATAGCCTATGATTTAATTCAATTATACGCAAAACGAAAAACGCAAAAAGGGTTTCAATTTGGTACAGATACTTCTATGCAACACGAATTGGAAGCGAGTTTTATGTATCAAGATACGCCAGACCAATTTACGACAACACAAGATGTAAAAACCGATATGGAAAAAGAGCAACCAATGGATAGATTGGTGTGTGGAGACGTAGGTTTTGGAAAAACAGAAATTGCTGTTCGTGCCGCTTTTAAGGCGGTTGATAATGGAAAACAAGTCGCTATTTTAGTGCCAACAACCATTCTTGCTTTTCAACATTATAAAACATTTACAGAACGTTTGAAAAATTTTCCTGTAACGGTTGATTATTTAAACCGATTTAGAACTGCAAAACAACGAAATGAAGTTTTAAAAGGATTGGAAAACGGAAGTATAGACATCGTTATTGGAACGCATCAACTAACCAATAAAGCCATAAAATTTAAAGATTTAGGGTTGTTAATTGTTGATGAAGAGCAAAAATTTGGCGTATCGGTAAAAGATAAATTGAAAACGATTAAAGAAAATGTGGACACTTTAACCTTAACCGCAACACCAATTCCGAGAACATTACAGTTTAGTTTGATGGCTGCAAGAGATTTATCAGTCATTAATACAGCACCTCCAAATCGCCATCCTATTGAGACGCAAGTCATTCGGTTTTCGGAAGAAATTATAAGAGATGCCATTCAATATGAAATTTCTCGTGGCGGACAAGTCTTTTTTATTCACAATAGAATAGAAAACATCAAAGAGGTTGCAGGAATGTTGCAACGCTTGCTTCCTGATGCAAAAATTGCGGTTGGTCATGGTCAAATGAAAGGTGAAAAACTGGAAGATTTGATACTTTCTTTTATGAATAATGAATTTGATATATTAGTTTCTACAACCATTGTCGAAAACGGATTGGACGTTCCAAATGCCAACACTATTTTCATTAATAATGCCAATAATTTTGGACTTTCAGACTTACATCAAATGCGTGGACGTGTTGGTCGTTCCAACAAAAAAGCATTCTGTTATTTCATTACGCCTCCATATCATTCAATGACGGACGATGCTCGAAAACGCATTGAAGCCTTAGTTTTATTTTCTGAATTAGGAAGCGGAATTAACATTGCAATGAAAGATTTAGAAATTCGTGGTTCAGGAGATTTATTGGGCGGAGAACAGAGTGGATTTATCAATGATATTGGCTTCGATACCTATCAAAAAATATTGAATGAAGCCATTGAAGAACTCAAAGAAAATGAGTTTAAAGAATTGTATAAAAAGAATAAAAAGGTAAAAGAGTACGTCAAAGAAGTACAAATTGACACTGATTTTGAAGTTTTAATTCCCGATGATTATATTTCTGTAATTTCTGAAAGATTGAGTTTGTATAACAAATTAGGTGAACTAAAAACCGAAGAAGAACTTCAGCAATTTGAAATTGATATGATTGACCGTTTTGGTGAAATTCCTACGCAAGTTGTAGATTTATTTAACAGCGTTCGTATCAAATGGATTGCCAAAGAAATTGGTTTGGAACGCATTATTTTGAAGAAAAAGCGATTGATTGGCTATTTTATTGCCGACCAACAAAGTGGTTTTTATCAAACCGAAAATTTTACACGCGTTTTAAACTACGTTCAAAAAAACCCAACATCTTGTGTGATGAAAGAAAAGGAAACCAAAAAAGGGTTGCGACTTTTGATTACCTTTATTCGTATAGATTCGGTAGAAAAGGCTTTGGAGGTTTTGATGAGGATATAGGCTACTCTACTTTTTTAACATCTTTAAAAACAAACAACTCAAACAGTTCAATATCCAATGCTTCAGTTATTTTAAGTAGTGTTTTTATAGTTGGATTTGTACGACCTGTTTCTATTCGCTGCAAGGCATTTTCTTCCATTTCAGATTTAATTGCTAAATCAAACTGAGTCATTCCTTGTAATTTTCGAAAATTCTTTATCTGATGCCCTATTTTTTTAATGAATAGTACATCTTTAGAAAACCCCATACTGCTCTTACATTACTTAAAATCGAAAGTAGCAGTAATGAGAAATTATTAGACCAACATATTTGTTGGGTTTAAGTTTTATTTCTATATTTGGAAAAAATTGTTGGAGATTTATTTTTGTATATCACTTAATTCAATAATATTTACTAATTTTAAAACCACATAAACGCTATGAAACGTATTATTAAAACTTATTTTAAACTTTTTATTTTTCTCTTTGGAATTTCTTTGTTGCTTGTGAACTGTGAGAAAGACAATTTTGAAAAAACTTCAATGGTTGAAGAGCAATCTGTAAATGAAGGAATACAGGTAAAGCGAATTTCTTTAGAGCAATTACAACAAAAAGAAAGTTTGCGAAACGCAATAGAAAAAATTTCAAAGTCACTTGATGTAAATAAGACCAAAGAAAAAGGTGAAGAAGTATCTAAAATAGATTCTAATGATGGGAGTTTTACAATTTTGACGGATAATATTTTTCAAGTAACAAGAGATTCTATTGAATCATATTCTTTTAGAATAGAAACACCTACTTCAGAAGAATCACATTTTGAAAACTTTGTTATCATTAAAAATGATAGCCTCAATTATGATTTTTTTATTTATAAATATAAATATACCGTTAATGATAATAGTTCGCTTGATTTATTTTTACTTAAAGAATATGTAAATGAAAGTCAGATTAATTTAGGTGATTTCTCAGATTATTTAAATAAAAGTTCTTATTTAGCAATTGTAGATGATTGTTTGATTGAGTTTGAAGAACTCATTGCGGCAGATGGTGTGACTGTATATTATATGGCACATGTTATAGGGTGTAATGGTTATACAAGTGAAGATGATGATGGTAATCCATCTGGAAATCCAGATCCAAACCCTAACAATAATAACACAAATAACAACAACAATTCAAATAATACGAATAACACAAATGGAACTACAGGAAATGGAGGAGGCTATGTAGGTCTTCCACCTCCTCCAACTCCTGTTGCTGTTGTTTTATCACCAAGCGCAATAGCATTAAATAGTGTTTTAGATTGTTTAACAAATTTGAATCCAGTTTTAGGAACGTATTTATATGAGCAATCACAAATACCACAAAGTACAGTTGTATTTGAGTTAAATAGTTATTTACAAGCCAATAATTGCTCAGCTGATGCGCAAAGTTTCTCAATAGATTTTTCAAACATTGGAGTTGAAATTCCTAACGCAAAATTTAAAAGATATCAAGAATTAGACAGTATAATACAAACCAACCCTTGGGCTTTAATTCAAAATTGCGCACAACAAAATGGTTTAGATATTGCAAACTATCAAATGTTATACGACCATACATTGCCAACAGCATGTATAGATAGATTAAATGCACTAGGTAGTGGTTATTATAATCAACCAATTACTGATGGTAATGTACCTCTTGCTAATATTGATTATTATGCTGTAGAAATAACAACTTATCCTGATTTTGATAATGATGGGAATCCAGATACAGAGGAAGAAATTTACAATCAATATAGGTCTAATTTTGTGAATTTAGCAAGTGGTGAAATGGATAACTTTCAATTTACTTGTAATATTCCTCTCAATCTTTCTAATACGGCAGATATTAATTGGGACTTTGTGCCTTTCACAATAAATGATGGTAATCTATTTATATCCGACAATCCATTAACTGCAATATTTTTAATTGAAGCTAGTGCAGATGGGTTATTTACTAGTTTAGCAGCAGATGAAGGTGCTATTATAGTCTCTGATTATACTGTGAATGATTGGACTATCTCAACAATTTTTACACCTGATACAGGAACTCAACCTTTTTCTGGTAATCGTCAATGGGGATGGATTATCAATCAAAATGGAAATTTAGAGTTGTTTACAAGAGCTGTAGATGTAGCAAGACTTAGTGATATTATGAGTAAAGACCCTTCACTTATAACAGGGAATGATGAAGAATGTCAGCAAGATGATTATTATAATATTGCAGAGGCTACGTGGTTAAATATGCAACAAGAAATAACTCAATGGATAAATGATAATGGAGGTCAAGCAGCCATAGTGCCAAAAAAAGCAGTTAGAGTTGACAAAGAAAAGATAAAAGAATTATTGGAAAGTAATGAAACAATTGACCAAATATTATGCGATTAAAATTTGAAACTATAAGTAATTATAAAATTTGGATTAAAATTTTACTGCCATCTGTTTTTTTACTATTGGCATTTTATATTCTAACAACTTTGAACTTTTTAAAAGAATTTGGCCTGTTATATTTACCTATCTCATTTGGTTTAATTATTGGTATCTCAAATTGGAAACTATCTAAGTTCAAAATTAATGTTTATAAACCGTTTTTAGCTATATTCACAAGTATTCTAATTAGTATAATATCATTTTTTTTAGGAATTTTTAGTTTAGGTTTGTATAGTATTTTAGAGAATTTATTACAAACAACTTTAGGAGAGGATAGCGTAAAATTTTTAATCATAATCTTTAGCGTATGTTTGGTTGCTCCTCTAACATTTATATGTATATATAGACTTATATTTAACATACCTAAAACTAAGTTTAGTTTATATGTAATTATTAGTAATATTATTCTATTGGTTTTATGTTCCATGTTTTTTTGGGATAATATAGGTGTAAATGATTCTAATAGAATGTTGCCATATATTTTATGGCAAATAATTATGGCATTAGCCTTACAATTAATACTTTATCAGAATGACCTTAAAATGTTATTCGCCAATAATAAATAAATGAAAAAAGTATACACATTTTTACTGATTGTATTGTTTACAAGTATAAGCAATTCACAAGAAAGGCTCCCAACAACGGTTAGTGTTAGAGATGTTGATAATAAAACGGTACTAACAAGGTCATTTTATAATTCTGGCAAGCCAATTATTATAGAATTTTGGGGTACATATTGTGTGCCGTGTATAGATTTGTTAAACTCATTTAAACCTGTATATAAAGAATGGCAAAAAGAAACAGGAGTAAAAATTATAGTTATTTCTACAGAGCCAAAATCTAAAAGGAAAAAGGCGCTAAAAATGATAAAAGAAAACAAATGGCCTTTTGAGTTTTATTTTGATTATAATAAAACATTATTTAATAAGTTAACCCAAGTAAATGTAGTTCCTCAAACATTTATTTACGATGGTAATCTTCAATTGGTAGAGAAGTTTAGAGGTTCAAAGCCAAATTTTGGGTTTCGAATAAAAAAGAATGGAGAAAGAGGAGAGAAAGTAAAAATTAATAGAGGTGGAAAATACGATCATTTAGATTGTGATTTGACACAATATGAAAAAGTCTTATTCAGCATAAAAAAGAAAAAATAATTTCCACCACTCTAAACTAAACAACCTCAAACAACTTACCTTGCAAAGGTCTCAAAACACCTTTCATTTCAAGGTTAAAAAGGAGGCTTGCCATTTTATAGACTGGAATTTGGCAATCCAATGCAATGGTATCGAGATATTTTTTACCATTTTTAAGTAGGTAGTCGTAAATTTTTTGTTCTTCTTCAGTCATTTCAACAAATAATTGTTTTTGTACAGCAACTTGTGATTTAGAAGTAATTTCCCAATTAAGTGCATCAATCAAATCTTGTGCAGAAGTTAAAATTCCTGCTTTGTTCCATTTTATCAAGTTGTTACAGCCTTTACTCAAACTATCTGTTGTTTTTCCAGGAACTGCAAAGACATCTCTACTATAAGAATTGGCAATATCAGCCGTAACCAACGAGCCTCCTTTTTCAGCAGATTCTATAATAATTGTTGCTTCTGAAATTCCTGCAACAATACGGTTTCGTTTTAAAAAATGTTCGCGAAGTGGATCTTCGTCATGCCAAAATTCAGTATAAAAACCACCATTTTCATTTACTTGATTGATATATTTCTTGTGTGTTTTTGGATAAATTTGCTCCAATCCATGAGCGAGAACAGCAATGGTTTGTAACTTGTTTTTCATCGCTTCTTTTTGCGCTGTAATATCAACTCCATAAGCAAAACCACTTACAATTATTGGATTGTAAGGTGTTAATTCTTCTATAAATTGATTGATGAAATCACGACCGTAATTGGTCATTTTTCGAGCGCCAACAATACTAATGATTCGATTATTTTGTAGGTTTATATTACCATCTTGAAATAACAAAATTGGTCCATCAGCGCAATGTTTTAATCGATTTGGGAAAGCGTCATCTTGAAAATAGGTTGTCTTAATCTTATTTTTGGTGATATATTTATATTCTTTTTCAGCACGAATAAAATACTGCTTATCATTCAGGTTTTTAATCGTAAAACTTCCTATTCCGTTTATTTTTTCAAGAAGTGCTCGTTTTTCAGCAAATACATTTTTTGCACTACCACAATGAGCAATTAATTTCTTAGCAATAATATTGCCTATTCCTTTGACTTTTTGAAGTGCCAAAACTGCGATTAGTTCTTTTTCGAGCATTGATAACAATTTGAAATTGAAAGATATAAAATAATTGCTAATTTGCATTAATCCCGTAAAAAATATTACACTTTATTATTGTTTTCATCTTATAATGTCTGGTCGATTGGAGTCGAAGCCTCTCTTTTATTTGATATAGTTCTCGACTGCGTTCGAACTGACAATACTTTTACTTCCTTGACCTTCAATTGTTTCTAAGTTTGTTAATAACTCATCTATTTTATTAGCAAATTAAAAGGCTATTTTTTTATATTTGTGACAATGAAATTAGACAATTATATAAGTGATTTATTATACAGGTACGAATGTGTGATTGTGCCTGATTTTGGAGGTTTTATTACCAATGAAACTTCAGCCAAAGTAAATCATTTCACTTATACTTTTTATCCGCCTAAAAAACAGATTACTTTTAATAGTCATTTAAAAAATAATGATGGATTGTTGGCAAATTATATTGCTTCTGTTGAGAAAATACCTTTTTCGGATGCTGTTTCTAAAATAGAAAAAGAAGTTCAAAACTGGAATCAATTACTTAACAATGAGTCTGTTGAAATTTCAAAAATTGGTTCATTATCATTAAATAATGATAAAAAAATTATTTTTGAGCCATCTTCTTCCGTTAATTATTTAACATCGTCATTTGGATTGAATTCTTTTTCTTCTCCTGCTATAAAACGCTTAGAATATGCCGAAAAAGTTCGTCAATTAGAAGTCGTCTCTCCTGAGGTTATTTCATCAGAAAGAGAACGTAGAAAAACACCGTTATTCTTAAAATATGCAGCAACTGCAGCGATACTTTTTGCCGTTGGAAGTTTTGGTTGGAATGAATACAATAAAAATCAATATCAAAGCCAACTTTTGGCAGAGCAACAGCAACAAGATGATGTTGAGCAAAAAATTCAACAAGCAACTTTTGTAATTACAAATCCGTTGCCTGCAATCACATTAAATATAGCAAAAGAAGTTAAAAATTATCACGTAATTGCTGGTGCTTTTAGAGAGCCTCAAAATGCTGAAAAGAAGGTTGCGCAACTTATCAAAAAAGGATATGATGCTCAAATTCTCGGTATTAATAAATGGAATTTAACGCAAGTTTCTTATGGTAGTTTTGCTGATAAATATGACGCTTTAAAAAACCTACGAATTATCAAGCGTACCGTTTCTTCTGATGCTTGGCTACTTGTTCAAGAATTTTAGTTTTTTTAAAAGGCACAAGGTAGCAGAGGTAAAGAGGCGCAAATAAATAAACCTTATAAATATTTTTATTTCCTAAAAAACTTTATCCCTTTCACAAAACTTTGCGACTTTGCATCTTTGATTCTTTGTCCCTTTCTACTATCTTTGTCAAAAAAACAAACGATGGCAAAAAACCCTAAAGATTCTTTAACGATACTTACAGATATGGTGCTTCCAGGAGAAACCAACGCATTAAACAACCTTTTTGGTGGTGAATTATTAGCAAGAATGGATAGGGCGTGTAGTATCTCTGCGCAAAGACATTCGCGTAGAATTGTTGTAACGGCATCTGTAAATCATGTGGCTTTTAACAAAGCCGTTCCTGTTGGAAGTGTTGTAACCGTTGAGTCTAAAGTGTCTCGTGCTTTTAAATCTTCTATGGAAATTTATGTAGATGTGTGGATTGAAGACCGTGAAACTGGCGAAAAGACAAAAGTCAACGAAGGAATTTACACATTTGTGGCAGTTGATAGAACTGGAACTCCTGTAAAAGTCCCTGAAATAATTCCTGAAACCAAACTCGAAAAAGAACGTTTTGAAGGAGCACTTAGGCGTAAACAACTTAGTTTGCTATTGGCAGGAAAAATATTGCCAGAACAAGCAACAGAGTTAAAAGCATTGTTTGGCCAATAATTACATTCTATAAACCCAACTAGCAGGATTTAAGCGGGTTAAATTTTTCCTTATATAAAATTTAAGAATTGTTTTTTTAGAAATTTTATCTGTATAAATTTTCCCTATTTTTTGTTTAATAGATATCTTTTCTCCAGCCTTTACCGATACATTTTCTAGGTTTCCATACGCTGTAATATAATTTCCGTGAAGTATTAAAACCATTTTTTTATTTCCTGGAGTTACTTGAACTTCTATAACTTCCCCTTCAAATATCGCACGAGCATTTGAATCCTTTTCTGTTAAAATATAAACGCCTGCACTTTCTACTGTAATTCCTGGAATTGTTGGGTGTTTTTGAGTTCCAAATCGCCTTACAACAACACCTTTTTTTACAGGATAAGGAAGCCTTCCTTTATTTCCTTCAAAGTTTTTAGCAAGTAATTTTGCTTCGGAAGTCATTACAAACTTTGATGATTTTTTCCCTGTCTTTTTATTAGATTTAGCAATAGCATCGCGAATAATCTTGTCAATCTTCTTGTTAATTTTGCGCTCTTCACGCTGCTTTTTCTTAATTTGAGAGATATATTTTTTCTCTTGTTTTTTTACTTTTGCAACAACTTCTTGTTGCTCCTCTTTTCTTTTTTCAATTTCTTTTTGCGCTATTTTACTTTCTTTTGTTAATAGTTCCTTTTCTTTTTTTCTGATGTTCAACGTATCATTTAAAACTAACAGATTATCAGATTTTTTACCTATTTGAACGCCTTGCGCTTTTCTAAAATCAGTATATTGCTTCATATACTGTAACCTTTTATATGCTTGATGAAAGTTAGCAGAAGACAATAAAAACATAATCCTACTATTTTGAGATTTGCTTTTATAAGACTTATAAATCATCTCTCCATAATCTTTTTTTAACGCTTTTAATTCATCGGCAAGTGATTTTATTTTTTTCTCGTTTGATTTTATTTCTTTGTTTAACGCTTTAGATTCGGCATTAAAAGCCTTAATCAATTTTACTTGAACATTTATCTGTAAATTCAATTCACTCAACTCTTCCAATTCTGTTTTTTCAACAGACCTTGTTTGAGAAAGTAATCTTTGAATCTGATTTACTTGTTCTTGTAACTCTTTTCGTTGCGCCTCTAACTCTTTTCTAGTTTGAGAAACAGCATTCAAACTAAATAAAAAGAAAACTATACATATGAAATGTTTAAAACTCATTATTTTAACTTAATTTCTTTATATCCTGAAGGAATTTTAAACGGAAAACTTAATTTCCTATCAAACTCAACTGAACGATATTCTAAATCTAATAATGTTCTTTTTGTCTTGTCTATCGCAATAATATTGATTTTCTTAGGAAAAACTTCACCAGAAATATTTTGATATTCAATATATGAAACCGTTAGTTTCTTCTGCTCTATTGGTTGACGAACTTCTTGCTTATTTACTTTAAAAGTCAAAGGGTTTAACCAAAACAATATGTCAAATAACTCTTCTTGTTTTTTTGGTTCTAACAAATACGAATAGTCGTCCGTTTCAGATCTGTAGCGTTTATTCTTTAAGTTTAATATTGCTTGACCAATCAACAGATTTTGTAATTTTTCAAAATCAACTTTAGTGCCCAAAAAATCGCTTAGTAGTCTAAAATCTCCATCAAAATAAGTCTTTTTTATCTTTTCATAATACACAACACGAGTTGGTGTAATCAAAACTTTTGCTAATGGAATCCCTAAAATTGTTCCACTCATCCATATCGCTTTATCTTTTTCTAATCGAAGTTTTATAGTAATACTTTGAGAGTTTTTATTATCTTGATACTTTGCCTTAAGTCTTGCTTTTATTGTCTTTTTATCAAAACTATTGCTATAATGGTTCTTGATGATTTTTTTGGCAGACATTGACATAACAGTAGTGTTTGTAGTGGCTTTCTTTGACTTACATGAAGTTAAAAATACGCTAAGAACAAGAATGTATTTTAAATATTTTATCATTTATTGATGTTGTTTTTCAATCGATTAACTTTATCAAGATACTTCTTTGCTTCTTTTACTTGATTTAGAGCCTCATAACATTGAGCAAATTGCTCGTAAAAATCAATTTCTAAATTTGTATCATCAACTACAAAATCGATGCCATTATTTAGAACGTCTATTGCCTCATTATATTTTTTATTTTGAACCAATGATTTGGCGTTCATTAAATATATCATTGGTTGTGCCGGAAATAAATCTAAACCTTTATTGCTGTATATCAATAAGTTATCGAAATTTTTGTTTGTAAATTCAGACGATAATATTTCTTTTAAAACCTTATATTCTTGGTTTTTTTTAAATGATTTTTTTAAATTTTCTAATGACAATGAACTGGTATTACTTGTTGGCGCTTGCTTTACAACGACTGATTTTTTACCATAATAATTAGAAAGCATCTGCTTAAAACGCTCAAGCCTTGAAGAAAATTGATGTTTAGACTCTAACAATTCAATTGTTTTTTTTGCGTTTTTATATTCTTTCGCTTGTAAATATATAAGTACTAAGTCTTCTGTTTTTTTAGGATTCTGCGCTACTATTTTTTCTTGCGTTTCTATTGCCTTAGGATAATTATATTGCTTTAAATAAACTTTCTTAGCATGTTCTAAAAACCAATAATTTTTTGAATCATTTTCTAAAGCATTTTCAATATATAATGCCGCTTCATCAGTTTTGTTAATGTGAAAATAATTTTTAGAAAGTTCAAACACAACTGATTTATCATCAGGAAATAATTGTTGACACTTTTCTAATTCGGTAATTGCGCGTGAATAATTTCCAATTGCCTTATACTTCAATGCTTCAAAATAATAATTCTCAAACTTGATTTGCTTATCATCAGCATCTTTTAACAAGGTCATGCCATCATCGTCTTGAGAGAACGACAAAAAAGAAGCACAAAAAAGTACTAAAAAAAAGTAAAAATTTGTGCTTCGCTTTAACATGTTTTATAATAATTCTGTATAATCTCCTATACTTACAGAAGTGTATTTGCCATTATATTTTGCATTGTGACCAATCATTGCGTTATCTAAATTAGCATTCGTAATTTTTACGTTTGATTGGATTAAAGAGTTTTTGATTGTTGAATTCTCAACAACGCTATTTTCTCCTAATGATACAAAAGGTCCAATAGTTGTATTTTTTAAAACTACATTTTGACCAATAAAACAAGGTTGAATAATTGTTGAATTTTCAAGAGTAACATCATCCGAAGTTAAGTTGATTCCGTCTTTTTCAAGTAATTCTAAAACCTTAGAATTTGTAGCAACAGTTACATTTTTATTGCCACAATCCATCCATTCATTTACCGTTCCCGGAACAAATTTCAAGCCTTTTTGCTTCATGTTTTCTAAAGCATTTGTCAATTGATATTCTCCTTTATCTTTAATATCGTTATCTAACAAATATTGAATCTCATCTCTAAGAATACTTCCTTCCTTGAAATAATAAATACCAATAATGGCTAAATCAGAAACAAACTCTTCTGGCTTTTCAACAAAATCAGTAATAATTCCGTCTTTCAATTTTACGACTCCAAATGCTTTTGGGTCTTCTACTTGTTTTACCCAAATTGCACCGTCAGTATTTGCATCTAATGTGAAATCTGCTTTAAAAAGAGTATCCGCAAATGCCACAACACAAGGTCCATCAAGTGCTGCTTTCGCACATTGAATTGCATGTGCAGTTCCTAAGGCTTGCTCTTGTACAAAAACACTTCCTTTTGCATTTAAATCTTTTGCTATTTTTAATAATCTCTCTTCTGTATCACCAGGAAACCCTTTTGCAACAGGACCAATAATAAATGCAATTTCGTCAATCTTTTGATTTACTACCTGTGCAATATCTTCTACTAATCGTTGCACAATTGGTTTTCCTGCAATTAATGTTAATGGTTTTGGTGTTGTAAGTGTGTGTGGGCGTAATCGAGATCCGATTCCAGCCATTGGTACAATAATTTTCATATAAATTTCTTTTTCTAAAATTTGGTTGATTGCAAATATACAACTCTAAACATTTAATTTTTTAAAATATTACTATTTCATTGGCTTTTTTGTTTCTTTGCACAAAATCAATTTAGTGAATTATCTTACAGTAGAAAATATCTCAAAAAGTTATGGCGAACGTGTCTTGTTTCAAGACATTTCGTTTGGAATAAATAAAAATCAAAAAATTGCCTTTGTTGCTAAAAACGGAAAAGGAAAAACATCAATCCTAAATATTATTGCTGGATTAGATACTTCTGATTCTGGACACGTAACTACACGT
>JAKITY010000067.1 GCA_021647835.1 Flavobacteriaceae bacterium | reverse complement strand
AGAAGTGCTTGGATTGCCACAACAAGAACCTCAGTTTAAAGTAACTCAAATCCCAACAAGTGCGTATAAAAATCTGTTTAAATCGCAGCGAAATGTTTTAATAGTTGGATTGGGAGAAAAAGAAGGGTTTGTTGTAAAATCAAATGTATCTGCTTCTCCACAAACGGTTATTTCTTTAATAGCAACAGATAAAAAAAGTCTTATAAAATTGCTTGCCGAAAAGAAACAAGAAATTACAACTACTTTTAAGAGTACAGAATTAAAAGTGCTTCAAAAAAAATTAAGAAAAAAACAATTTGATATTTCAACCTTAAAAACCTTAGAAAAAATAGGTGTTACTTTAGAAATCCCATCAAAATTTAGATTGGTAAAAGATACTTTAGGAGAGTTTTTATGGCTGCGAAAACATATCATTAGACAAGGACATAGTATGAATTTAATTGTGTATCAATTGCCAATTAATTCTATAGAAGATGAACAAGGTCAAAACATAACTTCTGTGAGAGATACTATTGGAAAAAAACACATTCCAGGACAACACAAAAACACGTATTTAATTACCGAACAAGCCTATTCTCCACACACATTTTTAGTGGAGTTAGATGGTAAAAAAGCCTTCGAAACCTTTGGAAAATGGGAAGTTAAAGGAGATTTTATGGCAGGACCTTTTTTAAATTATACGGTTGTTGATAAAGCAAATAATCGGTTGGTTGTTGTAGAAGGATTTACCTATGCTCCTGCGTCTAATAAACGCGATTATATGTTTGAATTAGAGGCTATTCTAAAGACTCTGAAGATAAAATAGGTTCATTATTTTCACTTCTGAAAATGCTTTTTTCCGTTTCATAGTCGAAGTTTTGAACTTGAAATAAATCTAAAATACTATGATAGAAAAAATCGGCAGAAATTCGTTTGTCTTTCTTTTCTTTTAATGATGAAACTAAATTTGGATAAGCAGTTATAAATTCATCAGAATACCAAATAATCATTGCAGGATTTTTACTTGCTTCGCTTTCTTGAGCGTGCAACCATTTTCCGTCTTCACCCAATATTTCTCCATGATCTGCAACATACATTACAATTGATTTTGTATGTGTTTTTTCTACAGAATTGATAACAACATCAATAAAATTATCTAAATATAAGAGTGTATTGTCATACGAATTGATGATTTCTTGAGGTTCTAAAGACGGAATATGCTTGCTGTTTATTACAGGCGTAAATTTTCTAAATTCATCGGAATATCGATTTTCATACCACCAATGACTTCCTACCATATGTAGTGTTATAAACTGATTTTTCTTTGTTTTTAATATAGAATCAAACGGTTGCAACATTTTCTCGTCAAGTGCTTTATTAAAACTCAAAATTGACCGAAATTTATCTATCAATTGTACATTTTGATTGCTTAATATTATGGGCGCATAACTCTTAACAATAGTACTGTTTCCAATCCAAGAAGTCTTATAACCAACAGTATTTAGAATGGAAAAAAGAGAATATACTTCGTTTGATTTTACAGCATCATCTACACTTTGATTGGTCAATAACTGTTTTACACTTGCAACAGTATGCGTTAACGGAGTATATAAATCAGAATAACTAATAATATTTTTTCTTTTAGATAATTTGGGACTTGTTTCTCTTGAATAACCATTTAATTGAATATGATCTGCACGTACAGATTCTCCAAGAATAAAAACGAAATTAATATCATTTACAGTTGATTTTGTAGTATCATCAACAGGTAAAAGAAGAAGGTTGTCTTCTTGAAAAAATTTCACAACACTATTAAAAGCAATATAAGGAAGCCTATTTTTAAAAGTACCAAACCTGTAATTTTCAGCACTAAAATAAGTTGCGATTCCTAAAAAAGCGAGTATAATTAATGGTGACTTTAATTGATTTACAACTATTTTTTTATATTGTTTAAAAATGAAATATAAAACGACTCCAATAAAGAGAAGATATCCAATAAACGGAATAGAGATTAAATCAACTGAAACCAAAAGACTTACTTCAAAAATGGCCTCTATTAAATGCTTAGAAATACTAATATCCAATGAATATTTATAAAACCCTAATAGCGACAAGGACATAAATAAAACAGAAAATGTAGCATAAAACAGATACTTATTGATGCTCAAAAAATAAAGGATTCCAAAAAAGGAAAATTGCAACAGCAAAAAATGAATAAAATAAATAAAATAATCTCTAAAACCACTTAAAGGAATGTGGTAATAATCAGACAATGTAATACAAAGACCTACAATTATATTTAATAATAAGTGAAAATACAGTTGCGATTTATATTTTTTTAAAAAAGATAACACTATTTAGTTTCCATTTTCTCCCAAGAATCTCTTAAAGGAACGGTTCTATTAAACACTAAGTTTTCCGTTGTAGTATCTTTATCAACACAAAAATATCCCTTTCGTTGAAACTGAAATTTCTCTCCTTTTTTTGCTGACTTCAAACTCGGCTCAACAAAAGCAGTAATCGTTTCTAATGAATTTGGATTGATAAATTCCATAAAATTTTTGTCCTTATGACTGTCTGGTGCTTCCTCTAAAAACAATCGATCATACACACGAACTTCCGCTTGAATAGCGTGCTTTGCAGAAACCCAATGAAGCGTTCCTTTTACTTTTCGTTTACTTGCTTCAGAACCACTTCCGCTTCTAGAATCTTTGTCGTATGTACAATGAATCTCGGTAATATTTCCTTCGGAATCTTTCACACAACTTTCTGCTTTGATAATATATGCGTTTTTAAGACGCACTTCTTTTCCTAATTTTAATCGGAAAAACTTCTTATTTGCTTCTTCTCTAAAATCTTCTTTTTCAATATAAATTTCTCTTGAAAAAGGCACTTTTCTACTTCCAAATCCATCTTCATAATCATTATAATTTGCATCTAAAAATTCCTCTTCTTCAGTATAATTAGTAATAATTACTTTTACAGGATCTAAAACTGCCAATACTCTTGGTGCCGTTTTATTCAAATGATCTTTAATACAAAACTCTAATAAAGCAACATCAGTAACATTATCTCGCTTTGAAATTCCTGAAATTTCGCTAAAATTACGGATAGATTCTGGCGTATAACCTCTTCTTCTCAATCCAGAAATTGTTGGCATTCTTGGGTCGTCCCAACCGTTTACAACCTTATTTTCTACCAATTGCAACAATTTGCGCTTACTCATAATGGTATAACTCAAATTTCGTCTTGCAAATTCTCGTTGTTTCGGGCGTAGTTTATCCGATGTAACAACTTGATCGAGATACCAATCATACAATTCTCTATGACTTTTAAATTCCAACGTACAAATAGAATGTGAAATTTGCTCAATATAATCCGATTCTCCGTGCGTCCAGTCATACATTGGATAGATACACCAATCGTTGCCAGTTCTATGATGCGCCTTTTTTAAAACACGATACATAATAGGATCTCGCAGATGCATATTATTGTGTGCCATATCTATTTTTGCACGAAGCACGCAAGTGCCTTCTTCAAAATCGCCATTTTTCATTTTTTCAAACAAAGCAAGATTTTCTTCGACATTCCTATTTCTATACGGACTATCCGTTCCAACGCTTGTTGGCGTTCCTTTTTGCGTTCTTATTTCTTCGGATGATTGCGTATCTACATAGGCTTTCCCTTTTTTGATAAGTTCAATTGTCCAATCATATAATTGCCCAAAATAATCGGAAGAATATAATTCATTTGCCCATTTAAAGCCAAGCCATTCGATGTCTTTTTTGATAGCATCTACATATTCTTGTTCTTCTTTTGCAGGATTTGTATCGTCAAAACGAAGGTTTACAGGCGCGTTGTATTGTTCTCCCAAACCGAAATTTAAACAAATAGAGGCTGCATGACCAATATGTAAATATCCATTTGGTTCTGGAGGAAAACGGAAACGTAGTTGCGATTTTTCCAATCCGTTTGCTAAATCTTCTTCAACAATATGTTCTATAAAATTTAATGATTTTGTTTCTTCGCTCATTTTTCAAAATTGAATTGCAAATTTAGCAAATCTATCTAACAAGAAATCAGTTTTTTTTAACTTCTATTTCAAAAAGTGCCAAAGTCCCTTTATAATGTGCAGGCATTCCTTTTAAAGCATCAATTTTAATGGTTTCAGTATGAGTAAATCCGCAGTTAACATAATAATCGATTAATTTTTGATTATGACCTAAAGTGTCCATCCTAATGAATTCTTTTTGATGAATTTTGCAATATTCTTTTGCCCAATTTATGATAATATTTATAAAACCTCGACCTCTAAATTTTCCATTTACTGATATTCGATGAATATAAACTGAAGGCTGTTTGTCTTTTTCTTTCCAGATGACTTCATCATTATAAGTTAGCGCAAAAATACAAGCGATTTCGTTATCTATTATAATTTTCCATTGACGATTTTCATTGATTTCTGTTTCTACCAAATTTCGTTCGAAACCAATCCACTGCTCCATAAACACTTCTATTTGATATTTTGATGCTTCGTCATACAACTCAAATATGGCGTCAATATCTTTAATAGTACTATTTATAATTTTCATTTTTTTAAGCAGTTTCTTTAACTAACAAACCTCCAACTTCCACTTCAGGATATAAATCACTAAATCGCATTACTTTATTAATTCCGATGCGTTTATTAATGTGTTTCCGTGTAATATCTTCGGGTTTATTTAGTCCAGCAGCAGCCAATAACTCTAAAAAACTATGCACCGTTTCGTGCTGATAATTCTTAACTCTTTCCGCTTTATCATCAACATTTAAGCCTTTTACCAACGACTCATTTTGTGTTGCAACACCAACAGGACAATTATTTTTATTGCAAAGCAACGCTTGAATACAGCCAACAGAAAGCATCATGGCACGCGCGCTACTACAAATATCGGCACCTAAAGCAATGACTCTTGCCATATGAAAACCAGAAACTATTTTTCCTGCAGCAATAATTTTCACATCCTTTTTAAGATTATAACCAACCAATGTGTCGTGTACAAAAACCAAACCATCTCGAAGTGGCATTCCAATAGAGTTTGAAAACTCTACAGGCGCAGCGCCAGTTCCACCTTCGCCACCATCAACGGCAATAAAATCGGGAATTATTTGGGTAGAAATCATTGCTTCGCACAAATCTATAAATTCTTGTTTTTTTCCAACACATAGTTTAAACCCAACAGGTTTTCCTCCTGATAAATCTTTACATTTTTTGATGAAATGCATAAATTCTGTCGCATTAGAAAACGCTGAATGCGTTGGCGGAGAATGCACTGCGTTATAAGGTTCTATATGTCGAATTTTAGCAATTTCTGGTGTGTTTTTTTTCGCAGGAAGTATGCCGCCATGTCCAGGTTTTGCACCTTGCGAAAGTTTAATCTCAATCATTTTAACTTGCTGTTTCTTTGCGCCTTTTTCAAAACTTTTATCCGAAAAATGACCATTTTTATCTCTACATCCAAAATATCCAGTTCCAATTTGCCAAATTAAATCGCCTTCATATTTTAAGTGATAAGGACTCAATCCGCCTTCTCCAGTATTGTGTGCGAAGTTCCCCATTTTTGCGCCTTTGTTCATCGCCAACACCGCATTTTTACTCAACGAACCAAAACTCATCGCCGAAATGTTTAGTAAACTCATAGCGTATGGTTGCTTACAGTCTTTATTCCCAACAACAACACGTGGAAATGCGCCAATATCTTTGGTTGTATTGGCATACATAGAATGATCCATCCATTCGTATCCAGAACGATATACATTCATTTGCGTTCCAAAAGGTGTTGTTGAAGTTTCTTTTTTAGAACGCGTATATACCAATGTTCTAAAAATCCGATTAAAAGGACGTCCTTGCGTATCGGTTTCTACAAAATACTGCATAATTTCTGGACGCACACTTTCTAATAAATATCTAAAATGCCCTAACACAGGAAAATTCCGAAGAATGGTATGTTTTTTTTGAGTTATATCATACAATCCTAGTAAAATTAGTGGAGTAACAATACTGAAAAGCCATAAAATAGGCGTCCAAAATTGAGCAATCATAGCAATTAAAATAATAGTAAGTAAAGAAATAAGTAAGAATTTTTCGCGGACTTTCATTTTATTTATTTATTGCAAATATCTTAAATTTTTTTATTCTTTTCAATCGAGACCTCACAGGTTTTCAAAACCTGTGAGGTCTATTTTATAGAAAATCAATTACATTTGTATAAATTTACAAAATGGGAATAATAAAAGTACAAAACATACGAGTTTACGCTTATCATGGTTGTTTGATAGAAGAAGGGAAAATAGGCTCTGATTACCGTGTAGATGTAAAAGTAAAGGCGGACTTATCAAAATCTACAAAAACAGATGAACTCTCTGATACTGTTGATTATGTCCATTTAAATAGGATTGTAAAAGAAGAGATGGAAATACGCTCAAAACTGTTAGAACATGTTGCTGATCGTATTTTGGATAGAATTTTAAATGAGATACCAATGGTGAAAATCGCCGATGTATCTGTTTCAAAAATGAATCCTCCAATTGGTGGAAATGTTGAAAAAGTTACCGTAAAACTCAGAAAAAAAAGGAAATAACAAAAAACCTTGCCTGCAAGCTAAAAATAATTAAATTTGCAATCACAATTTGGCGTTGTGGCCGAGTGGCTAGGCTGGGCTCTGCAAAAGCCCCTACAGCGGTTCGAATCCGCTCGACGCCTCAAAAACCTTTCTGATTTTCAGGAAGGTTTTTTATTTTCTTTAACAATGTTTTCGCATTTTTTTTCGCATTTTTGTAAAAATCATAATAAATGAAGGTTTATCCAATAGAAACTGGAAATTTTAAACTCGATGGAGGCGCTATGTTTGGCGTTGTTCCTAAGGTTTTATGGGAACGAACAAATCCTGCAGACAGTAAAAACCTCATTGATTTAAGTATGCGCTGTCTATTGATTGAAGACGGAAATCGCTTGATTTTGATAGATACAGGAGTTGGGAACAAACAGTCAGACACGTTTTTTAGTTACTATTATTTATTTGGAGGATTTTCTTTGGATACATCACTTGCGAAACATGGTTTTCATCGTGATGATATTACTGATGTGTTTTTAACACATTTACATTTTGATCATTGTGGCGGCTCTATTCAATGGAATAAAGACCGAAGTTTTTACGAGCCAGCATTTAAGAATGCAAAGTTTTGGTCAAATAAAAACCATTGGAAATGGGCAACAGAGCCAAATGCTCGTGAAAAAGCATCATTTTTAAAAGAAAATATAAATCCAATGGAAGAAAGCGGACAATTGAACTTTATAGACGTACCAAAAAACAGTTTTCTTGAAAAATCGCCTCTAGGATTTGATGTTTTATTTGCAGATGGTCATACAGACAAACAAATGATTCCACACATAAAATACCAAGATAAAACCATCGTTTTTATGGCGGATTTATTACCAACAACAGGACACATACCATTACCGTATGTAATTGGTTATGATACACGACCCTTATTAACCTTGGACGAAAAAGAATTGTTTTTAAATAAGGCAGTAAATGAAGAATTTTACTTATTTTTAGAACACGATGCGTACTCAGAATTATGTACCGTAAAACATACCGAAAAAGGAGTTCGACTTAAAGAAACCTTTACATTTAATGAAATTTTTAATTGAAAAAAATAGATGAAAAAAACAATTTTAACAGCATTCTCATTTTTGATACTCATTTCTTGCGCACAAAAAAAAGCAGTAACATTCAATCCAAAACAAGTAAAAAGCAATCCTCATTATTGGCAGCAACATGTTGATTATACAATGGATATTGATATGAATGTAGAAAACTACCAATATCAAGGAAAACAAAAAATAGTTTATACCAATAACTCTCCAGATGATTTGGACAAAGTGTTTTATCATCTGTTTTTTAATGCCTTTCAGCCAGATTCTGAAATGGATACACGTTCAAGAAATATAGCAGATCCTGACAGAAGAGTAAAAGACAGAATTAGTAAATTATCTCCTTCAGAAATAGGATATATTAAGGTAAAATCATTAAAACAAAATGGAAAAATAGTAGCACATAAAACGGTTGGAACTATTTTACGAGTAACGCTAAATGAACCTATAAAAGCAGGCGAAAGCGTTACTTTTGATATGGTTTTTGAGGCGCAAGTGCCTGTTCAAATTAGAAGATCTGGAAGAAATAACAAAGAAGGTGTTGCGCTATCAATGGCGCAATGGTATCCTAAAATAGCAGCGTATGATATAGAAGGTTGGCATGCAGATGCATATATTGGAAGAGAGTTTTTAGGTGTTTGGGGAGATTTTGATGTAACCATTCATATAGATAAAAATTATATGATTGGAGGATCGGGATATTTGCAAAATCCACAGGAAATAGGTCATGGATATGAAGACGCTTCAAAAAAATTAAAATTGCCAAAAGGAGAGAA
This sequence comes from Flavobacteriaceae bacterium, assembly GCA_021647835.1. Taxonomy (GTDB): domain Bacteria; phylum Bacteroidota; class Bacteroidia; order Flavobacteriales; family Flavobacteriaceae; genus Urechidicola. The sequence goes on along the minus strand of JAKITY010000067.1, from coordinate 4,055 downwards.
ACTTTCGTGGCATTTTAAAGCGCCAAACGTACACGATTTTACGTGGGCTGCAGATCCAGAATACCAACACGATATTTATAAAATGGACGGAATTGACTTACATTTTTTATACAAAAAAAACATGAAGGAAGAATACCTTCAAAACTGGAAAGATTTGCAACCAAAAACTGCTGAATTAATGAATTATTTCAGTAAACATATTGGAGAATATCCATACAAGCAATATTCTGTAATTCAAGGAGGCGATGGCGGAATGGAGTATGCAATGTGTACGTTAATTACAGGAGAGCGAAAGTTTGAAAGTTTATTTGGCGTTACATCGCACGAATTGGCACATAAATGGTTTCAATTTGTATTGGCAACCAACGAATCAAAACATCCTTGGATGGACGAAGGTTTTACAAGTTATATTTCTGATAAAGCAGAAAATGAAGTGTTAAAAATCCAAAAAGAAAACCCACATACAAGCGCGTATAGGTTTTATTTTAGTGTTGTAAAAAGAGGAATTGAAGAGTCTTTGGCAAAACATGCGGATAGATATCATAAAAACAGAGCGTATTCAATGGCGAGTTATAGCAAAGGAAACCTATTTTTAACACAATTAGAATATATTATTGGGAAAGAAAACACGGCTAAAACACTTAAAAAATACTATCAAGATTTTAAATTTAAGCATCCAACACCAAATGATATTATGCGTACTGCAGAAAAAGTTTCGGGCGTACAATTAGATTGGTATTTAAGCGAATGGACGCAAACTACAAATACAATAGACTATGGAATCCAAACGATTGTAAACAAATCTATAACTCTTGAGAGAATAGGTAAAATGCCAATGCCAATAGATGTTTCGGTTATTTATATTGATGGAACTTCGGAAGAATTTTATATTCCACTTCGTATGATGCTTGGCGAAAAACCAACTTCGGCAACGGTTTTAGAAAATTGGGCTTGGACACATCCAACCTATACTTTTAAAACTTCTAAATCAATAAAATCTGTTGAGATAGATACTTCTCAAATGATGGCTGATGTTGATAGAAAAAATAATTTCGTAGAGGCTGTGGAGTGAATATTAAAAAATTCAGTAATCGAATGACTCAAAGTCATCCGATTACTTTCTATTTTCAATAAAAGTATCTACCTTTTCTTGAGGAATAAACCCTTTTGAAACCAATGCCAAACCAAATATCATCAACACAATTCCCATTCCGCGTTTTATTTTAAGGATTACGCTTGGAGTTAATTTTTTTCGGAGTTGTTTTGCGAGTAGTATTTTTCCAATATCGGTAATGAAATAAGAAATAAGAATGGTTGTAAAAAACCAAAAAACTCGAGATTCGTTCATGTCAAGTGATGGACCAACACCAACAATAAGAAGTAGCCAAAAAGTCAACACACCAACATTAATAAAGTTTAAGAAAAAACCTGAAAAAAACAACCCAAAATAGTTATTTTTTTCAGGTAACTCGTCAAATTCTTTCACTTTGACTTCGTTTATTTTTTTTTGAAGAAAAGTTCCTAATCCGTAGATAAAAAGAATTCCGCCACCAATAAAGAAAAGGTTTGGATCATCTTTGATTTTTACTAAAATTTGATGACTTCCATAGTAGGCAAATAAGATAAAAACTATATCAGCCAAAACCACACCAACATCAAACAGTATTGCTGCTCTTGCTCCTTTTAAAATACTAGTTTGAATAAGCATAAAAAATACTGGACCAATCATGAATGCGAGTCCGAAACCAATAGGAATTGCTTTGAGAATATCTTCTATCATATTTTATATTTCGCTCGTCACTTCGAGTGGTTTTTATGAGGAACGAATAAAATTGTATCGAGAAGTAATTTTTTTAGTGTTCTCGATACAATTCCGTTCATTCTTCTCGGAATCACTCGAACTGACGTTAATTTACTAAATCATATATCATCAAAATCAATCGTAATTTTTACTGTTGTTGGATGCGCCTGACACGCTAAAATTAAACCTTCTTCAATCTCACCATCCGTTAAAATTTCATTTTTAGTCATTATTGCAGCACCTTTGGTAACTCGGCAAAGACAACTACTACAAACGCCTCCTTGACAAGAATATGGAGCGTCTAAATCTTTATCCAACGCAACTTCTAAAATGTTCTTTTTTTGCGGCATTATAAAAGTCGTTTCCTCCTCATCAAGCACAACTGTAATTTCGGTATTTCCTTCACGGATATCAGTATTTTCAATTGCATTTTCATCGACTGATACAGAAAACAATTCATAATGTATATTTTCTTTGTAGATGTTATTATTAATCAGCGTTTCTGTAACCTCTTTAATCATCTCTTCTGGACCACACAAAAAGACTTCGTCAAAAGAAATTTCTTTATAAATATTTTTAATAAAATAATTTACATTTCCAGTATCACATCGACCAAAAAGAGAGCCTTCAACATCTTCTTGACTGAAGATATAATGAACATTTAAATTGCTATTATTTGCTGATAAAGTATCTAATTCTGATTTAAAAATAGTTTCTTTTGCTGATTTATTACCGTAAACCAACGTAAAAGTACAATCTTCATTTAATGCTGATTTCACCATTGCCATTACAGGAGTTATACCACTTCCCGCAGCAAAAGCAATGTAGTTTTTATTTGGTTGAGGTTTAAGAATAAACCGCCCTTCAGGTTTTGAAACCTCCAAAGTGTCGCCTTCTTTTAAAACTGTTGTTGCATATATTGAAAATGTACCATTTTCTACTGATTTCACAGCAACCTTTAGTTCGTTGTCGTTTGGTTCAGAACAAATAGAATAGGCTCTTCGAACTTCTTTTCCATTCAATTCTTTTTTGATAGTTATGTATTGACCTGCAATGAATTTAAATTCAGGTTTTAAATTTGTTGGAACATCAAATGTAATAGAAACTGCATTTTCAGTTTCTTTTTTGATTTCTTTTATTGTGAGTTTGTGAAATTGCGCCATTCAAAAATGTGTTTATCGTACAAAAATAAGAAACTCTTTAGATTAAGACCTCACAGGTTTCAAAAACCTGTGAGGTCTATTAAAAAAATCATACCTAAAGATCTTATACATAAGAAAATTATGTATATATTTGAGGGCGAATCGTCATAGATATAAAAACGAGACGTAAGTAATTATGGGAAATCAGAAATTATATAAAGGTTCATTACAAACGATTATTTTAAAGTTACTGGAAGAAAATGACAGAATGTATGGTTATGAAATAACACAAAAGGTGAAAGAGTTAACAAAAGGTGAGTTGAAAATCACTGAAGGCGCACTATATCCCGCATTACACAAATTAGAAGCAAATGGTACGCTTGAAGTTGAAGTTGCTAATATTGGCAACAGACTACGCAAATACTATAAATTAACCGAACAAGGCACTAAAGAAACCGTAAATAGATTGGCAGAAATGCAAGAGTTTTTAAAAACGATGCAGCATATTGTAAACCCTAAATTTAGTTTGGAGTAATGGAATTAACAAAAGAGCAAATACAGTTTATAGACGATTATCTAAAAGAACAAAAAGTAAAGTTTTGGGATGTTCGCATAGAATTAATTGACCATATTGCTTCTAAACTAGAAGAAAACCCTGAAGTAAAATTAACTAGAACTTTTCTTATTCGAGAGTTTGGGACTTCAATAACTTTAGATAAAGTTGTGTTTGAAAAGCAACAATTGTTGATGAAAAAATACAGTCGCTTGCGTTTTAAAACAGCACTTACTCTTTTAAAATCACCTATAGAACTAATAGGATTTATTTTGTGTTATTATTACATTTTTTCAATGTATTCTTCCGTTTTTGTTAGGGTAAGTCAATTTTTATTTTATACACCTATTTTAATAAGCTTCATCTTTATAGCGTATCATCGGATTAAAAAGAATAAATCTCTGCACTTAAAAACAGCTTTGTATTTTATTATGCTATCCGTGTTATTTAATTCCCTCGTAATGAATCTTAGTATTAATATGAGTCATACGAAAGGGTTTCTTTTATTTATACTGATAACATTTTTTTCTACGTATGCGTATGTTTCTTATAAAGTATT
>JAKITY010000066.1 GCA_021647835.1 Flavobacteriaceae bacterium | reverse complement strand
TTCTTTGAAATATCAAAGAAAAGTATCAGTTGCTATTAAAAGAGCACGTCATTTAGCATTAATGCCATATGTTGGCGATTTATTAAAATAATAAAGAGGAAGATATGGAACTAATATTAAAACAAGACGTAGAAAACGTAGGATTTAAAGATGATTTAGTGACTGTAAAAAACGGTTACGGACGTAATTTTTTAATTCCTCAAGGAGTTGCAATTTTAGCAACTACATCAGCAAAGAAAGTATTGGCTGAGACTTTAAAGCAACGTGCATTTAAAGAAGAAAAATTAATCAAAGATGCTACTAAAATTGCAAATGCAATTAAAGAATTAGAGATTAAAATAACTGCAAAAACAGGAGAAGGTTCTAAATTATTTGGATCTGTAAACAACATTGATGTTGCAGCAGCTTTAGAAAAGGCAGGACATGAGATAGAAAAGAAATTTATCAAAGTAGAAGGTGGAAACGTAAAACGTTTAGGTAAGTACAACGCTGATGTAAGATTACATAGAGCAGTTGTAGTTGCATTGCCATTTGAAGTTATTGCAGAAGCAAAGTAATAAAGAAATATACTTTATATTAAAAAACCGTTCGTCTTTGGCGAACGGTTTTTTATTTTTGTATCATAATTATAATACAATGAAATATAGACAACTTACCAAAGAGCAATTTGAAGAATTACATTTAGAATTCGCCACTTTTCTTGCAGCACAACAGATTGATGTTGATGAGTGGAATGTGATAAAAGAAAATAAGCCTGAAGTTGCTGAAGAAGAAATGAATGTATTTAGTGATGTTGTTTGGGAGAAAGTATTACAAAAAGCAAGTTATTTAGAGCACTTTTCAACTAATTCTATTAACCTTTTTAGATGTGATATCGAGGAAATTCATCGAATAGTTGTGAAGATAAATAAAGAAGATATAAATCTTCTAACTTCGGATGATTATAATTGGTTTGTAGATAATTCTCAAGATAAATCAATAGAATACTTTAAAGGTCAAAAACCTTATGTAAAAGAGCGTAATATTGAGGTATTTGATTTGATAGAAAAAGGAAGTGTCGTTTCTGACGGAAAACTATATGAAGCGGTTTTTAAGTTGATTAGTTAAATAAACGGATGCACTAATTAATATGATTAAAAAGGAAGATATAGACTATTACAATCACATCGCTCCGATGTTGAGTGACAGGCGTAAAGATTTGTTTGATGTTATACTGTCTCAACGGACACGACATTTTACTGTAATTTTAGAAGACCTATACCAAAAGCATAATACAAGTGCTATTGTACGTAGTTGTGATGTTTTTGGGATTCAAGATGTGCATATTATTGAAAATAAATACAAGAGCTATATGTCAAATCAAGTTGGAAAAGGTTCTCAGAAATGGCTTGATTTTTCTAGATATAGAAAGAAGCAAATTAATACTCAAGATTGTATAGACACCATAAAAAATCAAGGTTATCAATTGATTGTGACCTCGCCTCATAATGATTCGTGCCTGTTACAAAATTTTGATATTACTAAAAAATCGGCCTTTGTATTTGGTGTGGAAAAAACTGGAGTTTCAGAAATGATGATGAGTCAAGCAGACGGTTTTTTAAAGATTCCGATGGTTGGGTTTACTGAAAGTTTAAACGTTTCTGTTGCAGCAGCGATTACATTACAATCTGTTACAGAAAGAATGAGAAATAGCAATGTTCACTGGCAATTATCTGAAAAGGATATTTTTTATAAAAAATTAGAATGGATGGAGAAAACCATCAAGAGTATCAAGAAAGTTAAGGAAAGGTATTATAAGGGCAATTAACTACTCCTCAATCATCAAATTTACTGTCGCGCCAAACCCTTTTTATCTTCGATTTTAATTTGCTTTCCTACAGTAGAAATCAAACCTTCTTTTTTAAATTGTGATAATATTCTAATTGCAGACTCAGTTGCAGTACCAACAATATTTGCATAATCTTCTCTCGATAAAATGATGCTGAGCATTCCATCTTTATCAACTCCAAAACTATCGTGAATGTATAATAATGCTTCTGCTAAGCGTTGTTTAACAGGTTTTTGAGCCAAATCGACAATGTGATTATCAGTTTCTTTAAGGGCATTTGACATATCTTTTAATACAGATAAAGAGAACTCTGAATTATGCATAAGATTATTTAAAATCTCTTTCTTAGGGATAAAACAAACCGACATATCTGTCATTGTAGTAGCTTTAAGATTGGTAGATTCATCACATATAACACTTCGTTGCCCTAATAAGTTGCCTTTGCTAATAAAATTGATGATTTGATCTTTTCCATTGATACCTGTTTTAGAGATTTTACAAATGCCTTGGCGAATACAGTAAACACCATTAATGTGCTTGCCTTCTTCAAAAATCACATCACCTTTTTTAAAATCAAGTGTAGTTTTACAATCCGAAATTCTTGAAAGTTCTTCGTTGTTTAAGGTTTTTAGGGCACTTAACTCTTTAATAATACATTGTTGACACTTACTCATATCCTATTATAGATGGTTTTGTAAAAATAATAAAAGTATGACATATATCATATTTTTATAGCAACTCATTTATAAACTTTGCTGTAGGTATAAATGAGCAAATTATGGATAGTGAACGATGCTTCCATTGCGGAGATAAGTGTGATAAAAATTTAATAGAATTCCAACAGAAGCTATTTTGTTGTAATGGATGTAAAACCGTTTACGAAATTTTTTCTGAAAATGATTTGACCTGTTATTATGATTTACAATCTTCTCCAGGAGCAACTCCAAAAGAAATTCAAGGGAAATATGAATTTCTTGACCAACAAAAAATCATTGATAAATTAATTGAATTTAATGATGATACAACACAAATTGTTACACTTTATATTCCTCATATTCATTGTAGTTCCTGTATTTGGATTCTCGAAAACTTAAACAAATTACATCCTGAAATCTCATCTTCTCAAGTAAATTTTGGAAAAAAGACCGTTCGCATTACCTATAATAGCAAGAATTATTCTTTAAAAGAAGTCGTTTTATTATTGAGTTCTATTGGTTATGAGCCTTATATCTCTTTGGAAGATTATAAAACTGGAAAATCTGAAATAGACAGGTCATTAATATATAAGTTAGGCGTTGCAGGATTTGCTTTTGGAAATATTATGTTTTTATCTTTTCCTGAGTATTTTCAAGTGGATGGTTTTTGGCTAGAAAAATACAAGCCAATGTTTAGATGGCTAATGTTTGCTTTCTCGCTTCCTGTAGTTTTTTATGCAGCGCAAGATTATTTTATAGCGGCATATAAAGGACTGCGTTCAAAATTATTAAACATTGATGTTCCTATTGCTTTAGGTGTTTTGGTATTATTTGTTAGAAGCACCGTTGATATTATTTTTGATTTTGGTACTGGTTTTTTTGATAGCTTGTCTGGTTTAATTTTCTTTTTATTAATTGGCAAGTTTTTTCAACAAAAAACATATTCTTTTTTGTCTTTCGAACGAGATTACAAATCGTATTTTCCAATTGCTGTAACTAAAATTACAGATACTATTGAAACTTCTGTTCAAGTATATGATATTAAAAAAGGCGATAGATTACTTATCCGAAATGAAGAACTAATTCCTGTTGATGGCATTCTAATTAGCGATAGCGCTTCTATAGATTACAGTTTTGTAACTGGAGAATCTGAAACTGTGTATAAAAAATCTAGAGATAAATTATTTGCTGGCGGAAAACAAATAGCAGGAGTTATAGAATTGGAAGTGCTAAAATCGGTAAAACAAAGTTACCTTACACAACTTTGGAGCAATGATGTATTTCACAAAAAAACAAAAGAACCTTTTACAACACTTACCAATAGAATTAGCAAAAATTTTACCATTTTCGTACTAAGTGTTGCCGTAATTTCCACTACTTTTTGGTTGTTTTATGATGCTTCTAAAGCAATGAATGTTTTTACGGCAGTTCTTATTATTGCTTGTCCTTGTGCTGTTGCATTATCTGCTCCTTTTACATTGGGAAACTTACTTCGTATTTTTGGGAAGTCAAAATTTTATCTAAAAAATGCGAAAGTAATAGAGCAATTGGCATCAATTAATACTATTATTTTTGATAAAACAGGCACCATTACATCAAACAAAAAAAGTACTGCTACTTATAAAGGTGAAACGCTTTCAATTGCTGAAGAAATTTTATTAAAAAATACGTTAAGAGGTTCAAACCATCCATTAAGTAGAACTTTATATGAGATTTTAGAGGCAAAAAACAACATCACTTTAAACCATTTTGAAGAATCTATAGGAAAAGGTATTGAAGCATCTTACAATGACATTCATATTAAAATTGGCTCGGCAAAATTTGTGGGAAAAACTTCAAATACCGCAGTTTTAAACACGACTGTCCACGTTAGCATAAATGATTCTTACAAAGGGAAATTTACTTTTTACAATAGTTATAGAGAAGGATTATCAAAATTATTCAACAAACTTCAAAAGGGCTATGATTTAGTTGTTTTATCTGGAGACAATGAAGGCGAACAAGAAAACTTAAAGAAACTATTACCTTCTAAAACCAAACTAATTTTCAATCAAAAACCAGATGATAAACTAGAATATATAAAAGGTCTTCAATCTAAAAGTGCAAAGATAATGATGGTTGGAGATGGTCTAAATGATGCTGGAGCATTGGCACAAAGCAATGTTGGCATTTCCATTTCAGAAAACATAAATGTATTTTCTCCTGCTTGCGATGCTATTTTAGACGCTTCAAAATTTGACCAATTATACAGTTATATAAAAGCATCAAAATCGGCAATTAAAATTATTAAATGGAGTTTTGTACTTTCGTTTATGTATAATATTGTTGGATTGTATTTTGCAGTAACAGGACAATTATTACCTGTAATTGCTGCTATTTTAATGCCTTTGAGTTCTATAAGCGTTGTTACCTTTACAACAATAGCAACAAATATATTGGGTAGAAAATTGAATTAATATGATAAATGTCATATTTTAAAATTATAGATAAACGTATATTTGCAACAATAACTTCAAATTAGGTATGAGCGTTATATATATATTATTGATAATCAGTATTGTTATTGCTGTTGGGTTTTTTATTGCTTTTATAATAGCAGTTAAAAGCGGACAGTACGATGATAGTTATACTCCTTCAGTAAGAATGCTTTTTGAAGATGAACTTGTAAAAAAGAAATCGAGAAAATCAAAACTAACAACAAATAAACTATAAATTATGGAAGTACAACAATTTTATTACGATAATAAAATCGTTAAAAAATTCATTTACGCTACAATTCTTTGGGGAGTTGTAGGAATGCTTGTAGGATTACTATTAGCATTTATGTTTTTATTCCCAAATATTACAGACGGTATTTCTTGGTTAAGTTTTGGACGTTTAAGGCCTTTACATACCAATGCCGTAATTTTTGCCTTTGTTGGTAATGCCATTTTTGCAGGGGTTTATTACTCAACCCAACGACTATTAAAAGCAAGAATGTATAGTGATTTCTTGAGTAGTTTTAATTTTTGGGCATGGCAACTTTTAATTGTTGGCGCAGCAATTTCATTACCTTTGGGTTATACCACTTCAAAAGAATATGCAGAACTAGAATGGCCTTTTGATATTGCTATAGCCTTAATTTGGGTAGCATTTGGAGTAAATCTTATAGGTACAATGATTAAAAGAAGACAACGCCATTTATACGTTGCTATTTGGTTTTATTTAGCCACTTTTATAACCGTTGCCGTATTGCATATTTTTAATAGTTTGGCACTTCCTGTAAGTGCATTAAAAAGTTATTCTGCATATGCAGGAGTTCAAGATGCTTTAGTACAATGGTGGTACGGACATAATGCTGTTGCGTTTTTCTTAACAACACCTTTTTTAGGATTGATGTATTATTTTGTTCCAAAGGCAGCCAACAGACCTGTTTATTCCTATAAACTATCTATTGTACACTTTTGGTCGTTAATCTTTATTTATATTTGGGCAGGACCGCATCATTTATTATATACTGCACTTCCAGAATGGGCGCAAAATTTAGGTGTTGCTTTTTCAGTAATGTTATTAATGCCATCTTGGGGTGGAATGATAAACGGACTTTTAACACTTCGTGGTGCTTGGGATAAAGTACGTACCGATCCTGTTTTAAAATTTATGGTCGTTGCAATTACAGGTTATGGTATGGCAACTTTTGAAGGTCCAATGTTGGCGCTTAAAAATGTAAATGCAATTGCGCATTATACAGACTGGATTATTGCACACGTGCATGTTGGAGCATTGGCTTGGAACGGATTTTTAACCTTCGGAATGATTTACTGGTTAGTGCCTCGTTTATTTAAAACAAAACTATATTCTATTGCGCTTGCCAATACACACTTTTGGATTGGTACTTTAGGAATCATCGTATATTCTCTTCCAATGTACGTTGCAGGTGTTGTACAAGCAAGTATGTGGAAACAATTTAATCCTGATGGAACATTAACCTACGGTAACTTTTTAGAAACCGTTACAGAAATTATACCAATGTATTGGATGCGTGCAATTGGAGGTACAATGTTTATCATAGGAATGTTTATTTTGGTTTACAATATTATTAAAACGGTAAGACAAGGAGAAGAAGTTGAAGACGAATTGGCAGAAGCACCTGCACTTACCAAAGTTTCTAAGCATAGAACTAAAGGAGAAACTTGGCACGGATGGTTAGAGCGCAAACCTGTTAAATTAGCTATTTATGCAACAATCGCAGTTCTTATTGGTGGAATTGTCCAAATTGTACCAACCATTCTGGTAAAATCAAATATACCAACAATAAGCAGTGTAAAACCATATACGCCTTTAGAATTGGAAGGTCGAGATTTATATATACGTGAAGGTTGTGTTGGTTGTCATTCACAAATGATACGTCCTTTTAGAAGTGAAGTAGAACGTTATGGAGAATATTCCAAAGCGGGTGAATTTGTGTATGACCGTCCATTTCTTTGGGGAAGTAAACGTACAGGACCAGATTTACATCGTATTGGAGGAAAGTATTCCGACAATTGGCACTTAAATCATTTTTACGATCCGCAAAGCACATCGTCTGGCTCTATAATGCCTGCATATCAATGGCTTGTTAAAAATGAATTAGACAAATCGTATATCGAAGCGAAAATGAGAACTTTAGTGAAATTAGGTGTTCCTTATTCTGATGATGAAATTGCCAATGCACAACAAAGTATGCTTGAGCAAGGAATTCAAATTGAAAAAAACTTATATTCGGATCCTGACTTTGCTAAAAATTACGAAGCCGATAAAAAATCTGGTGGAGAAGATTTTGTAGAAATGCGTAATCGAGAAGTAGTTGCAATGATTGCATACTTACAACGATTAGGTACAGATATTAAAGTAAAAAATGTAGAAAACTAAAAACTTAGAAACTATGTTAAAATTTATAAAACATCACATGGAAAGTATTTCAGGAATAGAAATATATCCTTTAATATCATTAATTATATTCTTTACTTTTTTTGTAGTCTTATTTTGGTGGGTTTTTACCGCCAAGAAAGACTATATTAATAAAGTGAGTAATATTCCTTTTGAAACAACCAATAATAACTCAGAATCATAAACCATTAATTGCAAACCTGTCTGCGGAAGGCATGCACAGATGGTTTCCCAATTAAAAAATTAAAATCTAAACATATGAAACGAGCATGTTAAAAATTTTATCACACAATGAAATGATTAATAGCGAACAGCATATGACCTTTAAAAAACAATAAATCTAAACATATGAAATCACATATAAGAACATTTTTATTTGCCATTGTACTATTTACCATTCTTTGGTATATATCAGACAGCACTACTGCGCTTGATTTTGTTAAAAAACCAGCCATTGTATTTGCATTGAGTGCATTATTTATCGCTATTTTATTTAATGGAACGATTGTGAAAAATCTTGAGAAAATAAAATATGACAAATTATCAGAACAAGAAAAACAAGCGTATCAATTAAAAAACGAAAAGTCTTGGTTTAGTAAAACGTATAAAAACCTCTTGGGAAGCAAACCTATTGAAAAAGAACATGAAATAATTTTAGACCATGATTATGATGGCATAAAAGAATTAGATAATAGTCTTCCTCCATGGTGGGTTTATAGTTTTTATGCAACTATCATTTTTGCAGTATTTTATATGTTTAAATATGAGGTCTTTGATGGACCCAATCAATACCAAGAATTAGAAGCAGAATATGCCGAAGCCAAAATTGCCATTGAAGAATACAAAAAAACGGCTAAAAATTTGGTAGATTACAACTCTGTTGAGTTACTAACAGACGCTTCTGACTTAAGTAAAGGAAAGGCAATTTATGAAGCCAATTGTGTTGCTTGTCATAAAGCAGATGGTGGCGGTGGAATTGGTCCAAACCTTACAGATGAAAACTGGATTTTAGGCGGAGGAATTAAAAACGTTTTTAAAGTTGTTTCAGAAGGTGGACGTGATGGAAAAGGAATGATTGCTTGGAAAAGCAGTTTAAAGCCTGTAGAAATTGCACAAGTTTCTAGTTATTTATTACAATTTCAAGGAACAACACCTGCAACTCCAAAAGAAGCAGAAGGTACTATTTGGGTTGATGAGAAGTAAAAGTCTAGACGAAAAAAGACCGCTTCGCTACAAGACATAAGACTTGATTTTAATGGTTCTACTGCAAATTTAGTGGATAAAAATGTTTTTAGAAGTGTTTAGTCATTTCGACCTTAGGATTTACATTCATTGATGTATTTTTCCACTAAATTTGCAGTAGAACCATTTTAATTAACTAACAAGCAGTTTAAAAAACAGTCATCAACTTGAAAAATAAAAAAAGTAAAGAATTTTAATCTTAAGAAGATTGACTTTCAATGCTAAATCCTAATCTGTAAAAATGGAAATGCCAGAAAATGAAACATTTAGAGATTCTATTGCTACAATAGACGAAGAAGGAAAACGATCATGGATATTTCCAAAGAAACCAAATGGAAAATATTATGAAAAACGAAAACTTGTAAGTTATTTTTTAATTATCTTTTTGATTGCTGCTCCGTTTATAAAAATAAATGGAAATCAGTTTTTATTATTCAATGTATTAGAAAGACGATTTAATATTTTTGGATTTTCTTTTTGGCCACAAGATTTTCATCTTTTTGTGATTTCAATGATTATTGGTATTGTTTTCATTGCTTTATTTACAGTCAGTTTTGGACGAATTTTTTGCGGATGGATATGCCCGCAGACTATTTTTCTAGAAATGGTTTTTAGGAGAATAGAATATTGGATTGATGGAGATAGAGGAAAGCAAATACGACTAGAAAAACAAGAATGGAACGCTGATAAAATAAAGAAACGCCTATTAAAATGGTTTATATTTCTAGTTATCTCATTTATAATTGCCAATGTATTTTTAGCCTATCTTATTGGTGGAGATAAACTTTTAAAATACATTACGGAAGGTCCTTTTGAACATTTAGGAACATTATTTCCTCTTATCATTTTTACCGCAGTATTTTATTTTGTTTTTGCGTGGTTTAGAGAGCAAGTATGTATTATCGCTTGTCCGTACGGCAGGCTTCAAGGCGTATTATTGGATAACAAATCTATTATTGTAGCCTACGATCACAAACGAGGTGAAGCAGAAAGTGGACGGAAAAAATGGCGAAAAAAAGAAGACAGACAAGCATTAGGACACGGAGATTGTATTGATTGTATGCAATGTGTACAGGTTTGTCCGACAGGAATAGATATAAGAAACGGTACGCAACTAGAATGCATAAACTGTACTGCTTGCATTGATGAATGTAATGACATTATGGAAAAAGTGAATTTACCAAAAGGGCTAATTCGCTATGCAAGTGAAGATGAAATAGAAACAAAAAAGAAGTTTGAATTAACCGCAAAAATGAAAGGCTACATTGCCGTTCTTGTTATTTTAATTGGCTTACTAACAGGAATGCTCTTTTTGAGAAATGATATTGATGCAAGAATTTTGCGTTTGCCAGGACAATTGTACGAATACAAACAAGAAACTATTATCAGTAATGTGTTTACTTATAAATTGATAAACAAAACAGCCAAAGACATTAAAAATGTTCATTTTAAACTTAGAAAATACGAAGGAGCGATTAAATTAGTTTCCACCGCAACTACGCTTTCTATACCAAAGCAAGATATTATTGAAGGGACTTTATTTATTGAAATTGATAAAAAGCATTTAAATAGTCATAAAAATAAATTAATAATTGAAGTTTACAGTAACAATGAACTTATAGAAACTGCAACTGTTAATTTTTTAGGACCAAAAAAATATAATTAAAAAAATAAAATATGATAAATATAAAATTTAATTGGGGAACAGGAATTGTAATTGCATTCATTGCATTTATTTCGTTTATATTGTACTTTGTTATTAATATGGGTATAAACAAAAAGTATTCCTACGATTTGGTAACCGAAAATTACTACGAACTGGAATTAGAATATCAAAACGATATTAATAAAGAAAAAAATGCGCATACATTAAAAAATAATTTAAACTACACGAAAACAACTGAAGGTTTATTAATAGAGTTTCCAAAGGATTTTGATGTTAAAAAAATCACAGGAAAAGTGTTCCTTTATAGACCATCTAATAAGCAATTGGACTTTGAAACACCTATTTCTTTGTCCAATCACACTTTGCTCATACCTGACAAGCGCTTATTAGATGGTCGATGGAACATTAGAATAGATTGGAAATACAACGACTCTCTTTATTTATTTAAGAAAAAAATCACCTACTAAATGCTATGCTATTATCTGCATTAATTTTTGGTTTATTGGGTAGTTTTCATTGTGTAGGAATGTGTGGTCCTATTGCTTTTATGTTGCCTGTAAACAGAACAAATTCTGTGAAAAAGGTATTGCAAGTTTCTATGTATCACTTAGGAAGATTAGTAACTTACAGCCTTATTGGATTGGTTTTTGGGTTGCTTGGAAAAAGTTTATATATCTTCGGGTTTCAACAACAATTATCTATACTTATTGGTATTCTTATGATTGTTGCGGTTTTACTTCCGTATAAAACTTTTGGAAAATATAATTTTTCTAAACCTCTTTTCAAAATTATTTCTAAGGTAAAATCTTCCTTAGGAAATGCCTTAAAAAAGAAAACAGCAGATGCTTTTTTTACCATTGGTTTTCTAAACGGATTTTTACCTTGCGGATTGGTTTATATGGCTGTTTTTGGAGCAATTGCAAGTGGAAATGCCTTACAAGGAAGCCTATACATGTTCCTTTTTGGAATCGGAACAATTCCTTTAATGACAACTGCAATTTACTTGGGAAAATTTTTAAACGCAAGTATAAAACAACGCATTCAAAAAGCAATTCCAGTATTTGTAGTTATTATTGGAGTGCTATTTATCCTTCGAGGTTTGGGCTTAGGAATACCGTATATTTCTCCTACACCTGTTATTGATGTTGTTAACAGTACTATTGAGTGTCATTAATCGGTTGTTGGTTTTTCAATCATTTTTCAACCGATTTTTCCAATTGAATTGCTTTTGGAAACAAAATATTATTTTCTAAATGTATATGTTGATGCAAGTCTTGCTCAAACTCTGCTAATTTAGCATACAAGGCTTTAAAGGTATTGCAAGCATTTTCTGGAGGCGTATAATTATTTGTCAGTTTTGAAATTTCTTTAAAAATGTCTCCTGCATTATCGTGTTCGTTTTCCATCATTTGTATTGGATTTTTTATAGTTCCAAAATGAGGAGCAAACGCTTCAATAGTTCCTTTTTTTACTTTTATCAATTGTTTTACATAGGGAAATAATATCAACTCTTCTTTCTTCATGTGCGCCGTAAGTTCGTTGGCAACCTCTACAAATAGTTTGTGAATTTCTACAACTTCTGTATAATGATGTCCGTGTACTTTTGCAACTTTACTTGCATATTGAAGAAGTAACGGAATATTCTCTTCAACATAGGTATGATGCACATTTGCAATATGATCTACAAGAAAATCTAATTCCCATTTATCATAATTATACGCATTAGAAACAGCATCAATACGACTCATTTCTTCTTTCAATTCAACAAAGTCTATATCTTTTTTCTTGCAGGCTTTTTCGATGGTAATTCCTCCGCCACAACAGAAATCAATTCCATATTTTTTAAAAATATGTGCTGCTTTTATATTCTCTGTTACAACCTCTGCTACTGTTTTATTTTTTGTTATATTCATCTTTATTGTTCTTAACAATTACAATACTAAATTAATACTAATTTGTCTTTTAGACAATAATCGGTATTCGTTTTAAAGAAAAATTAACACTTCAAAAAAAGTGTTTAAAAATCCTTTTTGCGCAACTTTCTATTCATTCTATATAATGGTATTAAAACCCAAAAACAAAGCACTGAAAAAGAGGTAAAAGCACCTAAATTAGTTCCTAAAAAGTCTTTAAAAACGGCTCCTGTGTAACCTAATAATGCTGAAATATCTAGTTTTAAAAGAATTAATATTCGCGATAAATCTATTGGATTAAATAATGTTGCAAATAAGGAAAATTTATCTAGCGGATATTCGCTAAAAGTCATCAACAAAACCATAAAAATCCCATCATAGATAACGGCTAGAAACAACCACATTAAAATTGCGTAGCCAAAACCTTTTATTTTATTTTCGTTAGACAACGCTATGTTGTATGCCAAAACAACAAATATAAAATTCAAAAAAGCACCAACTACAAGCAGCAAACTAAAATCGAAAATTGCTGACGATTTAAACAATCCATATAGCATAAACGGAATGCCAATTCCTAAAACCAAACTAAGTGTAAGAGATAGTGAAACACCCAAATATTGTCCCATAAAAATAGAGCTTCTTTTTATGGGTTGCGCCAATA
>JAKITY010000065.1 GCA_021647835.1 Flavobacteriaceae bacterium | reverse complement strand
TGTTCTTCCATTTCCATCAAAAAAAGGGTGTATTGCTTCAAATTGATAATGTAGTAATGCCAATTTTATTAATGGATCGAGTGTTTTATCTTCATTTATAAACTTTTCAAGATTTTTTAATTTTTCTCGAATTATAGATTCTCCTGATGGAGGAGTATAAATAACTTCTCCTCTAGCATTAGAAAGTGTAGTTCCAGATACTATCCTAATATTAGATGTGTTTTGTCGGATGCGTTGCATTATTTCAATACAAAGATTTGTAGTAATAAAAGGTCTTGACTCTAATTGCTCTAATCCGTACCAAAGAGCATCTTTGTAACTTATAACTTCTTTTGCAGTTGAATTTTTAAACTTTTTGTCTGCAATTACATACTTATACAGTTCGTCATTAGTAGTGATAATATTTTCGATTTCAGAACTTGCCTTTGCTTCTTGCAAATGAATTGTATCTAAAAATAATCTAGGATTTGGAAGATTTGTTATTGCGCCATTTAATTGGGCTAACGCTCTACTTGCAGTAATAGCTTTACGTAAAATTTCTGTGGTTTCCAAGTCTATATTTGGAGGTAAAACAGGTAAACTGTTATAAGGTTCATCTTTTTTAAAATCTCTCATATGAAACGAAAGTAAATTTTACGCTCTTTTGCTTAACGAGTGTAAATATAGTAAATAATTACACTTGTTGGCTTTTTGAGTGTGATTTTTACCTAGGATTTTTAATGTTTAATTACATTATTAACCTGACGACAATTAACCGTTATTGAAATTATTTTAACTTACTGAAAGAAAAAGTCTTACATCTTATTGTCTTGCGTCTTATGTCTGTCGAGTTATTATGTATTAATTTTCATCAACCAACTCCGCAATCTCATCAAAGCTAATTCCACCATAATTACCCGAACTCATTAAAAGCAAAGCTGTATTCTCTAAATTTTGACCAAACAAAAAATCTTTAAACTCTTTTGGATCGGTGTAAATAATCAAATCATCTCGCTGAAAAGCTTTTGCTATTTGTTCTTTAGTTACTTTTTCTAATCTTTTAATTTTTACAGCATCGGGAGAATAAAAAACTACTGCTTCATCAGCACTATCTAGCGCATTTTGATATTCCTTTAAAAAATCAGCATTCAAACTACTATATGTATGTAGTTCCAAACAAGTTAAAACTCGCCTATTGCTATACTGTTCTTTTACAGCATCAGATGCAGCTTTTACTTTTGATGGCGAATGAGCAAAGTCTTTAAACACAACAGTTGACTTATTTTCAACTATTTTTTCCAATCTTTTATTTGCTCCTTTAAAACTCGAAATTGCCTCATAAAATTCATCTTCTCCTACTCCAATATGTAAACAAGTATTTTTTGCTCCTTCTAAATTTTGCAAATTGTGTTTCCCAAAAATCTCTAAAGGAATTTTCCCTTCAGTTGTATCAATAATTGTAGTTCCATTATCAATAGTATATTCTGGAGTTTGATAAGGATACTTCTTAATAATTTTTGAAGTATCTTCAACTATTTCTTTTACAACACTATCTTCGGTATTATAAATTAAAGCACCTCCATTAACCATAGTTTCAATAAATATTTCAAACTGCTTTACGTAATTTTTAAAAGTTGGAAATACATTAATATGATCCCAAGCAATTCCACTTAACAACGCAATATTGGCCTTATATAAATGAAATTTCGGACGGCGATCAATAGGTGAAGATAAATATTCATCGCCTTCAATAATCATAAACTCATTTTCTTGAGTTAAATGTACCATTCTATCAAATCCATCTAACTGTGCACCAACCATATAATCAACTTCTATATTGTGATAATTTAGTACGTGTAAAATCATGGAAGTAATGGTTGTTTTTCCATGTGAGCCTCCAATTACTACTCGGGTTTTGTTTTTAGAGTGTTCATACAAATATTCAGGATAAGAAAATATTTTTATTCCTAATTCTTGTGCTTTGAGCAATTCAGGATTATCAGCCTTTGCGTGCATTCCTAAAATTATAATATCAATATCAGAAGTGATTTTATTTTCAAACCAACCTATTTCTTTTGGCAATAAACCTTTGGCAGCTAAACGAGATTTTGAAGGCTCAAAAATAGCATCATCGCTTCCTGTTACAGCATCACCTTTTACATGTAAAGCTAAAGCCAAATTATGCATAGCGCTTCCTCCTATTGATATAAAATGTATGTTCATTTAAAATGGAATTTAGTTCTTTTACAAACTTAATAAATCTATGATGTTTAAAATATTTTTTTGCAAATTTGTTTATTTGCATTACTACCTATTTTCAACCAAGATTTAAAATCAACCTTTTCATTCACTCAAACAACTACTTCACTCATTCTTATAAAATTTGGAAATAATATTTGTTACCTTTACTTTATCAAATAATTTCTTATGAAGAAGGTTGCTTTATCGTTTTTAGTCTTTATCCTTGTCTCACAGTTATCATTCTCACAAAATCGCTACAGTGATTACCTAAGAGATTGGAAAAAAGTATATCAATTGGAGTTAGAAGCTTTACCAAAATCGGCATTAACCGAAGTTGAAAAAATATATGTACAATCAAAAAAAGAAAATAATACGCCACAACTACTAAAAACATTGCTTTACAAGTCGAAATTTGCTTTAATTCTTGAAGAAAATGCGCAGTTAAAAGTAATTAAAGGTATTGAAGCCGAAATTTCTCAAAGTAGCTTTCCTACTAAAAACATCTTAGAAAGTGTTCTTGCAGATATCTATTGGCAATACTATCAGCAAAATAGATGGGAATTTTACAATCGCACAAAAACAACAGAAAAAGTAGATTCAAGCGACTTTAGAACTTGGGATTTGCAAACTATTTTTGAAGAAACACATCGTCTTTTTCAAAATTCGTTGCACAACAGTTTGGAACTACAACAAGTTGGACTTTCGCAATACAATGAGATCTTAAATTTACAAGTTCGTTCCAAAGAATACAGACCAACGTTATATGATTTTATTGCACATAGAGCCATTAATTTTTACAAAAGTGATGAAAGAAACCTAAAACGACCTTCTTATAAATTTGAACTAGAAAACACTACTTTATTAGGGACAAACAAGCAGTTTGTTACTATTAATCTTTCTTCAAAAGACAGTCTTTCGCAACAACTACACGCCTTAAAACTGTATAAAAACTTAACTTTATTCCATTTAAAAGACAGCAATCCAACGGCACTTATCGACTTGACTTTAAAACGTCTTTCTTTTGTGAAAACCAACGCTGTTTTTGAAAATAAAGACAGTATCTATCTCAACACACTTCATCAATTAAAAAGCGTTCATAAAAACCACGAAGCATCTGCTGAAATTGATTTTAGAATTGCACAATTATACTACAATCAAGCCAAAAAATACAACCCAAAAACCAACGAAGAACATCGTTTTAAAAAAGCAAAAGCATTGGAAATTTGCGAACGTGCAATCGCAAATTTCCCAACATCTATTGGGGCAAAAAAATGCGAAAATTTAAAGACTAAAATCCTACAAAAAACCATAAAAATAACTGCTGAAAAATACATTCCAATCAGCACACCTTCTCGCCTATTAATTCAATATCAAAACATCGAAAAAACTTATTTTACTGCTTATAAAATCAGTAAAAAGGAGCAAAAAAAATTCCATAAAATACACAACGATTCTGCTCGAATTGCATTTATCAAAAAGTTAGTTGCAACCAAAAAATGGAAGGCTAATTTGCGTAACGAAAATGACTACCAACAACACAAAACTGAAGTGTTATTGCCAAAATTAGCACAAGGAAATTATTTGATGGTTGCAACTACCGAAAAAGATGTTTTAGCGACCGATAAAATTCGTGCATATACATTTATGCAAGTAACAAATTTGGTGTTGATTGAAAAGACAACTGAAGGAAAATATAAGTATCAAGTTGTGGATAGAAATACTGGAAAACCCATTGAAAACGCTACTGTAAATCTCAAAAACTACAATACAGGAAGATACAACAAAGCCATAAACCGAAACTTTACAACCGATAAAAATGGGCAGTTTTCATTTAGTACTAAAAAAACGTACCGAAGTATTATAGCAACCGCTCGCTATAAAGACGATATGGCAACTTTTGGCGATTATTCTTTGTATCGAAATTATAAAAATAATACGATTGATGATGACGAAGAAATTACCATAAAACCCTTTATTTTTACAGACAGAAGTATTTATCGTCCAGGACAAACGGTTCATTTCAAAGTCATTGTATTAAAAAAACAAGGAGAAAAATCGGAGGTTTTTACTAATGAATACATAGAGGTTATTTTATATGATGCAAATAATCAAGAAGTAAAAGAATTAAATTTAAAACTAAATGAGTTTGGCTCTGTTTCAGGCGAATTTATACTTCCTTCTGGCGGTTTGACAGGAGAATATTCCATTGAAATTGACGAAAGTAGCGAATACGATAGTACATTTTATGATAACACGGATTTCTATTTTGAAGATTATAACAACTATACTTTTTCAGTAGAAGAATACAAACGTCCAAAATTTGAAACCAGTTTTAAACCCGTAACCGAAACCTATAAATTAAACGACAGCATTAGCGTTCACGGAACTGCAACAGCCTTTGCAGGAAGTTCAATTTCGGATGCTAAAGTGCAATATCGCGTCATAAGAACTGCCAATTTTCCTCGTTGGTGGAGTTGGTATTCTCGTCCTTCTTTTTCTTCTGATGAATTAGAAATTACACACGGAGAAAGTAGTACAAACGCCGAAGGAAATTATACAATTACGTTTAAAGCCATTCCAGATTTAAAAGTTTCAAAAGATTCTCAACCAACATTTAACTATAAAATTTTTGCCGATATAACCGATATTAATGGCGAAACTCGTAGTACAGAAACAATGGTTAAAATTGGGTATCATGCGTTGACTGCTTCTGTTTCAATTGATGCGAAAATTGATAAATCAAATAAAGACCACAAGATTAACATCACAACAAACAACTTGAACGGCGAATTTGTGCCAACCAAAGGAAGCATCAAAATATACAAGTTACAAGCACCTGAAAAACCGTTGCGAAAACGTCCTTGGAATGCTCCAGATTATCAAAATTTTACTGAAAATGAATTTCGGCAATTATTTCCACATGATTCTTATACGGATGATGAAAATGATGAACAAAAATGGAAAAAAAGAGCCTTAGTATTTGATAAAACATTCAATACCGAAAAATCTAAAGAAATGAATTTAGGTAACATCAAAAAATGGTCTTCAGGGAAATATATTGTAGTGCTGGAATGCAAAGATAAATTTGGGCAAAATGTAAAAGATGAACAGCGTTTTACCGTATTTAATAACAAAGACAGGTTTCTGACAATAAATTATTCTTTATAAATACCGATAAATCTTCCTATAAACCAACCGAAAATGTAATTCTAAAAATGGCTTCAGCATCCAAAGACATTACGATTATGCTGCAAGTTGAGAAAAATCACGAGATTGTTTCCACATATTTTATACATTTGAATAACGAGTCCAAAACGCTAAAAATCCCCGTAAAAAAAGAAGATATTGGAGGTTTTGCACTAAAATATTATTATGTAAATTACAATAGTTTTGAAAGCGGAAATCTCAACATTTCTGTCCCTTATACTTCGGATGACTTAGAAATAGAAACCATTACTTTTAGAGATAAATTACAACCTGCAAGTGAGCAAACGTGGAGTTTTAAAATAAAAGGTACTAAAACCGATAAGATTGCTGCAGAATTTTTAGCCTCGATGTACGATGCTTCTTTGGACGAATTTAAAACACACAATTGGAATTTTAATCCTACGCCACCAAAAAGAAATTATTATTCTTACGGAAATAGCACTGCCAATCTTAGTTTTGGCATTCATAGATTTACGGTTAGAAACCAACAACCTTATTATGCTAGCAATCCGCAACAAAATTATGATTCTTTGAATTGGTTTGGGTTTAGTTTGAATGATAATAATTGGAGGAATCGACAGTATATAAAAAGACTAAATAGAACACTAAGTCAAAAACCTGCAATTGTTAAAACATCCAATGATATTACCAAGAAAAAAGGTTATATCTACGGAAATGTATCTGATGAAACTGGTCCGCTTCCAGGAGTTAATATTACCATAAAAGGCAAAAGAAAAAATAAAGGGATACAAACTGATTTTGACGGAAACTACTCGATTAAAGTAAAAAAAGGCTACATCCTTCAGTTTAGTTTTATTGGAATGAGTACTACTGAAGTAACCGTAGGGAAAAACAATATTATAAATGTCACCCTTAGGAATGAAGAAAGCGTTTTAGATGAGGTTGTTGTAATTAGTTATGGAGTTAGAAAAGAAAAAAAGGCTCTTGGATATAGTGTATCAAGAATTACTTCCGAAGAGGTTTCGGAAGATAGTGATGTTGGTCAAATACTTGCTGGAAAAGTTGCGGGAGTTCAAATAAATAAAGATGATGGTCTTGCGGGCTCATCCACAAAAATTATCATTAGAGGTTATAGTTCAATTGGTGAAAATAAAAATGCACTCTATATTGTCGATGGAATTCCTGTCGATAAATTTGATATTAATGGAAGTGACGTTTTAAATATGACTGTTTTAAAAGGGCTCGCTGCAACTTCACTATACGGAGTTCAAGGAAGAAACGGAGTCATTCTCATCACAACAAAAAAAGGGCAAGCAAAAATAGATGCCGAAATGGCAAAAATACAAACACGAAAAAACCTACAAGAAACTGCCTTTTTCTTTCCACATTTAAGAACCAATAAAAAAGGCGAAGTGAGTTTCAGTTTTACGGCTCCAGAAGCATTAACGCGGTGGAAATTACAATTATTGGCACATACTAAAAATATGAAATCGGCAACAAAAAGTTTGACAACTATTACTCAAAAAGAGTTGATGGTCTTGCCAAATCCTCCACGATTTTTACGTGAAGGAGATAAAATTATTTTTTCAAGTAAAATATCAAATATGACCGATAAAAACCTCAACGGTTTTGCACAATTGCAACTTACAGATGCCATTACAGGAAAAGAGATTGATGATTTACTCGAAAATATTACTAAAAGTCAGTCTTTTAAAATTGATGCCAAAGGAAATACAAATGTGAGTTGGTCATTGACAATTCCGCATAATAAAATACAGGCAATTCAGTATAAAATTGTGGCAAAAGCAGGCGATTTTTCTGATGGAGAACAAAACGCTTTACCCGTTTTATCAAACAGAGTGTTGGTTACCGAAACCTTGCCAATGTGGGTCAAAAGCAATGAAACCAAAACGTTTACATTAGACAAATTGGCTTCGACTTCGCTCAGCCACCAGACTTCGACTCGCCTCGACTCCGCTCAGCGACCAACGCTCAGTCATCATAAACTGACTTTGGAAATCACTTCAAATCCTGCTTGGTATGCCGTACAATCCTTACCGTATTTGATGGAATATCCGTATGAATGTGCCGAACAAACATTTTCTCGCTATTATGCAAACGCATTGGCTACACATATTGCAAACTCAAATCCGAGAATACAAGAAGTGTTTAAGCAGTGGAGAAATAGTGATGCATTACTTTCTAATTTGGAAAAAAATCAGGAATTAAAATCATTGATTATTCAAGAAACGCCTTGGCTTAGAGATGCACAAAGTGAAACGGAACAAAAGAAACGTATTGCGTTGCTTTTCGACTTAAACAAAATGAAAAATGAGTTAGACAGTTCGCTTCGTAAACTGGAACAAATGCAGTTTTCTAATGGTGGTTTTCCTTGGTTTAAAGGTGCTGACTATCCTAATAGATTTATCACACAACATATTGCAAGTGGTTTTGGACATTTGAATAAATTGGGCGTTTCTTCAGATAAAAAAATAGCGAAAACGATTCATAAAGCCGTACAGTTTTTGGACGAAGAAATACTTGATGACTATAAAAAACTTCTCAAAAGAGCCAAAAAAATCAGAAAAGAAGCAAAAACAAAATCGAAAGGTATCAAAGCCGAAAGAGAATATTTAGCAAAAAATAATGTAGGTCATTTTCAATTGCAATATCTATATATGCGCAGTTTTTATCCGAAGTTAAAAATAGATGCTAAATTACAAACAGCAACAGACTATTATCGCAATCAGTCGGCAACCTATTGGAAAGAATTTAACTTGTATTCCAAAGGAATGATTGCGCTTATACAATACAGAAATAATGATAAAATTATTGCCAATAAAATTTTAAAATCACTCAAAGAAAATAGCATTACCAATGATGAATTAGGAATGTATTGGACCAACACTGTTGGCTTTCTATGGTATCAAGCGCCTGTTGAAACGCAAGCCTTGATGATTGAAGCCTTTGCAGAAATTGAAAATGATACAGAAACGGTTGATAATTTGAAAGTTTGGCTACTCAAAAACAAACAAACCAATCGTTGGAAAACGACCAAAGCCACAACTGAAGCTGTTTATGCGTTGCTTTTGCAAGGTTCAAATTGGTTGGAAGTTACCGACTTTATAGAGGTGAAAATTGGCAATCAAGAAATAAAACCTTTAGAACTGGAAGCAACCAAAGTGGAAGCAGGAACTGGCTATTTTAAAGCTTCTTTTTATCGTGATGAAATAAAACCAGAAATGGCGACTGTAACCTTAACAAAAAAATCAAAAGGCATTGCTTGGGGCGCATTGTATTGGCAGTATTTTGAAGATTTAGATAAGATTACGAGTGCTGAAACTCCGTTGAAACTATCTAAAAAATTATTCTTAAAAAGGAATACCGATAAAGGAGAGGAACTGACTGAAATTACAAAAGACACTCCTTTAAAATTAGGAGATTTAGTGAGTGTTCGCATCGAATTAAAAGTGGATAGAATGATGGAATTTGTCCATATGAAAGATATGCGTGCATCTGGTTTTGAACCTATAAGTGTACTTTCTCAATATAAATACCAAGATGGTTTGGGCTATTACGAAAGCACAAAAGATGCTGCTATAAATTTCTTTTTTGATCGCTTACCAAAAGGGGTGTATGTATTTGAATATGAGCTACGTACAAACAATAAAGGTGATTTCTCTAACGGTATTACTACCATACAAAGTATGTACGCACCAGAATTTAATGGCCATAGTGAAGGAATTAGAATAAATATTCAGTAATATTGCAAAATAAACATAAAAGTACAGTTTATGATAATTGCCAAAAACTTGTCATGACAAAATTATTTGGCACAATTATTGTTCATTGTTAATTAAATTATTAAATTATTATTATTATGAGTAAAGGAACAGTAAAATTTTTCAATGATGCCAAAGGATTTGGATTCATCACAGAAGAAGGTTCAAACAAAGAACATTTCGTTCACGTATCTGGATTAATCGACGAAGTTCGCGAAGGCGATGAAGTTGAATTCGATTTAGAAGAAGGAAAAAAAGGATTAAACGCAGTAAATGTAAAAGTTGTATAAATTATAACCTAGTCCAAATTTTTTTAACAAAAGCCTATCAAATGATAGGCTTTTTTTTTAATTCATTGGTAATGATACCCATCCTTAACTTTTATAACTGATTTGAAGTAACTTGAAGTAAAATAAGACCGTTGCAATATTGAGCAAAATTAAGATTTAAAACTTTTTTACTTCAAACTACTTCCTTCTCTAAAATTTTAAGTCCTCATAAACAAAGGTTTACTGCGAGTTAAATTTTTATCGAGCGTCGTACTTCTTTGTTAAAATAGCTTTTGCAACGGTCTTAAAATGTACCAAAAAATTAATTCAACTTAAAATTAAACTCATTTGCATTTAACTCTTCAATCAATTCATTAGAAATATCAACTTTATAGGTTCGGCTTGGCATATTTAATTTCAATTTTTCTTCCACATCATAAACTAAAAAACTTAACTGGTGACTCCCTTTATATTGTTTCACTACATTATTAATCGAATCTATCTTTTTAGTATTTATAGAATTTAAATCTAATTGAATCGTTATTTTTTTTGCCATTTTGCTTAATACATCTTGCAATTGCTGAATTACAGTAATATAAACTCTAACATCTCCATTTTGCCATGGTCTTCGCATAACGGTTTTGATATACAAAAATGTATTTGGAATTAAAAAATGTCTAAATTTTAAATAATCTTCGCTAAAAAGTCTAAATTCATAAGCATCACTATAATCCTCAAAAGTGAACATACCCCAAGGCTTTCCGTTTTTACTAATCCGATGTTGCACATCCGAAATTATTCCTGCAAAAGTTAATTCAGTCCCTTCTAATTTATCAATATTTTGTAATAGTTCTAATCTTCCGTTACAAAAATATTTTATTTCAGTTTTGTAATCGTCAAGCGGATGTCCAGAAATATAAATACCAATTACCTCTTTTTCTTTTGATAATTTTTCCATGACATTCCACGGTTCGCATTGTGGAATTATAGGCTCATCAAATTGAACATCGGAAGCTTCACCAAATAAAGAAACCTGAGCTGAATTTTTACTTTCTTGAAACTTATTTCCAAAACGAATTGCTTTTTCAATAAAAGTCAGCCCTTTTTCATCTAATGCAAAATATTGTGCTCTAATTGTATCTTCAAAAGAATCAAATCCTCCAGCTAAAATTAAACCATCAAAAGATTTTTTATTGGCGGCACGCAAATCCACCCGTTTGGTTACATCAAAAATTGACTTATAATTTCCATTTTCTTTTCTTTCGTTAATAATTGCCTTAACTGCTGCTGCTCCAACTCCTTTAACGGCACCCATTCCAAAGCGAATCGCTCCATCTTTATTTACCGAAAATTTATAAAATGATTCGTTAATATCCGGACCTAAAACTTCAATCCCAGCACGCTTACATTCTTCCATAAAAAAGGATACTTGCTTGATATCATTCATATTATTACTCAATACTGAAGCCATATATTCTGCGGGATAATGCGCTTTTAAATAGGCGGTTTGGTAAGCAATAAATGCATAACAGGTAGAGTGAGATTTATTAAATGCATAGGCTGCAAAGGCTTCCCAATCTTTCCAAATTTTTTCTAATACATCTTCTGGATGGTTATTCTTTTTACCACCTTTAATAAACAAAGGCTTTAGTTTTTCCAGTAAAGTAAATATTTTTTTTCCCATTGCTTTACGCAACATATCGGCTTCACCTTTAGTAAATCCAGCTAATTTTTGCGACAGCAACATCACTTGCTCTTGATAAACCGTAATACCGTAGGTTTCTTTTAAATAGTCTTCCATATCTGGAAGGTCATAGAGAATCTCTTCCCTCCCGTGTTTTCTATCAATAAACGATGGAATATATTCCATTGGGCCAGGGCGATACAAAGCATTCATTGCTATTAGATCGGCAAATTCTGTAGGTTTTAATGCCTTCAAATGTTTTTGCATTCCTGCAGATTCATATTGAAAAATTCCTATGGTTTCTCCTCTTTGAAACAACTCATAAGTTTCTTTATCATCTAATGGAAAATCATCGGGTATTAAATCTTTTCCATGTATTGCCTTTACAATTTTAACCGTATCCTTGATTAAGGTTAATGTTTTTAAACCCAAAAAGTCCATTTTTAACAAACCTGCATCTTCTACTACAGAGTTATCAAATTGGGTAACAAACATATCGGTGCCTTTTGCGGTTGCCACCGGAATTAAATTCGTAATATCTTCTGGCGTAATAATTACACCACAGGCGTGCGTGCCTGTATTTCGAAGTGAACCTTCTAGGTTTCGTGCTTGATTAATTGTATCGGCAACTAAACCTCCGCTTTCGGCAAGTTTTATTAATTCGTTTACATTTTCTAACTCTTCACTACGTAATCCTTTTACTTTGGCGATACTTTTTTCATCGGTACCAAAAATATTTTTTAATTTGATTAATGGAATTAATTTTGCAATTCTATCTGCATCTGGCAAGGGTAAATCTAAAACCCTAGCAGTATCTCGAATAGAAGATTTGGCTGCCATCGTACCATAAGTTATGATTTGAGCTACTTGATTTGACCCATATTTATCAATTACATAATCAATTACTCTTTGCCTACCTTCATCATCAAAATCAATATCAATATCAGGTAAGGAAACTCGATCTGGATTCAAAAAACGTTCAAAAAGTAAATTGTATTTTAAGGGATCAATATTTGTAATTCTTAAACAATAAGCAACCACTGATCCTGCTGCCGATCCCCGACCTGGTCCCACAGAAACATCCATTTTTCGAGCTTCATTTATGAAATCTTCTACAATCAAAAAATAACCTGGGTAACCTGTATTTTCAATAATCATTAACTCAAAATTGATACGCTCTTTGATTTCATCTGTGATTTCTGGATATCTCTTTTTTGAACCTTTAAAAGTTATATGCTTTAAATATGCATTTTCGCCTCTTTTTCCCCCATCTTTTTTATCTTCTTCAGATATAAATTCTTTTGGAATATCAAATTTTGGAAGCAAAACTTCACGAGCCAATTTATATATCTCAACCTTATCTACAATTTCTTGAATATTGGTAATAGATTCTGGAATATGCTGAAAAAGTCGTTTCATTTCATCCTGACTTTTAAAATAATATTCCTCATTGGGCAACCCATATCTAAAGCCTCTTCCTCTGCCTTTTGGTGTGGCTACTTTTTCACCATCTTTAACACAGAGTAAAATATCATGCGAAGAGGAATCTTTTTTATCTATATAAAATGTATTATTTGTAGCAATTAACTTTACATTATGTTTTTTTGAAAACTGAATTAATACACTATTAATATGTTGTTCATTTTCTTGCTGATGGTCATTCAATTCTAAATAAAAATCATCTCCAAACTCTTCCTTCCACCATAGTAAAGCTTCTTCAGCTTGACTCTCTCCTATATTTAAAATTTTATTCGGCACTTCTCCATTAATATTACCACTTAATACAATAATATCTTCCTTGTATTTTTTAACAATTTCTTTGTCAATTCTGGGTACATAATAAAAGCCATCGATATAAGCTATGGATGACATTTTTGCTAAATTATGATAGCCTTTTTTGTTTTTTGCTAATAAAACTATTTGATAACCATTATCCTTAGATTTTTTATCTAAATGATTTTCACATACATTAAATTCACATCCAACAATAGGTTTTATAGGGTTTTCGGCTTCTTTATTGTAATTTAAAACCTCCTTTACAAAAAGAAA
>JAKITY010000064.1 GCA_021647835.1 Flavobacteriaceae bacterium | reverse complement strand
AGATTTAAATGGAAAAGCGGTAGAAATGGCGTGTAATTCGTTAAAAGAACGATTATTAAAAGTGGCTTCAAAAATGCTTTCATCCGAAGACAAAACAATTACTTTTAGAGAAAATATTGTTTTTGTTGATGAAAAAAAATCAGCAATCACTTGGAATGATGTTGTTGCTGAAGCGATGTTACAACGTGTAGCACTGACAGAAAACACACATTATGCAACGCCAATTATTCATTTTGATAAAAGTGTAGAAAAAGGGCATCCGTTTGCATATCACGTTTATGGAACCGCAATTACGCAAGTTACGGTAGATTGTTTGCGAGGAACGTATGAAATTGATGCGGTAAAAATTATTCACGATTTTGGAAAAAGTATGAATATTGGAATCGATATTGGACAAGTAGAAGGCGCGTTGGCGCAAGGAATCGGTTGGATGACAATGGAAGAAATTGCCTACGGAAAAGACGGGCGATTGTTATCGAACGCTTTATCTACTTATAAAGTGCCAGATATTTTTTCGGCAGCAAAAACGGTAGAAGTACTGCCGTTAGAAACAACAGGAAATGAAATGGCAATTAAAAAATCGAAAGCAGTTGGAGAACCTCCATTAATGTATGGAATTGGAAGTTATTATGCGATTCAGTACGCCGTAAAAGCGTTTAATACTAATTACAAACCTAAATACCATTCGCCATTTACACCAGAAAAAGTATTAATGGGATTGTATGAGAAATAAAATGGCAGAATTTTTACTCTATAGCAAATATTGTTTTATCAATAATCAATTTATTGAAGCAACGTTGCACATCAAAGACAAAAAGATTTTCAAAATAAATTTTGGAAGAAAGGAAATAACGGAAATTCCTTTTTTAGATGTTGAAAACTCACATATTATTCCAGGAATTATAGATGCACACGTGCATATTAACGAACCCGGAAGAACACATTGGGAAGGTTTTGAAGCCGCTACTAAAGCGGCGGCGTTAGGCGGAATTACGACGCTTATTGAAATGCCTTTAAATGCGACACCAGTAACTACTGATGTTGCTTCATTTGAATTAAAAACAGCAGCAAGTAAAAATAAATTACACGTACATTGCGGGTTTTACGGCGGAATTATTCCAGAAAACAGTAATGATATTGAAGATTTAATTAAAGCAGGTGTTTTTGGAATCAAAGGGTTTTTAACACATTCTGGAATTGATGATTTTCCGAATACAACAAAAGAAGATTTAGAAAAAATTGCGCCAATTTTAAAAAAATATAATTGTCCGTTGTTATTGCATTGCGAATTGACAGATGATAATGTTCCGAAAGTAATCAATCAAAAAAGTTATCAAGAGTATTTACATTCAAGACCACAACATTGGGAAACGAATGCGATAGATTTAGCGTTAGAAATTCAAGAAAAGTACGATATCAAAGTACATATTGTACATTTATCTGCTTCAGAAGGGATTGAACGTATTCAAAAAAGAAAACAACAAACCAGTAAATTAACCGTAGAAACGTGTCCGCATTATTTATATTTTGATGCAGAAAGTATTCCAGATGCATCGCCAATTTATAAATGTGCGCCACCAATTAGAGAAAAAAAGAACAATGATTTATTGTGGAAATCAGTATTAAATGATGGTTTTAATTTCTTAGGATCAGACCATTCTCCTGCGCCATCAGCAATTAAAAAATTAAAAGAAGGGAATTTTTTTGATGCTTGGGGCGGAATTGCAGGATTGCAATTTACGTTGCCAGTTCTTTTAACAGAAGGAAAAAAAAGAGGATTGGCTTTAGAAAAATTAATTCCAATGTTAACAGAAAATCCAGCAAAATTTTTAGGATTAGAACATCAAAAAGGAATGATAAAGGAAGGTTTTGATGCAGATATTTGTGTGTTTAATC
The DNA here is from genome assembly GCA_021647835.1 of Flavobacteriaceae bacterium. Classification (GTDB taxonomy): domain Bacteria; phylum Bacteroidota; class Bacteroidia; order Flavobacteriales; family Flavobacteriaceae; genus Urechidicola. Next base: position 11,295 of record JAKITY010000064.1, on the reverse strand, counting down.
CAGCAGATGAATTTACAGTTTTAGAAAGTATAATTGCACACAAACACAAAGCAACACCTTATTTAAATCATAAGTTAAAAGGAAAAATAATTCATACATTTGTAAATGGTGTTCTTGTTGTAAAAGAGAGTAGAATAAACAAATTAAAAGCCGGAAATTTATTACTAAAAAAGCAAAATATTGGAACATAAATTATTAAAATACATAGATTTAGCATCAGAAAGATTAGGAGGAAACGTATGTTATACAACGGATGATTTTTTTGCCGAAAAAGAAAATCTAATCAAAGAAGGAAGAGGAGTTTTTATAGAAGATAAATATACTGATCGAGGAAAATGGATGGACGGTTGGGAATCTCGAAGAAAGAGAACTCTAGGACACGATTGGGCAATTATAAAATTGGGCGCTCAAGGTATTGTGAAAGGATTTGATATTGATACGAATCATTTTTTAGGAAACCACCCGCCTTTTGCATCGGTTGAAGCGATTCATTTATCAGAAGATATTTCTGATTGGAATACTGCTAATGATTTACAATGGGATGAGGTTTTACCAAAATCGCCTTTAGATCCCGGAAGCCAACACTTTTTTGAAATTACTTCGGATAAAGTATATACACATCTTCGACTGCATATTTATCCAGATGGTGGAGTTGCACGGTTTAGAGTGTATGGAGAAGTGGTAAAAGACTGGGAGTCAGTAAAAAACGATGATATTGTTGATTTGTTATTGGCAAACAATTGCGGAAAAGCATTGTGTTGTAACGATATGTTTTTTAGTGCAATGGATAATTTGATTTCTCCTTCATCAGGAAAAAATATGGGCGATGGATGGGAAACTAAGCGCAACAGAACGCCAAATAATGTAGATTGGGTAATTTTACGTTTAGGGCACAAAGGCTTGGTCAAAAAAATTATAGTTGATACGAAACATTTTAAAGGGAATTATCCAGATTCTTGTGCAATAGATTTTTGTACTTCTACAAATGATAAAGATGTTGAAAATAATAATGTAGATTGGAAACCTTTGTTAGAAAATCAAAAATTAAGTGCAGATCAAGAACATCATTTTGAAAAAAATAGTATTAAAAATCACGAAGCAGTTACGCACATTAAATTAAAAATTTATCCAGATGGAGGAATTAGTAGATTGCGTGTTTTAGGAACAATAAAATAAAAGAATGGTAGAAATTATTTTGCTTATTATTTGGCTATTATTCTTTGTAACAACCGTTGTTGCAACCTATAAAGTGCATCATATATTAAAAGAATATAAGGCTGAAGATAATGATGAAAAGATTGAAGGATTTCAAACGATTCAGAATTGGCTGTACACACTTATAGTTGTTGCATCTATCGGAAGTATTTTTATTTTATACATGTTTTTAAAAGGAACAATCTACGAAAGTCACTTTTTTGAGTGGCTTAATTTAAGCGTTCGATGGATTCATATAACTTTCGGAATTGCGTGGATTGGCGCTTCGTTTTACTTTGTTTTTTTAGAAAACGCATTAAATAGAACGAAAGATGTGCGAGATGAATTGGCAGGAAATTTGTGGGCTGTTCACGGAGGTGGTTTTTATTATGTTGAGAAATATAAATTAGCGCCAAAAGAAATTCCGAAAAATTTACATTGGTTTAAATACGAAGCGTATTTTACGTGGCTTTCAGGTTTTTGTTTGTTAATGATTGTCTATTATTTTAATGCGAGTTCTTTTATGATAGACCCAGAAGTGATGGATTTAAAACCATCAACAGCCATTTTAATTAGTGTTTTTTCTTTGATAATTGGTTGGTTGATTTATGATTTTATTTGTAAAAAATTATCAAAAAATAAAATAGTTTTTACGCTATTAATTACAGCAATGTTGGTCGCTTTTGCATTTTTTTATGCACAAGTTTTTAGCGGAAGAGCAGCATACATCCATTTCGGAGCGTTTATAGGAACCTTAATGGCAGCAAATGTGTTTTTTGTAATTATTCCTGGTCAGAAAAGAATGGTTGCAGCCGCAAAAAAAGGATTGAAACCAAATCCTGCCGATGGAGAAGCAGCCTTTATTCGTTCTTATACAAATAATTATTTTACGTTGCCTGTATTGTTTGTAATGATTAGCAATCACTTTCCGAGTACTTTTGGAAACAATTATCAATGGATAGTTTTAATAGGAATTACGTTAGGAAGCGCAGGTATAAAACATTACTTAAATTTACGAGAAAAAGAACAATTATCTATTTGGGTTTTGCCAATATCAATCTTGCTTTTACTATCAATTGCATTTGTAACGGCACCAGTTAAGCCTGAAAACGAAAGTTGCAAAGAAATAGTTTCGTTTACAAAAATACAAACAATTATTCAAAATAGATGTACAACGTGTCATTCATCAAACCCGACAGATGCTGTTTGGAAAGTAGCACCAAATGGTGTAAAATATGATACTCCAGAACAAATTTACAATATGAAAGACAAAATATTTCAGCGAGTAATTGTAAGTAAAAATATGCCTTTTAACAACAATCAAACAAAAATGACGCAAGAAGAAAGAGATGCAATTAATTGTTGGATTAGTCAAGGTGCAAAAAAAGAATAAACAGCGTGTCATTCCGATAGAATGAGGAACGAATGGCGAGGAATCTCTTTACTTTTGTAAAAAAAGATTCTTCACTTTGTTCAGAATGACAATAAAAATATGAGTATGACATTTACAGAATTTAACAGCCTATCAAAAGATGATGCGTTTTCTGCATTACAAAAATGTTGCGTTTCTAAAATGTGGATTTCTAAAATGATAGAAAGCAAACCATTTTCTTCGGAAGATGAGTTGCTACAAAAAGCAGCATCTATTTGGTATGATGATTGTTTTACAGATGATTTTAAAGAAGCATTTACAGGACATCCAAAGATTGGAAATGTAGAAAGTTTGCAAGAAAAATTTGCGGTTACCAAAGATTGGGCAAATAATGAACAATCAAAAATGGCAGATGCAAATTTAGAAACCATTAAAGCATTGGCAAAAGCAAATGAAGAGTATCTAACTAAATTTGGATATATTTTTATTGTAAGTGCCAGTGGTAAATCTGCCGAAGAAATGTTGGCAATTATTACTGCAAGATTGTTGCATAAAAAAGAAGATGAAATTTTTGTTGCAATGAACGAGCAACATAAAATTACCGTTATAAGATTGGTAAAATTGATTGATAATTTAGCAGAAAACGCAGATATGAGTACTCATATTACTACACACGCATTAGATACATCTACCGGGATTCCTGCCAATAAAATGAACATTATTTTAAAAGAATTTAGAGACAACGAATGGAAACCAATAAGTGTTGGAATTACCAATAAAGACGGGCGAATTGGCGATGTTTTACCAGCAGGAATTCGTTTAAAACCTGCTTTTTATACAATGACTTTTGATACTAAATTGTATTATGAAAGTCACAATCAAAAAGGATTTTATCCAGAAGTTGCTATTCAGTTTAGAGTAACAGATAGTAGTCATTACCATATTCCGTTGTTAATTAATCCGTTTGGATATACAACATATAGAGGAAGTTAAAAACAGAACGCAGATTATTATGATAAAATATGATTCAATGTATAGTTACAAAAAAAACCAGTGAAAATCTACTAAATCAGCGTCATCAGCGTTCCATAAAACAGAAATAAAAAATGAAATTAAGCATACCACAAGATAAAAAATCATCCATATTTGGAGATTTAAAAGAGGCAAATCAAGCCTTCAATAAAATATATAAAGGCGATAGAGAAGACCGTCAACCAATACATACAGTGTATGGTGGAGCAAATCTTTTTAAATCGAATACCACAGAAACGTTGGGTAAAATTGCCTTAAAATCATTATTGCAGTATGCACCAAATTTTGTTGAATTCGGAAAAGCATTTCAACTAAAAGGAAGTGAAACCTTACCAACATCAGAAAAAGAACAATTGGCACTTGCAAATACCTTAAAATCTTTTTCAAATAAAGAATTAAAAAATCATCTAGCAGGATTTTCATATAACATTTATCAAAAAGTAATTGCGAAATTACAACGAGAAGGAGTTGAAGATTTTAGAATAGATTTTGAAGATGGTTTTGGAAATCGTTCAGACAAAGAAGAAGATGAAACGGCAGAATTTGCTGCACAACAAGTAGCAAAAGGAATGAAAGATGGAACATTATCACCATTTATTGGCATCAGAATAAAGCCATTTACCGAAGAGTTAAAAGAGCGTGGTTTGCGAACGTTAGATGTTTTTTTAAGCACTCTTTTATCAGCAACAAATGGTAAATTACCCGATAATTTTGTGGTAATGTTGCCAAAAGTAACCATCGAAGAACAGGTTGTTGCGTTGGTTTCCTTTTTTGAAGTAATTGAAGATGCTTTTAACTTAGAAAAAGGAGTTTTAAAGATGGAAATGATGGTAGAAACTACGCAATCTATTATTGCCGAAAACGGCGTAAATCCGTTGCGAAAATTTATTACAACAAGTAAAGGCCGTTGTACGGGTATGCACTTTGGAACGTACGATTACACAGCCTCAAATAACATTACGGCACGTTACCAAGAAATGGATCATGATGTGTGCGATTTTGCACATTATATGACCAAAGTTGCGTTGGCACATACAGGCGTTTGGTTGTCTGATGGAGCGACAAACACCATGCCAATTGGTCCTCATCGTGGAGATGTAACCGAAGAGGAAGAGCAAGAAAATAAAGAAGTTGTGCATCGTTCTTGGTTAAAAGGTTACGATCATATCCGACATTCGTTGTACAAAGGCTTGTATCAAGGTTGGGATTTGAATCCTGCGCAATTGCCAATGCGTTATACAGCAGTATATGCGTTTTTTTTAGAAAGTTATGATGATGCAGTTTTACGATTAAAAACTTTTGTAGAAAAAGCGGCACAAGCCACATTAATTGGCGATACTTTTGATGATGCAGCAACAGGACAAGGTTTGTTAAATTATTTTTTAAAAGCGTTAAATAGTGGCGCAATATCTATTGATGAAGTTCTTGCAACAGGATTGACTTTAGATGAAATTAGAACACGTTCTTTTGCAAAAATTTTAAAAGATAGACGAGCAAAATTAGAATAATATTAACTTCTCGACTGCATTCAAAGAGACCATTTAAATGTCTAGTTGAGCGCAGTCGAAACCTATTTCATACTCAATTTAAATGAAATTCTGGCAACAACTTTTATCGAAATTAGAAGAAAACAAATCGGTTTATGTATTAACTGTTATTGCAAATTCTGGAAGTTCTCCTGGACGAAAAGGTTTTAAAATGCTAGTTGCTGAAGATGGATTTATTTTTGGATCTGTTGGAGGTGGCGTTATGGAGTTTTCTTTGGTTGAAGAAGTGAAAATCTTATTAAAAGAGAAAGTAAAAGCAATTTTTTTAAGAAAACAAATTCACCAAGGAAATGTAAAAGACAGTTCTGGTATGATCTGTTCTGGAGAACAAACCGTTGTGTTTCACCCTTTAAATTCTGATGCTATTTCTGATGTCAAAAACTTGATAGAATGTTTAGAAAATAACAACAACGGAATTATAAAATTCACTCCAAATTTATTTGAATTTTTTTTTCAGAAAGAGAACGAACAACCTCAAATTAGAATCAATTCATCAAAAGATTGGATATACGAAGAAAGAATAGGAAATAAAGATACACTCTATATTGTTGGAGGTGGTCATGTAGGATTGGCAACTTCCAAACTCTTTAATTCGTTGGGTTTTTATGTAATTGTTTTTGATGATAGAAAAAATATAAATACTTTTGAATCAAATGGTTACGCTCATAAAAAACAATTAATCTCTTACGTAGAAATTGAAAACCACATCAAACAAGGTGATAATATTTATATTGCAATAATGACCAATAAATATACTGATGATAAACTAGTTTTAAGTAAAACCATCAAAAATAACTATAAGTTTATAGGAGTTCTAGGAAGTACATCAAAAATTAAAACGATGAATGAAGTCTTACTTAAAGAAGGCTTTTTTCAAGATGATATTGACAGAGTTCACGCGCCAATAGGCCTTTCAATTTACAGTCAAACTCCTGATGAAATTGCAGTGAGTATTGCTGCTCAGATTATCCAACTAAAAAATAAGTTTAAATAAAGAACAGGATAAATTAATACTCTGTTTTATTGACCTTAGAATCCCATTCTTTAAAAACAACAGTCGCTTCTTTCTGTAATATTTGAACAAACTTTATAGATCTGTCATTTATATTTTTGTCCAATTCTTCATAAATAAAAGCATCGTCAAAGTCAATTTTAGCAGCGTCATTTTTATCACAAGCATAAAAAACAGCCTTTGGTCTAGCCCAATAAATTGCTCCTAAACACATAGGACAAGGTTCGCAAGAAGTATAAACAATACAATCATCTAATTGAAATGAACCTAATTTTTCACAGGCTTTTCTAATAGCCACAACTTCTGCATGCGCAGTTGGGTCATTTGTAGAAGTTACTCTATTAAATCCTTCGGCAATAATTTCACCATTTTTCACTACAACTGCGCCAAAAGGACCACCAGAATTAGAGTTCATTCCTTCTTGAGCGAGTTCAATGGCTCTTTTCATAAATTTTATATCTTTTTCTGTCATAACTTTCTTTTTGAGGTCAGTAGATAAACACATACAGCGTGAATCGTGTAAACTACTGATTATTAAACTTGTAAATAAACACTGTTTTGTCTGTTCGAGCGCAGTCGAGAACTACATAGATATTAAAAAGTTCTCGACTGCGCTCGAACAGACAATAATGTAGAAAATTAGCAAGTGAAAACATAAAGTTATCTACTGACCTCAACTTTCTTTTAATTTTAATTACGACAAATATAGAATAAACTAGATAATTAATTTTAATTTTATATATTTAAACTTTCTTAAAATTGAAAAGAATAAAATATGAACTTAGTAACAGAACTTTCCGAAGTAAAAAATTATATAAACGGTAAATTTGAAAGAAATGGTCAATCTTTAATGGATGTTTTTAATCCATCAGATGGCAATAAAATTTCATCAATTCCAATGTCAACAAAACAAGATGTTGATAAAGCAGTACAAGCGGCAAAAAAAGCATTTCCAAATTGGTCTGGAATGACATTTAAAGAACGTGTTCAAATATTTTTTAGATATCGCTCTTTATTAGAAAAAAATATGGACGAACTCACAAAAATCGTTCAACTCGAAAATGGAAAAACCTATGGCGAAGCACAAGCCGAAGTTTTAAAAAGTATGGAACTCTGCGAATTTGCAGTTTCTATTCCGCAAATAATTGTCAACGAAGTACAAGAAGTTAGCAAAGGCGTAGAGTGTAGAATTGAACGCAAACCGCTTGGAGTTGTCGCATCAATTACACCTTTTAATTTCCCGAATATGGTTCCGCATTGGACACTTCCAAACGTTTTAGTTTTGGGAAACACAATGGTTATGAAACCTTCGGAATTAGTTCCTTTAAGTACAGTTCGTATGGCAGAATTACTAAAAGAAGCAGGACTTCCAGATGGTGTTTTTAATATCGTAAATGGAGGTAAAGAAGTAGTTGAAGCAATTTGCGATCATCCAGATATTGAAGCCGTTTCCTTTGTTGGTTCTACCAAAGTGGCGAAGATTGTATATAAAAGAGCAACGTCAAATTTAAAGCGATGTGTTGCTTTAGGAGGCGCAAAAAATCATTTAATTGTTTTGCCAGACGCCAATCCAGAAATGACAGCAAGTAATGTAATTGCATCAATGTCTGGTTGCGCAGGACAGCGTTGTATGGCAGCATCAGTAATGGTTGGTGTCGATAAAGTGCAGCATATTATTGATAAAATGGTTGAAGAAGCCAAAAAAATGATTACTGGCGATAATTTAGGTTCAGTAATTACAAAAGAAGCCAAAGAACGCATTGAAAATTATATTGCTGAAGCAGAAAAAAATGGTGCAAAAATTTTACTTGACGGAAGAAATACAACAGTTGTAGGAAAAGAAGGCGGATATTATGTTGGACCAACAATTATAGATTATGTAACAACAGATATGTCTGTAGCAACCGAAGAAATTTTCGGACCTGTAATTTCAATTATCAGAGCAAAAGATTTAGACGAAGCAATTGCTATTGAAAACGCTTCAAATTACGGAAATGCCGCAGCAGTATTTACACAAAGTGGAGGTTTGGCAAAACAAGTTATGGATAGAGCAAGTGCTGGAATGATTGGTGTAAATATTGGAGTTCCTGTTCCAAGAGAACCATTTTCTTTTGGTGGTTGGAACGAATCTAAATTTGGAGTTGGAGATATTACAGGACGAAGTTCTATCGAATTTTGGACTCAATGTAAAAAAACAACCATTAAATGGAATCCAGAAGCGCAAACTAATTGGATGAGTTAGAATAGAATACTGATGACACAGATTTTGCTGATAAGCGCAGAAAAAAAATCAGTGAAAATCTGCTAAATCAGCGTCATCAGCGTTCTATCAAATAATAAATCACAGTAATAATTAGATTTATCAGACAAATAAAATCATATTTAATCATAAAAAATCAGCGTCATCAGCGTTCCATAAAAATATAAAATGAACAACATTATAAAACAAAATCTCGATTACACACTCTTTTCTTGGGCAAAACAAGGAGGATTAAATCCTATAAACGCATCACACGCAAAAGGAAGTTATGTTTATGATAGAGATGGAAAAAAATACCTCGATTTTTCCTCACAATTAATGAATGTAAATATTGGTCATGGAAACCAACGAATTGCTGATGCTGTTGTAAAACAAATGCAAGAAGTTAGTTATGTGTTTCCAGGAATGGCAACAGATGTTAGAGGTAAACTCGGTAAAAAAATCGCTGAAATTACACCAGGAAATCTTACAAAAACATTTTTTACACTTGGTGGAGCAGAAGCCATTGAAAACGCAATAAAACTCGCAAGAATATATACAAAACGTCATAAAATAATTACCCAATATCGCTCATATCATGGCGCAACTTATGGAGCAATTTCTGCTGGAGGCGATCCAAGAAAATTTGCTATTGACAGTCAAGCAATGCCAAATGTAGTGCATGTTGAAAATCCGTATGCATATCGTTGTCCTTGGTATTCATCATCAATTGAAGAATGTGGAGAGCGTGCTTTTGCAAATTTAGAACGCATCGTAAAATTTGAAAACCCAGAAAGTATTGCTGCCATACTTTTGGAAGGTGAATCTGGTTCTTCTGGATGTATCAAATATCCACCAATGTATTTAAAAAAGGTAAGGGATTTATGTGATGAATACGGAATTATGATGATAGATGACGAAACAATGAGTGGTTTTGGACGCACAGGAAAAATGTTCGGTATAGATCATCACAATGTTACACCAGATATTATGGTAATGGCAAAAGGTTTAACTTCTGGTTATTTGCCTTTAGGTGCAATGACTGTTACAGATACTATTGCAAATTATTTTAATGATAATGCAATGATACTTGGGTTAACTTATTCAGCACATCCTGTTTCTTGTGCTGCTGCATTAGAAAATATTAAAATTATTGAAGAAGAGAATTTGGTTGAAAAAGCAGCCAAAATGGGAAAATATATTGAAGACGAAGTTGAAAAATTAAAAATGAAACATCCATCTATTGGCGATTTTAGAAACACAGGATTATTAGGTTGTATAGAACTCGTTAAAAACAGGAAAACCAAAGAGCCAACAACTCCATGGAATGCAAAACCAAACGAAATGGAGGCAACCAACAGAATGGCTACAAAAATTAGAGAATTAGGAATGTTTACGTTTGTACGTTGGAATTATATTTTTATTGCGCCACCTTTAAATGTTACTAAAGAAGAAGTAGATGAAGGATTAAAAATAATTTCTGAAGCGATTTTAATTGCTGATGAATATTGCAAATAGAACGAAAACAGAACGCAGATGACACTGATTTAGCAGACCTACCTGCCGGAAAAGGCAGGTTTTCGCTGATAAATAATAAATAAAAAAAAATCATATTTAATCATAAAAAATCAGTGTCATCAGCGTTCAAAAGAGCAACGTTCCATAAAACAAAAAAATATGTCAATACTAATAAAAAACGGTCAAGTAGTAACAGCAGCAGAAACGTATATTGCTGATATTTATATTGAAGACGAACAAATTATCGCCATTGGTAAAAACCTAAATTACAAAGCAGATAAAGTTATTGATGCAACAAATAAATTAGTTTTCCCTGGCGGAATTGATCCTCATGTACATCTCGATATGCCATTTATGGGAACTCATTCTTCCGATGATTATGAAACAGGAACACGTGCTGCTTTGCATGGAGGAACCACAATGGTAATCGATTTTATTTTGCAAACACAAGGCGATTCGTTACATAATGCATTAAAAACTTGGCAGAAAAAATCAGAAGGAAAAGCAGTTGGAGATTATTCATATCACATGGCAGTAACCGATTTTAATGATGATGTTGCCAAAGAAGTAGTACAAATGATTGAAGAAGAAGGCATCATATCTTTCAAAACATTTATGGCTTACAAAGGCGCTTTAATGATTGATGATGGACAAATGGTGCAACTTATGAAAGTCGTAAAAAAACACGGAGGATTGGTAACTGTTCACGCCACAAATGGCGATGTAATTGATTCTTTAATCGCGAAAAATAGAGCATTAGGAAATTTATCACCTTTATACCATTATTTATCGCAACCAGAAGTTACCGAAGCCGAAGCCTCTGCACGTTTTGCAGATATGCTTCATTATACAGATTGTCCAGGATATATTGTGCATATGACTTGTGAAGGTGCTTTGAATGCAGTCCGAAAAGCAACACAACGAAATCAGAAAGTATTTGTAGAAACTTGCACACAATATTTAGTATTAGATGCTTCTTTGTACGAAAACGATTTTGAAGGTGCAAAATGGGTTATGAGTCCGCCTTTGCGAGAAAAGAAAGATCAAGTTGCTTTATGGTCTGGTATTAATCAAGGGTTGATTCAAGTTGTTGGAACAGATCATTGTCCGTTTAATTGGGAGCAGAAATTAATGGGAAAAGACGATTTTTCTAAAATCCCAAATGGTCATCCAGCAATAGAACATCGTATGGAATTGTTATATTCTGAAGGCGTTCATAAAGGAAAAATATCATTGACAAAATATGTAGAAGTAAGTTCAACAAATGCGGCAAAAATCTTCGGAATGTATCCAAGAAAAGGAACGATTGCTATTGGAAGCGATGCAGATATTGTAATATTCGACCCTAAAAAAGAACATACTATTTCAGTAGAAACACATC
>JAKITY010000063.1 GCA_021647835.1 Flavobacteriaceae bacterium | reverse complement strand
ATAATGAAAAGGTATTGTCTAATTCTTGGTTGAAAGAGCGTTTTGAATTATTTGAGAATTTTTGTTTTCCATCAGTAATAAATCAGACAAACTTAAATTTTAAATGGTTGGTGTTTTTTGATATAAATACACCAGAAGAATACAAATTAAAAATTGAGGAGTATAGACTGTTAAGCGATAACTTCCAACCTTTTTATATTGATGGAATGGACTCCTTTTTACCATCTATTACACAAAAAATAAATGAAATTACAACAACAGAATATGTAATAACATCTCGTTTAGATAACGATGATAGTTTACACAAAGAGTATGTTGCTACTATTCAAAACACATTCGATTTTCAAGATTATTTAGCCGTAGATGTTGTTGATGGATATGGAATGCAAACAGGTTTTGAACAAATGCGAATAGGGAAAATGAGGCATTTGTACAATCCATATATTAGTTTAATCGAAAAAAGAGAAGGTTGCAAATCTGTTTGGAGCAAAGGACATACCTATTGGAAATATGAAAAAAATATAATTAGGATTAAGAATAAGAGATTATGGCTTACTATAATTCATGAGAAAAATAAATCTAATAAATTTAGAGGATACGGAAATGTAGATCCTACTGTATTAAGTGATTTTAATATTATTGAAGAAAAAAGAAAAGAGTTGCTAAGTCTATACGATGCGCCTAAATCATGGCGAATACAAAACCTAAATAACTGGAAACACAATTATATAATGGTTTACAGTAAAGAGATAAAAAAGTATATTGGGCTTTATAAAATAAAAGTTCATTTTGATAAAAACAAATATGATTGATAAATTATCTTAATGCTATTATTTAGAATTAAGAAAAATCAAGAATAAAGCAGTTACTTAAACAACTATATTTTATGCTTAGTTTTGTATCCTTATGAAAAATATTCTTTGTAAAACCACCGAAGTATTAAAGGAATCAAAAACAATCCTCTATCCAACAGATACCGTTTGGGGAATTGGTTGCGATGCCACAAATTCCGATGCAGTTTCTAAAATATACACTATAAAACAGCGCAACGAATCTAAAAGTTTAGTTGTCTTGGTTGATAGTTTTGAAATGCTACAACAATACGTTGATACCATTCCTACTTTAGTTAAAAAGATTTTATCAAAAAATAAAAACCCGACAACTATTATTTACAACAATCCTAAAAACCTTGCTAAAAATGTAATTGCAAAAGACAATACTGTTGCAATTCGGATTGTTAAAGATAAATTTTGTCAAGAATTGATTCAAGAATTTGGGAAACCAATCGTATCAACATCAGCAAATATAAGTGGAAATCCAACACCAAAATCATTTAAAGAAATTGAACCTTCCATTTTGGAGAGCGTTGACTATGTTGTAAATTTGCATCAAAATAGAATCAATAAAAAACCTTCTAAAATTATTAAATTAGAAGTTGATGGTTCTATAAAAATTATACGTGATTAACTTTTTGTGATGAATTATAGTACTGCAATAAAACACCCAATATTTGAAGTGATTTCACAAGCAAGTGAACTTCTTAATGTGCAATCTTTTGTGATAGGAGGTTTTGTTCGTGATTTCATTTTAAAACGAGACATTTCGAATTCGCTCAATGCACAAAAAGATATTGATATTGTGTGTGTTGGAAGCGGCATAGAATTGGCTCAAAAAGTGGCTGAATTACTACCAAACAATCCAAAAGTACAAGTATTTAAAACCTACGGAACTGCAATGTTGCGAACAGATGATATTGAAGTAGAATTTGTTGGCGCACGCAAAGAATCTTATACCGAAAACAGTCGAAACCCAATTGTTGAAAACGGTACTTTAGAAGACGACCAAAATCGCCGTGATTTTACTATAAACGCATTGGCAATAAGTCTAAATAAAGAAAATTTAGGCGAATTATTAGATCCATTTAATGGAATGGAAGATATAGAAAATAAAATTATCCGTACGCCATTAAACCCAGATATCACCTATTCTGACGACCCTTTGCGAATGATGCGTGCCATTCGATTTGCAACACAACTTGGCTTTGAAATTGAAGAGAAATCATTCAATGCTATTGTGAAAAATTCAGAAAGATTAAAAATAATTACACGTGAAAGAATTATTGATGAACTCAATAAAATAATGCTAACTCCAGCACCTTCAATTGGTTTTTTATTGTTGGAAAAGACACATTTATTACATCAATTTCTTCCAGAATTAACAAACCTAAAAGGAATTGAAGAAGTTGAAAAACAACGACATAAAGATAATTTTTATCACACCTTAGAAGTTGTAGATAATATTTCTCATCACACCAATGATTTATGGCTGCGTTGGGCTGCTTTATTGCACGATATAGGCAAAGCACCAACCAAAAAATTTGATAAAAAAAACGGATGGACGTTTCACGCACACGAATTTGTAGGCTCAAAAATGGTTTATAAACTATTTAAAAGATTGCGAATGCCGTTGAATAATAAAATGAAATTTGTTCAAAAAATGGTCTTATTAAGTTCTCGACCAATTGTGTTGGCAACCAATGTTACAGATTCAGCAGTTAGACGTTTGGTTTTTGATACAGGAGACGATATAGATAGTTTGATGACGCTTTGCGAAGCAGATATTACGACTAAAAATCCGAAAAAATTTAAGCGTTATCATGATAATTTTAAAAAAGTACGTCAGAAAATAAAAGAAGTAGAAGAGCGAGATCAAGTTCGTAATTTTCAACCGCCAATTTCAGGTGAATTAATTATGAAAACCTACGATTTAAAACCTTGTAGAGAAATAGGGCAATTAAAAGATGCTATTAAAGAAGCCATTTTGGAAGGCGAAATTGCGAATGATTACGAAGAAGCCTATCAATTTATGCTTAAAAAGGCAGTAACGTTGGGACTGGAGAAAAAGTAGCGTTTCCTCTTGACGAATAAGTGTTTTTAATAAGTTGTTGCACAAGTGTTACACAGAAGAATGCTAAAGTTTTACAGAGATTTTACTTTGCGTTCTTTGCGATTAAAAAACACAAATACTTTATTCAATAAACTACAAAGACTGCATCGTTACCAGCGTATAATAAGTGCCTTTTTTAGCAAGTAATTCCTGATGATTTCCTTGTTCTACAATTTCACCTTTTTTCATTACAACAATTGTATTTGCTTTTTGAATAGTTGAAAGACGATGTGCAATAACAATTGAAGTTCTATTTTGCATCATCTTTTCTAAGGCATCTTGCACCAATTTTTCTGATTCGGTATCCAATGCCGAAGTTGCTTCGTCCAAAATCATGATTGGAGGATTTTTTAAAACAGCACGCGCAATAGACAAACGTTGTTTTTGTCCTCCAGAAAGTTTATTTCCGCTATCGCCAATATTTGTACTGTATTGTTGAGGTAACTCAATTATAAATTCATGAGCATTTGCAATTTCTGCTGCGTTTACAATCTCTTTTTCAGTTACTTCTTTTCCAAAGGCAATATTATTAGCAACCGTATCGTGAAATAGGATAGCATCTTGAGTTACCATTCCTAACTGTGCTCTCAAAGATTTTTTTGTAAGTGTTTTTATATCAATTCCATCAATTGTAATTCGTCCTTTATTTACATCATAAAAACGTGTAATTAAGTTTGCAATGGTAGATTTTCCACTTCCAGATTGACCAACCAAAGCAACTGTTTTTCCTTTCGGAATAGTTAAAGAAAAGTTTTTTAATACATAGTCATCTTCATATTTAAAAGAAACATTTTCAAATTTAATTTCTTTGTCAAAACCATCTTTTATAATGGCATTTTCTAAATTTTTTAATGGATTTTCGGTTTCCAAAATCTCTAAAACACGTTCAGCAGCAGCATTCCCTTTTTTAATATTATAACTTGCTTTAGAAATTGCTTTTGCTGGAGTTAAGATGTTGTACGCTAGTCCCATGTAGGCAATAAATGCTTCTCCATCAAGAGATTGGTCAACCAAAACAAGATTTCCTCCATACCACAATAAAACTGCAATAACTCCAATCCCTAAAAACTCACTTGTTGGACTTGCAAGGTTTGTACGGTTCAATAATTTATTTGAGAAATGATAAAAACGAGTTGTTGATTTTTGAAAACTTGTATTAAAATTTCTTTCAGCATTAAAGGCTTTTATAATTTTTAAACCTCCAAGAGTCTCTTCTAATAATGATAAGAAATAGCCTTGTTCTTTTTGTACATTATCGGATTGTTTCTTTAAACTTTTACCAACTAGCGAAATTAAATATCCTGAAATAGGAATGAAAATAAAAACAAAAAGGGTAAGTTCAGGACTTATCATAATCATTGCTGTTAGCGTAAAAATAATAGTTAAAGGTTCTCTAACTAGCATTTCTAAAACAGATAAAAAAGAGTGCTGAATTTCTAAAACATCAGTTCCAATTCGCGCCATAATATCTCCTTTCCTCTTTTCAGAAAAGTAAGAAATAGGCAATTCTACCGTTTTTTTGTACAAATCGTTTCGAATATCTTTCAATACACCATTTCGTAGAAAAGTGATAAAATACATAGCAAGATAGTTGAAGATGTTTTTGAAAAAGAAAGTTACAATTACCAGTGAAACTACGATAATTAGCGCCTTTGACTTGTCTTCTCCTGCAACAGTATGGATATAATAACCCATAGAATCCTTGAAATAATCTATTAATTTTGTAATGCTTTCAAATGTAGGTTTTTGAGTAATTGGTGCTTTATTTGGTTTGAAAATAACTTCTAAAAGAGGCATTAAAACTAAAAAAGAAATTGTTGAAAACAGCGCATACAAAACATTGAAAAGGATGTTTAAATATCCGAATTTTTTATATGGCAAAGCATATCGTATTATTTTCTTAAAATAATTCATTTACAACTTCATTTCTTTAATTATACGTTGAATTTTAGCATCTAAACTTTTTTCAACAGACTTTGCATTTTCAATACTGTTTAAAGGAGTATTTACACTGAAATAAAACTTTATTTTTGGCTCTGTTCCACTTGGTCTTGCTGCAATTCTCGTTCCATTTTTAGTGCTATAAATAAGCACATTTGATGTAGGAATATCAATTGTAGTTTCTTCTCCAGTATGTAAATTTTTCTTTACTGATGTTAGATAGTCGTATAAAAATTCAATTTCTTCTCCGTCAATTTCAGTCATTGGATTTTCTCGCATTTCTCGCATCATTTTGTTGATTTGTTGCGCTCCGTCCATTCCTTTTTTTACGATAGAAATTAAATGTTCTTTGTAAAAATTATGTTTTACGTATATTTTTAGTAATTCTTCATAAAAAGAACTTCCATTTTCTTTGGCGTATGTTGCTATTTCACACGCTAATAATGTTGCTGTTACGGCATCTTTATCTCGTACAAAATCGCCTACCATATAGCCAAAACTTTCTTCTCCGCCACCAATAAAATCGAGCGTATCAAAATCACGAATCATTTTGGCAATCCATTTAAAACCAGTCAATCCAATTTTGGTTTCTACACCGTAACTATTGGCAACTTTATTTACCAATTCCGTAGAAACAATGGTGGAGCCAATAAATTGTTTTCCGTTTAATTTATCTTCATCTTTCCATTTTTTGATAAGAAATTTAGTCATTACAACCATAGCTTGATTGCCATTTACCAATACCATTTCTCCATTTGTATTGCGAACAGCAATACCTAATCTATCGCCATCTGGATCGGTGCCAATAACAATATCTGCACCAATTTTATTGGCAAGATTTGTTGCCATTTTTAAGGCTTCGGGTTCTTCGGGATTTGGAGATTTTACGGTTGGAAAATCGCCATTTGGTTCGCGTTGTTCTTCAACAATATGAACATCTGTATAACCTGCTTTTTTCAATGTTTCAGGAACTGAAACGATAGATGTTCCGTGTAAAGAGGTAAATACAATTTTCAAATTCCCTCTATTTTTTACAGAAGGAAGTTTTCCGTTTTGTACGCATCCATTAATAAACAGTACGTCAATTTTTTCTCCAATAATTTCTATTAAATTTTCGTTGGAACTAAATTTTATTTCAGAAAAATCTAAATTATTTACTTCATCAATAATTTCGTTATCTTGTGGAGGAACAATTTGTGCGCCATCATTCCAATATACTTTATAGCCATTATATTCTGACGGATTGTGAGATGCTGTGAGTACAATTCCAGCATCGCATCCTAAATGTTTTACAGCGAATGAAAGTTCCGGAGTTGGTCGTAAACTTTCAAAAAGAAAGACCTTTATATTATTCGCTGAGAATACATCAGCAACAATTTTAGCAAATTCGGGGCTATTATGTCGGCAATCAAAAGCAATAGCAACTTTTAAGTTTTTATTCGGAAATGATTTTAGTAAATAGTTGGAAAGTCCTTGCGTTGCTCTTCCCAAAGTATATTTATTGATTCTATTGGTTCCTGCACCCATAATCCCACGCATTCCGCCAGTTCCAAACGCAATGTCTTTGTAAAATCTATCTGCAAGTTGTTCGGAATTAGTATCTATTAAATTTTGAATTTCTTTTTGCGTAGCAGCATCAAATGTATTTGAAAGCCATAATTTAGCTTTGTTTAAAATTTGATTATTTTCCATTTTTTTTGTATTTTTTTTATAAAACAAAGATACTTATTTACTTTGTCTAAAAATTTATTTTTCGATTGATTTTATAAAGACTTTTATCACGTTTTGTACGTAGTATAAGTTCCCCTAAAAATCCTGATAAAAAGAATAATGTACCAATTATCATTGTTGTAAGTGCAATATAAAACCAAGGGTTTTCTGTCACCAATCGAGTAGGAGTGTGGTAATAGAACAATTTTAAAAGTTTGGTAACGCCAATATATGCTGCGGATAAAAAACCGATAAAAAACATTAAACTTCCGAGTAAACCAAATAAATGCATAGGTCTTTTCCCGAATTTTGATAAAAACCAAATGGTAATTAAATCAAGAAATCCGTTGATAAATCTATCCATTCCAAATTTTGTAACACCATATTTTCTTGCTTGATGTTGTACTACTTTTTCATCAATTTTAGTAAAACCAGCATTTTTAGCAAGTACAGGAATATAGCGATGCATTTCGCCATAGACATCAATATTTTTTATAACTTCGTTGCTATATGCTTTCAATCCACAATTAAAATCGTGTAGTTTTAATCCTGATGTTTTTCTTGCTGCAAGATTAAAGAGTTTAGAAGGTATGTTTTTTCTGATTTTAGAGTCAAATCGTTTCTTTTTCCAACCAGAAATAAGGTCAAAACCATCATTTTTAATTAAATTATATAGTTCAGGAATTTCATCAGGACTATCTTGTAAGTCAGCATCCATTGTAATGATAACATCACCTTTTGCTAGTTTAAAACCTGCATTTAAGGCTTGAGATTTTCCGTAATTAGTTTGGAATTTAATGCCTTTTACATTGCTATCTTTTTCGGATAATTGTTGGATGACGTTCCATGAATTATCAGTACTACCATCATCTATAAATAGAATTTCATAAGAATACTGATTGGACTGCACAACACGTACAATCCAATCATATAATTCTTGTAAAGATTCGTCTTCATTCAA
This sequence comes from Flavobacteriaceae bacterium, assembly GCA_021647835.1. Lineage (GTDB taxonomy): Bacteria > Bacteroidota > Bacteroidia > Flavobacteriales > Flavobacteriaceae > Urechidicola. The sequence goes on along the minus strand of JAKITY010000063.1, from coordinate 5,987 downwards.
TAAAGGAATGACTACTGATATATCCATATATTTTTATTTATGCTAACGAAGGGTCTTTTCGCTTTAAAATTAATGCTAATAAAAGACCAAATATAGAGAAAATAGCCGTAAACATGAAGAAACCTTGAACTTGCTTGCCTATTCCGTATTGATTGGTATTTCTAATTTCCTCAATAGATTTGTCAAATTGAGTTTCCATTTCTTCAATTTTAGATTCATTTGTACCTCCATCAATCATTTTTCCAACCCAATAATCTCTCTGACTTTCAATCTTCTCAATAGTTTTCTCTTTCATTACTTCTTGAAAGTCTGTATCTACAATATTAAAAATTAAGAAATTCACTAATACAGAGATAAAAACTCCTATAACAAGCATAATAAAGTATGTAGTAAAACCTTCTTTAAAACTGATAAAGCCTCCAAGTCCTTTTTTAGAATATGCTATTGCTATAATCCCTACAACAATAATTGTTAAGAAAATATATACAAAAGACCAGTAACTCACTAATATTTCGTTATTTACTGCATAACCTAATAATGTTACTAATGCTAATAAAAGACCTAAAATTAAGCCAAAATTAATTCCGTTTTGTTTGATAATTGCATTCATTTTTAGTTGATTTTTAGTTTAACAAATATACAAAAACATAGTTCAGTAAAGATTCTTGTATGATTTTAATTTATAAAACTATTAGTACTCAAATACTTAAAAATGTTACATAAAAAGCGTAAAAAAGATTGCGCAAAGATAAAATTGATTGTAAATTTGCATCGGCAAGTCCTACACAACTAGCTCCCTTTGAATCCTCCAGAGCGGGAACGCAGCAAAGGTATTAGGTTGTAGCAGTGTGATGTAGGTCGCTTGCCATTTTTTGTATCCGACACTTTCCTTATCAGTAATAAAATATTTTCTCTTTTCTCTTTTTGTCTAATGTCTTTTCATACTTTTGTTATATGAGTAAAATTGTATTAATTACTGGCGGTTCTTCAGGAATCGGAAAATCTGTTGGAGAATTTTTGACTAACAAAGGCTATACTGTTTATGGTACGAGTAGAAATCCGAAGAAAATAGAAAATTATCCTTTTAAATTGATTGCGTTAGATGTGAATGATATTGATACAATTTCAACTGCAATTGCTACTGTAATTTCATCCGAAGGAAAAATAGATGTATTAATTAATAACGCAGGAATGGGTATTACAGGTTCAATTGAAGACACACCAACCGATGAAATGCGCAAGATTTTTGACACCAATTTTTTCGGTGCAATTGATGTAATGAAAGCCGTTTTACCACAAATGCGCAAGCAAAAATCTGGATTAATTATCAATATAACTTCAATAGCAGGTTATATGGGATTACCGTTTCGTGGGATTTATTCAGCAACCAAGGGTGCTCTTGAATTGGTGACAGAAGCAACGAGTATGGAAGTAAAAAACTTCGGAATTAAAGTTGTTACTGTTGCTCCAGGAGATTTTGCAACTAACATTGCTTCAGGACGTTATCATACACCAGTTTTTAAAGATTCGGCATATAAAGAGACCTATCAGCAGAATTTAGATTTGATGGATTCGCACGTTTCTGGTGGCCAAAATCCAATAGAAATGGGAGAAGAAATCTATAAAATTATTGAGAGTAACAATCCGAAGATACATTATAAGGTTGGAGACTTTATGCAAAAATTTTCTATTGTACTGAAAAGAATTCTTCCAGATAGAATGTATGAAAAGTTATTAATGAATCATTATAAGTTATGAGAAAGATATTATTTTTATTATTAATCAATTTTTTGTTGAACTCTTGTATTTTTATGCCTCCGAGCGCTCCACATTATCATAAATATAATTCAATTATAACAAATAGTTATGTCAATGAAATAAGTGTTTTTGATACACCAAGGAATAAAAGGTATCATTTTTTTGCTAAAGAAGGATTGAAAATAAAAGGATGTTCATCTGTTTTTATTGATAGTTGTTATACTTTTGATTATGATGAATTTTTTAATGAAATGAAATATCAGAAAAGCATTAGAATGAGAGATAGACAATTCCATAAATTATTAAAAAATGACACATTAGAATTGTTTATAAATGATAAGAAGTTCCTGTTTATTCCTGTTTTAAATTGATTTCTTTAGTTATTTTTACACCAAATAAAACCACTAACAAAATTTATCAATAAATGAAACGAGCATGTTAAAATCATTAATCATAGAAGGAAATGATTAATAGCGAACACATGTGACCTTTGAAAAACAATAAATATATACACATGAAATTTTTTATAGACACAGCAAATTTAGATCAGATTAAAGAAGCCCAAGCAATGGGAATTTTAGATGGAGTAACTACCAATCCATCATTAATGGCAAAAGAAGGAATTACAGGTGAAGCAAGCATTTTAAAACATTATGTTGATATATGTAACTTGGTTGATGGTGATGTTTCTGCCGAAGTTATTTCTACCGATTTTGAAGGAATGGTTAGAGAAGGCGAAGCGTTAGCAGCCTTACATCCGCAAATAGTTGTAAAATTGCCAATGATTGGTGATGGTGTAAAAGCATGTAAATATTTTTCGGATAAAGGGATAAAAACAAATGTTACCTTAGTGTTTTCTGCAGGTCAAGCCTTATTAGCTGCCAAAGCAGGAGCAACATATATGTCGCCATTCATTGGTCGTTTAGACGATATTTCTACAGATGGTTTAGGTTTGATTGCTGAAATTCGTTTAATTTATGATAATTATGGGTTTGATACTCAAATTTTAGCAGCATCCGTAAGACATACAATGCATATTATGGATTGTGCAAAAATTGGTGCAGATGTTATGACAGGTCCTTTAAGTGCCATTAAAGGCTTACTAAAACATCCTTTAACTGATATAGGTTTGGCTAAATTTTTGGCTGATTATCAAAAAGGGAATTAAATCATAGAGATAATATAGAAAGGGAATTGTAAATTTACGATTCCCTTTTTTATTCTATTAAACTTATAAGCTATGAAAAAATATTTATTTTTATTTCTAATTCTATTTTCTTTAAAAGCAATAGGACAAGAACAAACGAACTCTGAATTGTTTTGGGATACTTTAAAAAGTCATTGCGGAAAAGCATACGAAGGAAAAATAATTGCAGGAGGAAAAGAAGGTGATGGTTTTACAGGAAAAAAAATAGTGATGCATGTTCGTTCTTGTGAAGAGAATACGATAAGAATACCTTTTTTTGTAGGTGAAGATAAATCTCGAACTTGGGTTTTTACTATGAGTGATGCTAAATTGATTGGTTTAAAACACGATCATAGACATAAAGATGGTTCGGAAGATGAGATAACACAATATGGTGGTTTAAATCCAAATAAAGGATTGCCAAACACTCAGTTTTTTCCGGCAGATCAACATACAGCGACTTTAATCCCTTATGCTTCTAATAATGTTTGGTGGATTGTTATTGAAGATAAAACTCTAACTTACAATATGCGTAGAGTTGCAACAGGCAAATTTTTTTCTCTGGAATTTGATTTGACAAAAGAAATAGGTACTCCAAGTGCACCTTGGGGAAGTGAAGATTAAGTTACGTTTATAACTTTTCTTTTAATACCTTTATTTCATCACGTAACTGAGCAGCAACTAAGAAATCTAACGCTTTTGCGGCTTGTTCCATCGTTTTTCTTTTATTTCTGATGCGTTTTTCTATTTCTAGTTTTGATAAATATTCTAACTCCTCTTCTGCTGCTTTGTTCGCAGCACTATCATAATGAAACGATGAAATATTAGACTTAATCAACGTGTTTCCGAGTGATTTTTTGATTTGCGTAGGAGTGATGTTATTCTCGGTATTATAAGCAATTTGCTTTTCTCTACGTCTGTTGGTTTCATCAATAGTGAGTTGCATACTTCGTGTAACTTTATCAGCATATAGAATTGCTTTTCCATTGATATTTCTTGCTGCTCTACCAATGGTTTGTGTTAATGAACGATGACTTCGCAAAAAACCTTCTTTATCAGCATCTAAAATGGCAACGAGTGAAACTTCAGGTAAATCCAACCCTTCACGTAATAAATTAACGCCAATAAGTACATCAAACAATCCTTTTCGTAAATCTTGCATGATTTCTACACGTTCCAAAGTATCAACATCAGAATGGATATAGCGACAACGAATATGAATACGACTCAAGTATTTTGTCAATTCTTCTGCCATTCTTTTGGTTAAAGTTGTAACCAAAGTTCGTTCGTCTTTATCAACTCTTATTTGTATTTCTTCAATCAAATCATCAATCTGATTTAAACTTGGGCGCACTTCAATCGTTGGGTCTAACAATCCTGTTGGACGAATAACTTGCTCTACAAAAACGCCTTCTGCTCTTTGCAATTCATAATCGGCAGGAGTTGCGCTTACATAAATTGTTTGATTTTGAATTTCTTCAAATTCTGTAAATTTTAAAGGTCTGTTATCCATTGCTGCAGGAAGCCTAAAACCGTATTCCACCAAATTTTCTTTTCTACTTCTGTCGCCTCCGTACATTGCGTGTGTTTGTGGAATTGTAACATGACTTTCATCAATAATCATCAAATAATCATCTGGAAAATAATCTAACAAACAAAAAGGACGTGTTCCTGCTTCTCGACCGTCTAAATACCGAGAATAGTTCTCAATTCCAGAACAATATCCTAATTCTCGAATCATTTCGAGGTCAAATTCTGTGCGTTCTTTTAAGCGTTTTGCTTCCAAATATTTTCCAATTTCCTTGAAATAATCCACTTGTTTTACCATATCTTCTTGTATCAAATGAATGGCATTTTGCAAAATATCAGGAGAAGTTACAAAGAGGTTTGCAGGATAAATTGTCAATTGTTCAAACTGTTCTACAACACGATTATTTTCTAAATCAAAACTTTCTATTTCTTCAATTTCATCTCCAAAAAAATGAATGCGATACGCATAATCTCCATACGAAGGAAAAACAGTAATAATATCTCCTTTTACTTTGAATGTTCCACTGCTTACGTCTGCTTCTGTACGAGAATACAGACTTTGAACCAATGTATGCAAGAATTTTGTACGAGAAATAATTTGATCTTTTTCAATATTGATGACATTTTTCTTGAATTCAACAGGATTTCCAATTCCGTATAAACAAGAAACGGAAGCGACAACCAACACATCTCTACGACCAGAAAGTAGGGCAGAAGAAGTACTCAAACGCATACGTTCTATATCTTCATTTATTGATAAATCTTTCTCTATATATGTTCCAGAAGTTGGAATATAAGCTTCAGGTTGGTAATAATCATAATAAGACACAAAATACTCGACAGCATTTTCAGGAAAAAAGGTTTTAAACTCTTGATATAATTGCGCTGCAAGTGTTTTATTATGCGCCAAAACCAAGGTTGGTCTGTCCACTTTTTCAATAACATTGGCAACCGTAAACGTTTTTCCAGAACCTGTAACGCCAAGTAATACTTGACTTTTTTCTCCATCAAGCAAGCCTTCTGTAAGTTGTTTTATGGCTTGTGGCTGATCTCCTGTTGGTTGAAATTTTGAAACGAGTTTGAATTGCATAGTGCAAATGTATGGAGAAAAGTTTTAGGAAAAGTTTTACAAATTGCTTCTTTGTCAGCATTCTTTTTATTTTTGGGTTTTCTGATTATTCTTAAATCTTCTAAATGCTAATAAATCGTCATATAGTACTTCCCAGTCAAAATGAGATAATGGATATCCAACATAGGCAGAAATATCATTATCACTTTCAATGTAATATTTTAGAATTTCTCCTAATAAATTTCTTTTCTCATCATCTGATAAATCAATCACGTAATTCTTTATTTCATTTTGATTCATAAGGGCATCTCTAAAAACTCTTAATTTCATTTTAGTGTTATTTTCCACTAATTTTTTTGAATTACTATTTTTGAGTTATACACTTAGACGACATAATTTATTGTTGATTTTTAGCCAGTTATAAAAAATAAGGAGTAATAGTGA
>JAKITY010000062.1 GCA_021647835.1 Flavobacteriaceae bacterium | reverse complement strand
GTATGCCATCCTGGAATTACCGAAGTAGCAAAGTCCATAGATACAATTGTATGTACCGAAAGTACTAAAGGCGTTGCTAAACCAGCAAGTACCAAAGATACTTCTTCAAAACGTTGCCAATCTTTTGCTCTTCCTGACCAACCGAAACTCAACAAACTATAAATTTTCTTTTGGAAAGGTCTTACGGCTCTATCACGCAACATTGCAAAATCCGGTAGTAATCCTGTCCACCAAAACACTAATGAAACAGAAAGGTATGTTGATATTGCAAATACATCCCAAAGTAAAGGAGAGTTAAAGTTTGTCCATAACGAACCAAATTGATTTGGAAGTGGAAACACCCAATATCCCATCCAAGGTCTTCCCATGTGAATAAGAGGAAATAATCCTGCTTGAATTACCGAGAATATTGTCATTGCTTCTGCCGAACGGTTAATTCCCATTCTCCATTTTTGACGGAATAATAATAGTACTGCCGAAATTAAGGTTCCTGCGTGACCGATACCAACCCACCAAACGAAGTTGGTAATATCCCAAGCCCAACCTACGGTTTTGTTTAGTCCCCAAACTCCAATTCCTGTACCAATAGTATATAAAATACAGCCAATTCCCCAAAGGAATGCTGCAAGTGCTATACCAAAGACTATCCACCATTGTTTATTTGCTTTGCCTTCTACAGGAGCAGCAACATCCACAGTAATATCGTGGTAACTTTTGTCTCCAATGATTAAAGGTTCTCTTATAGGTGCTTCGTAATGCGATGCCATACTCTATATATAATTATCTTATTATTATTAATTTTATTCTCCTGTATTTCTAACTTTCACTTGATACATTACATTTGGTTTTGTACCAACATACGCTAATAAATGATAGGCTCTATTGTTTTCTTTTAACTTTGCAATTTTACTATCTTTATCATTTATGTCTCCAAATACCATTGCTCCCGTACTACACGCAATAGAACATGCCGTTTGGAATTCTTCGTCTTTTACTGGTCTTCCTTCTTTTTTTGCGGTTAAAATGGTTGCTTGTGTCATTTGAATACACATAGAACATTTTTCCATTACACCACGAGTACGAACAGTAACATCTGGATTTAATACCATCTTTCCTAAATCGTCATTCATATTGAAATCGAACTCATTATTGTTAGCATAATCAAACCAATTGAAACGGCGTACTTTATATGGACAGTTATTTGCGCAGTAACGTGTACCAACACAACGGTTATATGCCATTTGATTTTGTCCTTGACGACCGTGAGATGTTGCAGCAACTGGACACACAGTCTCACAAGGAGCGTGATTACAATGCTGACACATAATTGGTTGGAATGCAACTTCTGGATTTGTAGAAGGATGCTCCATTTCTTTAAATTTCCTTATAACTCCAACGCCTTCTTCTGTTGCTTTTTTAGCAGTCATATCTGAAGAATAATATCTATCGATACGCAACCAATGCATATCTCTTGATTTACGTACTTCATCTTTTCCTACAACTGCAACGTTGTTTTCTGCATGACATGCAATTACACAAGATCCACATCCTGTACACGCATTCAAATCTATTGATAAATTAAAGTGATGTCCAACCGAACGGTCAAATTCTTCCCATAAATCAACGGTTGATGCTTCTACTTCTTTATGTTTTAAAGATACCATTGGAACTGGATTCCAAGAGTGTTTTGGATCTAACGAACTATCATTAAATGTTGCTAAAGTGGTTTCTTTAAGAATATCTCCACGACCCATTATTGTGTTTTGCAACTGCGTACAAGCAAATTCATGTTCTCCTACAACTTTTTCTACTGAAATCCCTGTTTGTGTTGTTGCAAAGTTTTTATAAAATTGATATGCATTTTCTCCTACTTGCATTTCAGATTTCATTCCGTTTTTACGTCCATATCCAAAAGCAAGTCCGAAAGAACCTTCTGCTTGTCCTGGCTGAATTAATGCAGGAAGCGCAAGTGTAATGCCATCTTTAGACAATGCCACTAAACTACCATTTAATCCTCCATTGGCAACGTTCCAATTTGTAACGCCCAATTTTTCTGCATCTGCTTGAGAAACGGTTAAGTAATTATCCCAAGTAGTTCTTGTAATTGGATCTGGCAATTCTTGTAACCAAGGATTGTTTGCTTGTTGACCGTCTCCTAAACCAGTTTTTGTATATAATTGTAATTCTTGTTGGCTTCCTTTTACAGCAGTTACTTCGTTATATGCTGTTGCTAAATCTACCTTTATTTCAGGTAATTCTTCTTCGGAAGAGGTTGCTGTAAATGTACCATCGTGTATTGCTTGCGCAAAAGATTTATCGGCACCTAAATCAGCAAAAGATGTTTTTAGATATTCGTAATAACTTTCTGTTTTTCCATTCCATTTTAACAAACCGTCTTGAAATTGACGTGTGTCAAATAAAGGTTGAATTGTTGGTTGCATTAGGCTAAACTGTCCTTTTTTCATTTCTACAGTTCCCCAAGATTCTAAATAATGAGGTGTTGCCAATGCGTATTGAACTGCTTTTGCAGTTTCGTTATCTGTCATTGAAAATGCAACTGACAAATCTACTTTTTTCAAACCTTCAACAAAATCTGCTGCGTTTGGCAATGTATAAACAGGATTTGAGTTGTTGATAATAACTGCACCAATTTTTCCTGATTTCATATCAGCAATTAATTGTGCAACTTCAGTATCATTTCCTTGACGTGTATTGTTTGTAGCAACAACATCTATTACTTCGCTTCCAATTTCAGCATTGATTGCCAAGGCTAATAATTGTGCGTTTTTATCTTGAATTCCAGTAATAACAACTGCGTTACTTCCTGCTTTTTTGATTTGTTTTACTGCATTTGCAACGTTTGCATCTTTTGCAGATGCGCCATTTACAAGTACATTGTATAAGTCTGCCAAAATCGTATTTTGTGCAGATGGTTTTACCATGATACGCAAATCTGAATTGGCTCCTGAAAGGGTCATATTTGACTCAAACTGAGTGTGATGCGACATTTTTCCTTTTGTTGGAATACGTCCTTTTGCGTATCCTGTTTCAAAGTTTCCTCCTTGCCAATCTCCTAAGAAATCTGCTCCTACTGAAACAATTGTTTTTGCTTTAGAAAAATCATACGATGGTAAGGCTCTTGAACCATACATTATTTCATAAGCATCTATTGCTGCTGTTTCTGAAATCGCATCATATATAACGTGACGTACATCTCCAAAATTTTCAGAAAAATCTGCAACTAATTTTGCGGTTGATGGACTTGCGTCTGTGCTTGTTAAGAAAGCAATTGTTTTACCTGCTTCTTTTAAGGCTGTTAATTTATTTCCAATCTTAGCATCAACATCTGACCAAGAAACGGATTCTCCATTAGGAACAGATTCGGATGTTCCATTAAGTCTTGGTCCTTGCAAACGTAAACTATCATATAAAGATAATACGGATGCTTGCACACGTGCATTTGCGCTTCCGCCAACCTCTTTGTTTGGTTCTATTTTTATTGGACGTCCTTCTCTAACTTTTACTAAAATAGATGCGAAGTCAAAACCATCGGCAATGGTAGTTGCATAATAATCTGCAACTCCAGTAATTACTTCATTTGGCTTTACTATATAAGGTATTGATTTTCTTACAGGACCTTCACAAGATGCTAATGTTGCAGCAGCAGTTGAAAACCCTACGTATTTTAAGAAATCACGTCTTGTAGTAGAAGATTCTTCCAACGATTTTTTATCTCCTAAAAAATCATCGACAGGTATTTCTTCTACAAATTCGTTTTGTCTTAACGTATCAACAATAGAACTGTTTTCGTCTAGTTCTTCAACACTTTTCCAGTATTTTTTGTTTGATGCCATATTTTATATTTAATGATTTAAGAATTAAATGATTCAATGATTGAATAACTCAAAACAGAAACCTTTTAATTTTTAATTTTCAATTCTTTAATTAGTAGTGGCATTTACCACATTCCATTCCGCCCATTTCTGCTACGGTTACTTTTTTTACGCCGTACTTTTTTGCTAATTGCTCATGTACTTTTTTGTAATAACCACTTTCTGTCATATCAACTTCTGTTTCTCTATGACAAGAGATACACCAATCCATTGTTAATGGTGAAAACTGATATACTTCGTCCATTTCTTCAACAGGACCATGACATTTTTGACAACTAATTCCTGCAATATTTACGTGTTGCGAGTGATTGTAATATACAAAGTCTGCCAAATTATGAACGCGAATCCATTCTATTGGTTTTGTTTCTCCTGTATATTTTAGATTTTCTGAATCCCAACCAACGGCATCGTATAATTTTTGAATTTCTTTGTCTAGCACGTCTTTTCCAAATTGACCAATTGCAGTATCATCGGCAACTTCAGAAATACTTTTATGACAGTTCATACATACATTTGCTGATGGAATACCCGAAGTTTTACTGTTTTTTGCTGATGAATGACAGTATTGACAGTCTATCTTATTATCTCCTGCGTGAATTTTATGTGAGAATTTAATTGGCTGAATTGGTTGGTATCCTTGATTTACATCCATTTGCATAAACCAGCCGAATAATACCCAAACTCCTAAAAGCACAAAGAAAATGGTCATTAAAAAATGTAAGAATGTGTTTCTTTTAAATGCTTTCCATACAGCTTTTGCTTGTTCAGAAAAAGAAGCTCTTTTGGGAAGATCGTCTTTCATTTCTGTTATTGTACGATATAAATTGAATATCATCAATAACATTACGAGCATAATTGCTCCTAAAATATATAATAATGTATTGTTCTTTTTTACAGGAGTTGTTGCACCTTCACTTCCTGTAAGAGTTACTACAGCTTTCTTTTGAGGAGGATTTGCGGTGTATTCTAAAATATCGTCTAATTCTTGGTCAGAAAACTGAGGAAACGCCATCATTGACGTTGGGCTAAATTTCGCTGCTTCTCTTGCGTCTGCGTCTGTTTTTTGAAGTGCAGCATTGTCTATAATCCATGCTTTTAACCAAGCATTTTCTCTTACTTCGGTCATTCCGCCTAACTTGGGACCTATAACGTTTTTATCTAATTTATGACAGGCTGCACAGTTTGCATTGAACAGTTTTTTACCATTCACAGCGTCTCCTTGAGCCGATAAATTGAGTGTAAAAAAGAAAAGAAAAATTAGACTACTAAAGGTCAACCTTGATATTAGATTGTGTTGTTTTACACTTTTCATATTTATAAATATATGTTTCTTTCGAGTTTGGTACAATATTTTCATTCTAATAACGTATTGAATAAAAATAATTACAAAAGTACTATTTATTCGCAAGATTTAAAATCTAAAAATAATGTTAAATCTAATTTATAATTATTCTAAATAAAGAGGTTGAATAGCGAATTAAAAACAATAGTATAGATTTGCAAAATCAATTAACAAAACCATCAATGATTAATTGAAATTTAAACGTTTATAATAATTAACACTATGAATTTAAAAATAATAGCAAAAATTATCACACTTATTTGTTTTATCTTTTCCATAAGTTTGAACGCTCAAGAAGAGGCTAAAATAGATGCTGTTCTTGCTCAAAAAATTGAATACAACAAGAATAATCGTAAGGGTAAAGGCTTTAAAATTCAACTATATAATGGTAGTGAATCCAAAGCATATCGTGTTAAAGGAAACTTTGAAGTTGCTTATGGTATTGTTGCTGTACTTAGTTATGAATCTCCTGAATGGAAAGTGCGTGTAGGAAATTACAAAACACGACTTGAAGCTGATAGAGCATTGCTCATTTTTAAAGAAAAATTTGCTGGAGCAATTATCTTAGAAACCAAAATTTGGTTATAAAGACACTAATTATCACGAATTAATACAAATAAAAAACCGACACTTTCATGTCGGTTTTTAATATCTATTTTAAAAAATTTTACTTCTTCAACTTCTTTTTAACTGCTATTTCTTCATAAGCCTCAATAACATCTCCTTCTTTGATATCATTAAATCCTTTTATCTGAATACCACAATCATAACCTTTCGTTACTTCTTTTACATCGTCTTTAAATCGTTTCAAAGCTTCTAACTCTCCTGAATGAACTACAACGCCATCACGAATAATTCTAATTAATGATTTTCTTGTAATTTTACCGCTCATCACCATACAACCTGCAATATTACCAACTTTAGAAATTTTATAAACTTCTCTAATTTCAATATTACCTACAACCTCTTCTTTCATTTCTGGCGACAACATACCTTCCATTGCATCACGCAAGTCATTTATAGCGTCATAGATAATTGAGTATGTTCTGATGTCAATTTCTTCTTCATCAGCAATTTGACGTGCTTTTCCTGCTGGACGCACATTAAATCCTACAATAATTGCTTCAGATGCCGATGCTAATAACACATCAGATTCTGTAATTGCTCCAACTCCTTTATGGATGATGTTCAATTCTATTTCATCTGTAGATAGTTTTTGGAACGAATCTGTCAATGCTTCTACCGAACCATCAACATCACCTTTTAAGATGATATTTAATTCTTTGAAATCTCCAAGTGCTATACGCCTTCCAATCTCATCAAGTGTAATATGTTTCTGTGTTCTTACAGATTGCTCTCGTTGTAATTGAGAACGTTTTGCTGCAATTTGTTTTGCTTCTCTTTCGTCTTCAAATACGTGGAATTTATCTCCTGCTTGTGGCGCTCCATCTAATCCTAATATAGAAACTGGTGTTGATGGGCCTGCCGTTTTCATTGAGTTTCCACGCTCATCAAACATTGCTTTTATTTTACCACTATTTTTTCCTGCGAGTAAATAATCGCCAATATTCAAAGTACCTTCTTGTACTAATATTGTTGATACGAATCCTCTTCCTTTATCTAAATATGCTTCTACAACTGTTCCAACTGCACGTTTATTTGGGTTTGCTTTTAAATCAAGCATTTCTGCTTCAAGTAATACCTTTTCTAATAATTCTGGAATTCCTTCACCTGTTTTTGCAGATACATCATGTGATTGTATTTTTCCTCCCCAATCTTCTACCAACAAATTCATTGCTGATAATTGTTCTTTAACTTTTTCTGGATTTGCACCTTGCGTATCTATCTTATTAATTGCAAATACAATTGGAACTCCTGCTGCTTGTGAGTGACTTATTGCTTCTTTTGTTTGAGGCATTAAACCATCATCTGCCGCTACAACAATAATAACTAAATCGGTAACTTGCGCTCCACGAGCACGCATTGCTGTAAAGGCCTCGTGTCCTGGAGTGTCTAGAAATGCTATTTGTTGTCCGTTTTCTAATTCTACTCCATACGCACCAATATGCTGTGTAATTCCTCCTGATTCACCAGCAATAACATTTGTTTTTCTGATATAATCAAGTAGTGATGTTTTACCATGATCTACGTGTCCCATTACCGTAATAATCGGTGCTCTTGGTTCTAAATCTTCTGGATTATCAATTTTCTCAACAATTGTTTCTTCTACTTCTGCGCCAATAAATTCTACTTTATGGTCAAATTCTTCAGCAACAATTGTTAGTGTTTCTGCATCTAAACGTTGGTTCATTGTTACCATCATTCCAAGAGACATGCACGCTCCAATAATTTGAGTTACAGGAATGTCCATCATCGTTGCAACTTCACTAACAGTAACAAATTCTGTTACTTTTAATATTTTCCCTTCTGCTGCAGCAATTTCTTGATCTATTTCTGTTTGTTGACGGTGTAAATCTCTTTTCTCTTTACGATATTTCGCTCCTTTTCCTTTTTTAGACTTTCCTTGCAGTTTTTCAAGCGTTTCTCTCACTTGCTTTTGTACATCTGCCTCTGTAGGTTCTACTTTTGGAGTGTTTCTGCGACTTCCTCCTTGTGACTTTCCTTTATATCCTCCTTTATTATTCCCTGTTCTTCCTGCTTGAGGTCTAAAGTCTTTTACAATTCTTTTGCGTTTCTTTTTATTATCAGCTGAAGAGGGTTTATTCCCTTTTTTAGCCTCTTCTGGTTTCTTCTTCTTTGGTTTTTCAAATTGTTTTAAATCAATTGTCCCTGAAATTTTAGGGCCTCCTAATTTCTTGTATTTTGTCTCAATAGAAGAATTTTCTTTAGTTGGAATTTCTTCAGTTTCTTTTTCTTTTTTTGATTCTGTTACTACTTCTTTTTTAGATTGTGTTTTCTCTTCTACTTTTACCTCAACAGTAACTTTCTTCGCTACTTTTACCTCTTCTTTCTTTTCTTTAACAACAACTTTCTTTTCAACCTTTTTTTCAACCTTTTTTTCTTTAGGCTCAATATCAATTTTACCAATTGTTTTAACTTCTAATTTTTCTGCTTTCGCTTTTAAAACTTCTTTTCGAGCCTCTTCTTCAACTCTTTCTTTTTCAAGTTTTTCGGCACGAGCGAATATGATTGCTTCTTTTTCCTTACGTTTCTCTTCGCTAACCTCTTTAGATTCCGCTTTTTTACTTCTATCAGTTTGAAAACCATCAAGCAACACTTCGTATTCTTCTCCAGATATTTTGGTTGTCGGACGCGCCTCTATTTCATGTCCTTTACTTGCAAGGTGCTCAACGGCTCTATCCAACGAGATGTTTAATTCTCGTAGAACTTTATTAAGTCGCATTGTTTTATTTTCCGCCATATTCTTTTATTACTCTTAATTTTTATTTTTTAATGAGAATTTTTATTTAATTTTCAAATTCTGATCGTAAAATATTTTGAACTTCTATAATTGTTTCTTCTTCTAAATCAGTTCTTTTTACCAATTCAGCAACATTTTGATCTAATACACTCTTTGCTGTATCTAAGCCTACATTTTGAAATTCCTTAATAACCCATGCTTCGATTTCATCAGAAAATTCTGCTAATTCTACATCCTCATCTTCTACTCCTTCTCGCTGAACATCTAAGTCATATCCTGTCAATTGACTTGCTAAACGAATATTTACTCCTCCTCTACCAATCGCTTTTGACACTTCTTCTGGTTTCAAATATACATCTACTCTACCTTTTTTACCATCTTCTCTGCCTTCTTCCAAATGGATTTCCATTGAAGTAACTTTAGCAGGACTCAAGGCTCTTGCTATAAACAGTTGGTCGTTTTTAGTATAATTGATTACATCTATATTTTCATTTCCTAATTCACGTACAATTCCGTGAATTCTTGAACCTTTCATACCAACACATGCTCCAACAGGGTCAATTCTATCATCATAAGAATCTACGGCTACTTTTGCTTTTTCTCCAGGAATTCTTGCTACTTTTTCAATAGTTATCAATCCATCAAATACTTCTGGAATTTCTTGTTCAAATAGTTTTTCTAAGAATCTTGGTTGTGTTCTTGACAAGATTATTACAGGTTTATTTCCTCTTAATTCTACTGTTTTAATAATCCCTCTAACTGATTCTCCTTTTCTGAAATAATCTGAACGGATTTGTTCGCTCTTAGGCATTATCAACTCATTACCATCATCGTCTAACAAAATGATTGCATTATGTTTAATATGATGAACTTCCGCAGAATAAATATCACCTTCTAATTCCTTAAAGTGCTTAAAAATATTTGTGCTATCATGCTCATATATTTTAGAAATTAAATTTTGGCGTAATGCTAAAATTGCTCTGCGTCCTAAATCCATTAATTTCACTTCTTCAGACACATCTTCACCAATTTCAAAATCAGGTTCTATCTTACGTGCTTCTGTCAATTCAATCTCTTCGTTATCGTCTTCTGACATTCCATCAGCAACAACAATTCTATTTCTCCAAATTTCTAAATCTCCTTTATCAGGATTTATAATGATATCAAAGTTGTCATCAGATCCAAACTTACGTTTTAAAGCTGTTCTAAAAACTTCTTCTAATAACGCCATAAGCGTAACTCTATCAATACTTTTATCAGATTTAAATTCTGAAAACGATTCTATTAATGCTATATTCTCCATTCTCTTAATTAAAAATAATCTTCACTTTTGCTTCTTGTATATTATTATATGCTATTTCTGCTGTCTTTTCAACAGTGATTTTCCCTTTTCCTATCGGTTTTGGCTCTCTTGCTTTCCATTCTAACAAGATTTTCTTTTCATTTGCTTCTGTTAGAGTCCCTTCAACTGTTTTATTATCTTTGGTTTTTACCGTTAGTATTCTTCCAATATTTTTTTGATATTGTCTTAAAACTTTTAACGGATTTGCAACATCTGGTGACGTTACTTCCAATCCAAAATCTTCTTCTTCTCTATCTAAATTGTGTTCAACATGACGACTAATCCTCATGCATTCTTTTAAGTTCACTCCACTATCACCATCTACCTCAACTAAAATTTTATTGTCACCTGAAAAAGACAATTCAATTAAAAACAACTCTTCATTTTCTTCCAACGCCTCTCTAACCAATCGTTTTACTGCCTCTTTATCCATTTTTAAGTATAAAAAGAGGGGACTTTTCGTCCCCTCCACTTTCCAATTATATTTTAGACTGCAAATATACAATTATTTTTTCAATCTTAAAAATCATTTGCACACCTGTTTATTTTTTTTGTATATTTACAGAACGTCTCACAACTAAAAGACCATTCTTATGAAAAAAATACTCGTACCTATTGATTTTTCTGAACAAGCAGAATTTGCAACGAAGATTGCAGCAAAGATTGCCGAACAAACAAATAGTGAACTACATTTACTGCATATGCTAGAGTTACCAACAGATGTTATAGACCCTTCTAACTATGGAAATGCAGACAACTCTCCAACCACGCTTTTGTATATGAAAAAAGCACAAGAGCAGTTTGAAAAATTAACGAAACGTTATTTTTTAAGAAATGTAAAGATTGTAAAATCTGTTTTTTTTCATAGTACTTTTAATGGAATTATTGAGGAGAGTAAAAAACAAAATGTTGATTTAATTGTAATGGGATCCAAAGGAATTTCAGGTCTTGATGAAATTCTTGTTGGCTCGAACACCGAAAGAGTTGTACGAAACTCCGATATTCCTGTAATTGTTGTTAAGAATGAAATTGACGACTTTAAAATAGACAACATTATTTTTGCTTCTGATTTTAAAGAACCCTATAAGCCTGGATTTAAAAAGTTAGTTAAGTTTGCTAATGAATTTGACGCTAAAATTCATTTACTTAGAGTAGTTACTCCTTCGTATTTTGAAAGTTCTTTTGTTGTCAAACAAAATATCAAAAAATTTATTGCGGATACAGACCTTAAAGAACATACTGTAAACCTATACAACGACAAAACAATTGAAGAAGGCGTGCTGCATTTTGGCGAAGAGATTGAAACAGATGTTATTGCTATTAATACGCACAAAAGGAGAGGACTTATTCACTTGTTTAATAATAGTATTAGTAGTGGCATTACAAATCAAGCCATAAAACCTGTAATTACTTTTAAAGTGTAGCAAAAAAACGCTTGAAAATCAAATGATTAACAAGCGTTTCAGTTGTCCCACAAGGACTCGAACCTTGAATGTCGGTACCAAAAACCGGTGTGTTACCAATTACACCATGGGACAATTGCGGGTGCAAATTTAAAGCAATCTTTTAATTCAGCAAACATTTTTTTATTTTTTTATTCTTTAAGCCTTTTTTAACGTTTTACAGATACTTTAACTATTCGTATTTCGTTTTATTTGATGACTTATTTTTAGTAATTTCGCCATTGATAAAAAACTATATATGCCATCATTTAACTATACCAAACTAAACACCATTCTCGGATGGTCTGTTTTTATAATTGCATTAATCACCTATACACTTACACTTGAACCGACAGTTAGTTATTGGGATTGCGGAGAATATATTTCTACCGCAGTTAAGTTAGAAGTTGGGCATCCTCCAGGAGCACCACTATTTCAAATGCTCGGAGCATTCTTTGCAATGTTCACTACAGATGTTACTCAAGTTGCGTATATGGTTAACTTCATGTCAGCATTAGCAAGTGCATTTACCATTTTATTTTTGTTTTGGACAATCACTGCATTGACAAAGAAAATAGTCGCAAAATCTGATGAAATATCAACAAGTAAAACGTATGCAATTCTTGGAAGCGGACTTGTCGGTTCTTTGTCATACTCCTTTTCTGACAGCTTTTGGTTCAGCGCCGTAGAAGGCGAAGTGTATGCAATGTCTTCATTTTTAATGGCATTACTATTTTGGTTAGCATTACGTTGGGAAGCAGAAATGCACAAACCTCAAGGTAACAAATGGTTATTACTAATCAGTTTTGTAGTTGGTCTTTCATTTGGAGTTCACATACTATCTTTACTGGTGATTCCATCAATAGTATTTATCTATTTTTATAAGAACTATAAAAATATATCAACAAAAAACTTCATTATAGCCAATATTATAGCCATTGCTACATTGTTATTTGTCTTTAAATTTTTATTTCCTTTTACCTTAAAATATTTTAGTGTTTTAGAATTGTTTTTTGTCAATACTATTGGGTTACCTTTTAATTCTGGAAGCATTATTGCATTACTTATTTTGGCTGTTGCTTTTTACTTCGGATTAAAACACACACACAACAAAAACTTAGTTGGCGCAAATACACTCATTTTATCCGTTTTATTTGTAATGATTGGTTTTTCTTCTTGGTTGATGTTGCCAATTAGAGCAAACGCAAACACCACAATTAATGAAAATAACCCTTCGAGCGCACGAGAATTATTGGCCTATTACAACCGTGAACAATATGGTGATGCAAGTGTATTTTACGATAAATATTATTCGCTTTATTATAAAAGAGAACAAGACAAATCGAAACCATTTGTTGATGGAAAGCCAAAATATGAGAAAGATAAAAAAGCAGGAAAATATATTATTGTAAACGACTATAAAAATACCGAAGCCAATTTTAGCAATAGGCATAAGGGAATTATCCCTAGAATGGTTGACCCTTCACCAAACGTTGTGAAAAATTACAAAGCAATTGCAGGCATTCCTCAAAGTAGTAAACGAAGACCAACATTTATTGAGAACATTCGTTTTATGGTTGATTTTCAGTTTGGTTATATGTATGGTCGTTATTTTATGTGGAATTTTGTTGGACGTCAAAATGATATTCAAGGGAATCTTAACATTCATGATGGAAACTGGCTCAGCGGAATAACTTTTATAGATGAAATGCGTCTTGGACCTCAATCAAATCTACCTGACGATATCGCCAATAATAAAGGAAGAAACACCTATTTCTTCTTCCCTTTTATTTTAGGATTTATAGGCCTTGTATTTCAATTAAAAAACGACAAAAAGAATTTTTACACACTCTTGCTATTCTTTGCGTTTACAGGGTTGGCAATTATTTTTTACACTAATCCAAAACCATTTGAACCAAGAGAGCGTGATTATGCAGTCGTTGGTTCTTTCTATGTTTTTGCAATTTGGATAGGTTTTGGAGTGCTTTCTATTTATCAATTTATAAAAAACTATGCGCCAAAAAAAGTTGCTGCAATTGGCGTAAGTGCAATTTGCTTATTAGCAGTTCCTATTTTAATGGGATTCCAAAATTGGGATGATCACGACCGTTCAAACAAATATACTTCACGCCTAAATGCCAAAGCATATTTAGATTCTTGTCAAGAGAATGCGATTATGTTTACTATTGGCGACAATGATACCTTCCCTTTATGGTATATGCAAGAAGTAGAAGATTATAGAACCGACATAAAACTAATCAACACAAGTCTTTTTGCTACAGATTGGTATATAGATCAAATGAAACGTGCAACCTATGATGCGCCTCCAATTCCATCGCAATTAACACACGATGATTACAAGTATGGATCATTAGACTTAGTATATCACGTTCCAATGCCTCAATTTAAAGATAGCATTGTTTCTATTGA
>JAKITY010000061.1 GCA_021647835.1 Flavobacteriaceae bacterium | reverse complement strand
ATCTGCTGCCTTTAGAAGAGTTACGGACTTAAAGCGTTTTGTTGACGAAGCTTAGTTATGGAAAAACCTTTAGTATCTGCTGATTGGTTACATCAAAATATAGATAACTCTAAATTAGTTGTTTTAGATGCAACAATGAGGAAAGTAACATCGAAAAGCGAAGAAATTTCTGAGAGTAAGCAAATCAAGAACGCACGCTTTATAAATATTAAGAATTCTTTTTCAGATGCTTCTGCGTTGTTTCCAAATACGATGTTATCCGCAGAAAAATTTCAAGAACAAGCGCAAGAATTAGGAATAAATAATGATAGTTTGATTGTTGTTTATGATAATTTAGGTGTGTATTCTAGCCCAAGAGTTTGGTGGATGTTTAAAGCAATGGGACATCAAAATATTGCTGTTCTTGACGGTGGATTTCCTGAATGGAAAAAAGCGAAATATCCAACAGAAGGCAAGAAAGAATTTGTAAGTGAAAAAGGAAATTTCATTGCAAACTACAATCCTAACTGTTTTTGCGATTATAAAACTGTTTTAAATTCTATTTTTGATAAAAAAATAATCGTATTAGATGCACGTTCTCAAGAAAGATTTAGTGGAACTATTGAAGAACCAAGAAAAGGCTTGCGTTCAGGACATATTCCGAGTTCGATAAACTTGCCGTATGCCGAATTACAATTCAATGGGAAAATGAAATCATCTGAAGAATTAAAAAAAATAATGAGTTCAAGAATAAAAAAGAATGGCAATGCCATCTTTTCTTGTGGTTCAGGAATTACTGCTTGTATATTGGCTTTAGGTGCAGAAATTTCAGGATATGAAAATAACAGTGTTTATGATGGTTCATGGACAGAATGGGGAAGTTTAACAGAATTACCTATAGAAAAATAAAAGAATGCAAAAACTATCAATAAATAAAATCATAAAAAAAATACAATCAGAAGAAACCTTTGAAGCAGTTTCTGATGATTATTCTTTTACCATAAAAATAGACAAATACGTCCCATTTATTTGCGGTGCTGTTCATGACGGACATCAATTTAGAAAATCGCTTTGGGGAAATTGCTTGCATACAGAGTATGAGCGTTGGTTTGAAGAAGATCCATCAACAAAACAAATGATTCAAACGTTTCCAATTGTAATTGCTGGTTGCGATTCAAGGTTTGAATACGACCTTAATCGTGCTCCAGAATCGGCAATTTATACCGATGCTTGGGGAAAACAATTATGGAAAAACCCACTTCCTAAAAGCGAAAAAAGACGAAGTCTTCAAAAGCACGCAAATTTTTATAAAGTTGTGCATGCTTTGGTATCAAAAATTGAAGAAAAGTTTGGAGTTGCTGTTGTGTATGATATGCATTCTTATAATTGGAAACGTTGGAATAGGGAAGTGCCAACCTTCAATATTGGCGCAGGAAAAGTTGATAATAAACGCTTTGGAAATGATGTGGAATTATGGCGAGAAATGTTATCAGAAATTAAATTACCAAACGGAATTGAAAGCACATCATTAATCAATGATACTTTTCAAGGAAACGGATATTTTCTAGGATATATTACACAGAACTTTAAAAATACCTTAGTTTTGGCAACTGAAGTCAAGAAAATCTATTGTGATGAATACAAACAAATAAATTTTCCTGAAGTTGTAAGCGCAATTGAAGCGCAATTAAAGGTTTTATTGTTTGATCATGCAACAAGTTTTTATAATAAGCATCGTACAGATTCATGAGTTTAATAAAGAATAAAATACTTTTTGATATTGATGATAAGATTGATTTTTTAGTAAGAAAAATCGAATTATTAGATTATATCAATCCTATAAATATTGAAGAAGAGAGAATACGTTTTTTTAATTCAAAATTCACTATTGAACCAAATTTTAAATATCCAAAAAGAGATTATAATTCTTTAGAATTGCAAAGAGAATTATTTGCAGTAAGAATTGAAGATATTAAAGATAAAACAATACAGAAACTATACGAAGATATTGTTTATGAATATTCAGGATTAATTGAATGTATAGATACAATATCACAAGGTAAGAAATTCTATTACAATAGTTTACGTTCGTTTGGAACACCTACTGAAGTCGATGTTGAAAACGCAAAATTCATCTTACATTTTGATGATAAATTGGATGTAGAAAAATCAATTCCACGATTCGATGCGCATGAAACAGAGCAACAATTTAGAGATTTTTCTAAAAGATATGGCTTCACGTATAGCATAAAACATTCTGATAAATTATCGGCAATTGCAATGGTTTTAAACAACCAACAAACACTTGTGTTGAATTCAAATCATACATTTTCTCAAAACGATATTGATATTTTAACAAACCATGAAATTGGCGTGCACATGGTTACAACAATGAACAGTTTGCGCAATCAGTTAAAGATTTTCTCTCATGGATTTCCAAACAACACTGAAACGCAAGAAGGGTTAGCTGTTTTTTCAGAATTCATGTCTAATAGTTTAAATATCAAGAGGTTAAAGATATTAGCGTATAGAGTTCTAGCCGTAGATTCGTTAGCAAAAGGTTATAATTTTCAACAAACTTTTAGAATGTTGAAAAATTATGGAATGAAAAATAATGGTGCATTCACAGTGTCAGTTCGTGTACATCGCGGTGGAGGTTTTACCAAAGATTATTTATATTTAACAGGATTAAGGAAAGTCTATAATCATCACAAAAACGGAAATGATTTAAGTCTATTATTAACAGGAAAAGTGACGCTTGAGTATAAAGATTCAATAGAATATTTAATAGAAAATGGTTTTGCACAACCTTCTAAATTTATCACTGATTCTTACGCTAATAATAAGAATACAAACAATAAAATAGCCTTTATTTTAGAAAATTTAAAATAACCGTGTTCATTCCTGCGAAGGCAGGAATCCACACAATGTTAGACATAGATTCCTGCCTTCGTAGGAATTGTACATCAGAGATATTATTCTAACAATACCTTCAATTCCTCAAATCTATCAATCACCAAATCAGCATTTTCTAAAGTTTGCATTTTTGAATGTTCACTTTTATAACCAACACAATAAATTTTTGCTCTATTTGCTGCAAGGATTCCGTTATCAGAATCTTCAATTACAATGCAGTTTTTGGTTGGTGTATTGGCTAATTTCGCAGCGTTTTCAAAAATCTCTGGATGAGGTTTTGACGCTTTTAAATCGGCACCACTTAACTTTCCAATAAAATACTTATTCAAATTAAAACGTTTAAACACTCGATTAATAGTGTTATGCGAAGCAGATGATGCGAGTACAAGAGTCAACCCCTTATTATAAAAATAGATTATTATATCTTCAACACCTTCAATGAGTTGTAATTCTGAGTCTGAAATAAATAAGTCATTAAAATAGCCTCTTTTTTTGGCAACCAATTCTACAGGATTAATTTCTAAGTTGAAATGATTGACTAATTTCTGAAAAGCATTTAAAGTAGAAGTTCCAGTCAAAGAATGATAAAATTCGTTTGAAACCTTAAGGTTTAACTCATTAAACGTACTGAAATATGCTTTTTTGTGAAGTGGTTCTGTATTGACAATAACGCCATCCATATCAAAAACCACACAACTTATTTTTTCCATAATTATAAAAATCTACTTTTCAGTTCTTTGTTTGGTAGCATACAACTTTCACGTTTGCCGTACCATTTATACCTGTTTTTTGCTACGAAGTCGTACATACTATCTCTGATGAATTTCGGAATGATATAAAAAATTCCACCAAGAGAATAGAAACCTCCAAGAAGTTTAGAAATCCTAAGTATTGCTGATGATTTTGAATATATTTTGTTATCAGTAATTAAAAGAATAGAATCTAAATTCAAATTTGTTTCGCCAAACTGTAACAAAATTTCTTTTGTAGCGTCTGATTGTAAAGAAGCGAATATAAACTGTTGCTTTTTATCATGTTTAATGACAAATTGCACAGAAGAGTTGCAGAGATTGCAAACTCCATCAAAAAGTAATAAAGGTTGAGGAATTATTTTTTTCACTCAGCAAAGTTACAAAATAGAATTTTATTCGTCTTTTAACAAAATCTTAATACTAGTTTAATTACTGATTATTAATTTCGTTTAAAACTAACTAAACCAAAATGATAGAAATAAAAAATCTACATAAATCTTATCCTATCGGAAAAGATTCATTACACGTTTTAAAAGGGCTGAACCTTCATATTAAAGAAGGGGAATTTGTATCAATTATGGGTTCTTCGGGTTCTGGAAAATCTACTTTATTAAATATTGTTGGCTTATTAGACATACATGATGAAGGAGAATATTTTTTGGACGGACAAAAAATTGAAAATTTAGACGAAAAAAAAGCTGCAATCCTTAGAAATAAGTTTTTAGGATTTGTTTTTCAATCTTTTAATTTAATAGGTTATAAAACTGCACTTGAAAATGTAGCTTTACCTCTATACTATAAAGGAATTGGAAGGAAAGAGCGCCAAAAAATTGCATTAGAATATTTAGATAAAGTTGGATTAAAAGATTGGGCAAAGCATTTGCCAAGTGAATTATCTGGAGGTCAAAAACAGCGTGTCGCAATTGCGAGAGCATTGGTTACAAAACCAAAAGTTGTACTTGCTGATGAGCCAACAGGAGCCTTAGATTCAACGACTTCAAGTTCTGTTATGGAAATGCTAAAAGATATTAACCGTGAAGGAATGACCGTTTTTGTGATTACACACGAAGAAGAAATTGCAGCAGAAACAGATAGAATTGTACGCTTGAAAGATGGTGTAATAATTAGCGATGAATTAACACATAAAAAAGCAAAAGCATAGATTATGTTCGATTTAGATCGTTGGCAAGAAATTTTTCAGAATATTAGTAAAAACAAGTTAAGAACTGTTTTGTCTGGTTTTACGATTGCGTTTGCTATTTTACTTTTCACATTGTTATTTGGTGTTGGTAATGGTTTAAAAAACACATTTGCAGAACAATTTGCTGGTGATGCAGAAAACTCAGTATATATAAGGTCAGGAAGAACATCAAAACCATATAAAGGACTTCAAAGTGGAAGACGAATTCAGTTTAAAAATGATGACACCAAGTTTATCAATGAAAATTTTGAAGATGATATTCAATATTTCAGCCCAAATATTGAGCGTTTTAATGTATTTGCAATTTATAAAAGTGAGCAAAATAATTATACCGTAAGAGGTGTATATCCTGATTATCAACCTTTAGAATCTGCAGTTATTCAAGACGGACGGTTTTTATCATATTTAGATTTAGAGAAGAGGGCAAAAGTAATTGTTATTGGAAGATTGGTAGAAGAAGACCTCTTTGGAGCAAAGCATGCTTTAGGGAAAAACATTAACCTTGGAGGAATTTCTTATAAAGTTGTGGGTGTTTTTAACGATCCAGGTGGAGATAACGATGAACGTTATATTTATACACCATTTACAACTTCTCAAGGTATTTATCGTAAAAATGGAGAGTTAGATAGGTTTGGATTAACATTTAACCCTAAATTAAGTCCAAATCAAGCATTAGCATTTACGAATAGGTTGACCAAAGAACTTAAAAATAAACATAATATACATCCACGTGATCAAGCAGCAATTAGAGTTCAAAATTATGCAGAAGGAACGCAAGCAGTGAATGGATTAATGTTTGGTTTAACTGTTATGATTTTATTTATAGGAATAGGAACATTGATAGCAGGAATTATAGGGATCAGTAATATTATGGTATATATCGTAAAAGAGCGTACCAAAGAATTGGGAATCAGAAAAGCATTAGGAGCAACGCCAAAATCAATTATAGGAATGATAATGATGGAGTCTATCTTCATAACAGCATTGTCAGGATATGCAGGATTATTATTAGGAACATCAGTTTTGAAATTAATAGGACCAACTTTAGAAGAATATTTTATTAAAGATCCAAGTGTTGAGACTTCAGTTGTTGTTGGAGCAACAATTATGTTGGTAATTGCAGGGACAATTGCAGGATATTTACCAGCAAAACGAGCAGCAAGAATTAAACCAATTGTAGCATTAAGAGACGAATAAATTATAGATGTGAAACGAGCATGTTGAATTTTTTTTCACAAACGAAAATGGTTAATAGCGAACAGCATGTGACCATTAAAAAAAATAAGTAAAGAACACATGAAATTTTTATTTGACAAAGATACATGGCAAGAGATTTATAGTGGTATTCGTAAGAATAAAGTCCGAACAGGAATTACCATTATTGGTGTGATGTGGGGAATTTTCTTACTAGTTGTTTTGTTAGGAGCCGCAAGAGGATTAGAGAATAAATTTAATAACTTGTTTGGAGATTTTGCAACTAATAGTGTTTTTGTTTGGGCGCAATCTACAAGTAAGCCTTTTAAAGGGTTTCAAGAAGGAAAAAGGATGACATTAAAAATGTCTGATTTAGAAAATATTAAAAACGAAATTGAAGGTTTAGCATTTGTTGTACCAAGGCATCAAACACAGGCACAAGCAGTAAATAATTTTAAGTCAGGAACATTTGGAATTTTTGGGGATTATCCAACGCTAGATAAAGTGCAGAAGAAAAACTTGACTTACGGACGCTTTATTAATGATAATGACATTGAAAAGAAGAGAAAAGTTTGTGTAATTGAAGAAGAAATCTACAAACAACTTTTTGATAAAGATGAATATCCAATAGGAACACATATCAAGATTAATGATATAAATTATCTAATTATTGGAATGTATAAAGAAGGAGCAATAGGAAGTGGTGGACCTCAAGGAGCAATTCATATTCCGTTTACAACCTTTCAGCAAGTATATAATCGAGGTAATACTGTTGGATGGTTTATGATTACAGGAAAGCCAGAATTTGATATAAAACAAATTGAAGCAGATGTGAAACTATTATTGAGAAACTTGCATAAAGTACACCCTAAAGATAATAGAGCCTTTGGAAGTTTTAATTTAGGCGAGCAAATTGCTAAAGTAACAGGTTTTTTAATAGGAATGCAATTCTTAACATGGTTTGTTGGTATTGCAACCTTAATTGCAGGAGTATTTGCAATTGGTAATATTTTATTAATTACCGTAAAAGAGCGTACAAAAGAAATAGGAATAAGACGAGCACTTGGAGCAAAACCTTGGGAAATAAAACGTCAGATAATATTAGAATCAGTGTTTTTAACATCTATTGCAGGAGCCTTAGGAATTATATTTGGAGGTCTTGTATTGATGATAATCGATGCCACAATTGGTAAAGGACCAGACTCTGTCTTAATAAACCCAACAGTTGATATTCCAATAGTATTGATTGCAACAAGTGTTTTAGTTGTATTAGGAACATTAATAGGAATGATTCCAGCGCAAATAGCAGTAAGTATTAAGCCTATAGAAGCATTAAGAGACGAATAAAAAAAATAAAAGAATAAATTAAATAATCAACAGAATAAAAAATAATCAAATGAAGAAAATTTTAATATTTGGAGGAATTGCATTAGCATTGATTGCAGTATTGATTTGGTTTGGAAAGAAAAATCAAAAATCAACAGTTGAATACGAAACTGAAAAACCTTTTAAAGCAAATATTGTTAGAAAAACAGTTGCAACAGGTAAAATGGTACCTTTAGAAGAAGTAGAAATTAAACCTCAAATTTCTGGAATTATTGATAAGATATACCTTGAAGAAGGTGCACAAGTAAAGAAAGGTGATTTGATTGCAACGGTTAGAGTTGTACCAAATGAGCAAAACTTAACAAGCGCAAGAGGTAATGTGAGTAACCTAAAATTGAGTGTAAATAACTCAAAAATAAGTTTTGATAGAAGTAAAGCATTGTTTGATAAAGGTGTAATTGCTCGTCAAGAGTTTGAAAATACAGAATTGGCATATAATCAAGCAAAACAAAACTTGCGAAATGCACAAAATAATTATCAAATTATTAGAAAAGGTTCTGCAAGTTCTGGAGGTTCTGCAAATACAAATATTAGAGCAACTACTTCAGGAATGCTATTGGAAATTCCAGTGAAAGAAGGTTTTCAAGTGATTCAAAGTAATAATTTTAATGCAGGAACAACAATTGCTGTAATTGCAGATATGACTAAAATGATTTTTGAAGGACAAGTTGATGAAGCTGAAGTTGGTAAAATTAAAAACGGAACTACTTTAGAAGTATCATTAGGAGCAATAGAAGGAAAAAAATATCCTGCAGTATTGAATTTTATTGCGCCAAAAGGAACAGAAGTTCAAGGTGCAGTTCAATTTAAAATCAAGGGAAATGTAACCTTAGATGATGAATATTTTGTACGTGCTAATTATAGTGCAAATGCTGATATCGTTTTAGAAAAAAAAGACAGCGTATTATCTATTAAAGAAGCGTTATTACAGTTTGATAAAAAGACAGATAAGCCTTATGTAGATGTTAAAACAGGAGATCAAGAGTTTGAAAAAAGAGAAGTAGAACTTGGTATTTCTGACGGGATAAACGTTGAAATTATTTCAGGAGTTACTGCAGAGGATGAAATTAAAATATGGAATAAAACATCTAAGAAAAAAGATAAATATAGTGAAGAAGATGATGATTAGTCATTGAATTAATTAATAAAGAAACGTCCTAAATTTTAAATTTAGGACGTTTTGTCTTTTACCTTTTACCCTTTAAACTGCTTCGCAACTTTATCAGCCCTTCTACCTTCGGAATAATCATAAAAACCTTCACCAGATTTTACACCTAATTTTCCTGCACATACCATATTTACCAATAACGGACAAGGCGCATACTTCGAATTTTTAAAACCGTCATACATTACATTTAAAATTGATAGACAAACGTCTAATCCAATAAAATCAGCCAATTGTAACGGTCCCATAGGATGCGCCATTCCCAATTTCATCACAGTATCAATCTCTTGAACGCCTGCAACACCATTGTACAACGTTTCAATCGATTCGTTAAGCATTGGCATTAAAATTCTATTAGCAACAAATCCAGGATAATCATTTACTTCAACAGGAATTTTACCTATTTTTTTAGATAAATCCATGATTAAGTTAGTTACTTCATCAGAAGTATTGTAGCCTCTAATAATTTCAACCAGTTTCATAATCGGCACAGGATTCATAAAGTGCATTCCAATAACTTGTGCTGGTCTATTGGTAACAGCCGCAATTTGAGTAATAGAAATAGAAGATGTGTTTGTAGCCAAAATAGTATCTTCAGAACAAATTTCATCTAAACTTTTAAAGATTTTTAATTTCAAATCTACATTTTCAGTTGCTGCTTCAACAACCAAATCAGCATTTTGCACTCCTTCTTTTACAACTGTAAATGTGGAGATATTTGCCAATGTGTTTTCCTTCTCTTCTGATGAAATACGTTCTTTGGCAACCATTCTATCCAAGTTTTTGGTAATCGTTGCGATTCCTTTGTCCAATGATGCTTGCGAAATGTCAATCAATTGCACTTTGTACCCAAATTGTGCAAATGTATGGGCAATTCCATTTCCCATGGTTCCTGCACCTATTATTGCTATATTTTTCATATTTATTTGTTGTTTTATGGTTAAATTGGTATTATATATAGTTTCATAGAAATTTTCACGTATCATTTCGACCTTAGAGCCTGTCCCGAAAACGGAAATAAGCCTCTTTTTTTGTACTTTTAGAAGTAAAAAATAGTATTTAAAACTAGTTGTCATTTCGAACGAGGCACGAGGAGAAATCTCATTACATCATCTATAATACAATAAAAATATTTAGTTATTCAAAAAGTAGATTTCTCCTAAGGTCGAAATGACATTTATTTTTAAATAACCTTATAAACTCATAACTTTTTCAATTTTCCGCTTCTCAAAAACACGCAATTATCTGATACGCAACTCGCAACGCATCTGTTCCGTGCGAAAGCGTTACAATTGGTGTTGTATCGTTATTAATCGCATCTGCAAACGTTTCCAATTCATCTAAAATAGCATTATTTGATTCAACTGTTGGGTTTTCAAAATAAATCTGTTTTTTTACACCTTCGGCATTTTGTAAAATCATTGCAAATTCATCAGGGTTTTCAGGGACATCTTTCATCTTTACAATTTCACTTTTTTTCTCAAAGAAATCTACAGAAATATAGGCATCTTTTTGAAAAAATCTAGTTTTTCGCATATTTTTCAACGAAATTCTGCTTGCCGTAAGATTGGCAACGCATCCGTTTTCAAATTCTATTCGAGCATTGGCAATATCTGGCGTATCAGAAATTACAGAAACACCACTTGCGTGTATGTTTTTCACCTTAGATTTTACAACACTTAAAATAATATCAATATCGTGTATCATTAGGTCTAGAACTACAGGAACATCTGTTCCACGAGGGTTAAACTCTGCCAATCGATGACATTCAATAAACATTGGATTGTCAATAATTTTTTCTACGGCTGTAAAAGCAGGGTTGAAACGCTCTACATGACCAACTTGCCCTTTTACGTGGTGTTTACTCACTAAAGTTCTTAGCGCTTCGGCTTCTTCCAAAGTGTTGGTAATTGGCTTCTCTATAAAAACATGTTTTCCAGCAAGTATGGCTTCTTTGGCGCAATTAAAATGCGATAACGTAGGGGTTACAATATCAATAACGTCAACTGAATTTATTAAGTCAGTAACGCTACTAAAGAGTTTATATCCAAACTCGTCAGCAACTTTTTGTGCATTCTCAGTAAAAGGGTCATAAAATCCGATTAAATCGTATTTTGAAGATTGATTTAATAATTTCAGATGTATTTTTCCTAAGTGACCTGCACCTAAAACGCCGACTTTTAACATAAATTAAGTTTTTTCAAAAATAAGAATTTTTTAGAGTTTTATTATTATTTTTAGGCATCCAAATTTTAATACATTGAAAGACACTACAAAGCATCAAGGACTTAGAAAACAATTGGTTAATGTGTTGATAGAAAAAGGAATAACCGACAAAGGTGTTTTGAATGCTATCAGTAAAATTCCTCGACACTTATTTATGGATTCATCTTTTGCTGACTTTGCATACCAAGATAAAGCATTTCCGATTGCCGCTGATCAAACAATTTCACAACCCTATACTGTTGCTTTTCAGTCGCAATTATTAAAAATAAAGCCAAAAGATACCATTTTGGAAATTGGTACAGGTTCTGGATATCAAACAGCAGTTTTATTAGAAATGAATGCAAGAGTATTTACTATAGAGCGTCAGCAAGAACTGTTTAGAAAGACCAAATTATTTCTACCAAAATTAGGCTACAAGCCTAAAAAAATAATTTTTGGAGATGGCTATATTGGTTTGGAAGAGCAAGCGCCTTTTGATGGAATCATTGTAACTGCAGGAGCACCACTTGTGCCAAAGCCATTGTTGAGTCAGTTAAAGATAGGCGGAAGACTCGTTATTCCTGTTGGCGATGACGTTCAGATTATGACCTTATTCATAAGAAAAGGAGAAAAAGAATTTGAAAAACATGAATTTGGAGATTTTCGATTTGTACCAATGTTGAAGGAGAAAAATTAGTTTATTAAGTTTTTGAAATTTTGGAATTGCGTTTATCAGTTTGTGTAAAATTAGTAAGGGTTTTTGAAATACTTACTTAGCAAAATGAATTAGACTTTGAGTTAAACACTAAAACCCTTATTATTTTTACACGTCTTATAGTTTACAAATTATTATTAATAGATACTCCGTCTAACTGTCTAATATTTAATTAATTTTTTAGAAATTGTTTTCCCACTTTCCATATAAAACTTAATAATATACGTTCCATTTGATAAATCTGATACATTAACCTTATTTAAGGTTGTTTCTTTAATTAGTTGTCCTACTTGGTTATAGATTACTAATTTATGTAAAACATCATTTTTTGCCTCAAACGTAAAAGTATTATTAGTTGGATTTGGCATTAATAAAAATGAATTATTTAAACTCTCATCATTAATTGATAGAGTTGAGCTAAATTCAACTGCTCCTATTTCAAAAGACCCTAATCTAATGGTAGAATTGAAGTCATCTATCACAATACTAGAGACAGAAGAAGTTCCAGCATCAATTAATGGGCTACTACTTGCTATGGTTAGTGGAAATGCAGATGATAAATCAACAGTTATTTGCGGATCTGAAGTAATTGGATTTGAATCTCCCGAATAAGGAGAGGAAGATCCTCCAAAATAAGAATTATTCCCCACATCAGGAGTACTACTCCCTTGAGTAAAATCAACATAATTATCACTAATACCTGTTTCCTGAATAATTACATTATTTTTTATTTCGGTAGTTAAAGAGAGACCACCTGTTACCTGAATTCCTTTACCTCTAGAATTAACCAAGGTGTTATTAAAGAATTTAGCATGTCCATTATTATGATACATTGCTCCATGCCACTCTTTGCCACAGCCAATTAATATGTTATTATATACATACGCAGGTTCTGGTTCATTCGCTTCTCCAACATCCCAAGAAAGGTCATAGATTCCTATGCCACGACTTCTGTTGTCTACACCACCTGTAGCGGTTTCATCTTCACCACAAGCAATAACATTGTGGTGCCAATAATTTGATTTCATATAAACATCAGAAGCACATCTATTTCCCTGATGATTATCAACAAAATGAGGACCTCTATCAAAATAGTTGTCGTAAGAGTAATTATATGCAATGTCAGCACCTTCAATTTCTTGACATCCAGAAATATATATTGAATGATCTAGCCTATCTAACGACCTTGCTCCATGCACAGTATTCGCATAAATTTTCACTCCATCAGATCCTGTTTGAATAATTCCTACTCCCGCAACAAATTGTGTTGCGCCCACGACATCATTGCCAATTATTCGACCATTCCTGCCAACACTTATACCATTGCCTAGTGCTGCAACTCTAAATTTTGCGATGGTATATTGCCTAGCGTCAATCTTTATGCCTTTATTAAAATTTGAGACATCCCCATTGGTTATTCCGTCCATATAAGCATCTTCGTTTGGGTATCCAACGTAAGCAATGGGGTCTTGTAGTGTGCCTGCTGGTTCACTAGACCTAACCCATATAGGTGATTTACCTCCATTATAAGCATCATCGTAGATACCATCTCTAAAATAAACCACATCTCCAGGGGTCATAGCGTCAACCATATTATCAATTCCTGATTTCCCCCATGGATCTGTCATTGTCCCTGAGCCCGTCCCATTTACATCGTCCACAAAAAATATGGAAGAATTATTAATTCGAAAGGGAATAGTGTTTGAGGTAACGTCATTTACGGTTACTGAAATAGTGCTATTTCCTGTCGATACAGAACTATTTAACTGAAAAGTAATTGTTTGTAAAAATGGCACAGGATTATTATACTGACCCCAATCTTCTAAATAGTCTGAATCTGACTGTAATTGTACTCCATTTACAGTGATATAACTACTACCACGAGTAGCACCAAAATGTCGTCCCCAAATAGTGATAACGGCACCTTTATTAGGTTCGGCATTGCTCCAACCTGTTGAAGGAGCAGATATCAAATCTGAAAATAGTATAATCGGATCTTGTGATAGGGCTAAGGTTGTGATATTGTGGACCAAACAACTAATAATTAGTAGTGTTCTCAAAATTGTTTTCATATTTAAATTATTGAGTTATACGTTTAATTTCTGTTTTATTTAATTTTTATAAATCGGTTTACTTTTTACCATTCTGTAAATTATTTTATGAAATATACTGGTTTCACACAATAAATTAAAATTTCTTAAAAACACGTTAGGCCCTTAGCCCACATTATTCACAAAGTTACTTACTAAAGTAAAGTAATATTTGGTAAGTAACGAGTTAAAAAATCGAATAAATTGCAAACTCTAATATTATTTTTTATTAGGTAGTCATCTGTATTAGGCGTAATAACAAAATTAAACGCTGCCTTTAAATCAGTAAATGATTGAAGCATCCCTTTAGAGGTTTTCGGGCTAGCAGTATATTTAATTTCTATACTTGCTATTGGCTTATTAG
>JAKITY010000060.1 GCA_021647835.1 Flavobacteriaceae bacterium | reverse complement strand
AAGATAAAGCCTGTTACATGGATAATGTAACAGGCTTTTTTTATTTCTTGAAACCTTTAAGAACTTTTCAAAAACGACCTACTTTTAGTAGGTCGCCTGTTTTGATTCTTATGACATGACCTACTAAAGTAGGTCGCTACATAGCGACAACTTGGACTGTACCACACCTAGTCACTACTAATATTTTTAATGCTAAAGGTTGTACCTTTATTTTTTTCTAAAAAAATAAATTATGCAAATCAATCGACCCGTTACAGACTGGCTACCCATTACCAAAAAAGAGGTAGAAATGAGAGGATGGGATGACCTTGATGTCGTCCTTATTTCGGGCGATG
Source organism: Flavobacteriaceae bacterium (assembly GCA_021647835.1). Classification (GTDB taxonomy): domain Bacteria; phylum Bacteroidota; class Bacteroidia; order Flavobacteriales; family Flavobacteriaceae; genus Urechidicola. The sequence continues at coordinate 13,659 of JAKITY010000060.1, read as the reverse complement.
CGTATGTGGATCATCCCGCATTTGGTTCGGCGGTGATTGGGCGTATTTTGGAAAGTGAGGGCTTGCGAATCGCAATCGTTCCCCAACCTAACTGGCAAGATGATTTGCGTGATTTTAAAAAATTTGGAAAACCAAAAATGTTTTTTGGAGTAACTTCTGGCTGCATGGATCCGATGGTGAATCACTACACCGCCTCCAAACGACGACGCTCCACCGATGCTTATACCCCTGGAGGGACAGCAGGTTTTCGACCTGATTACGCAACTTCTGTTTATTCTAAAATATTAAAAGAAAAGTTTCCTGATGTTCCTGTTTTAATTGGCGGAATCGAAGCATCGCTTCGTAGAGTTACACACTATGATTATTGGTCAGACGAGTTGATGCCATCTATTTTAGAAACCTCTAAAGCCGATATGTTAGTCTATGGAATGGGCGAACAACCTTTACGAGAAATTGTAGAATTATTGCAAAAAGGAGTACCGTTTGGTAGTTTAAAAAACATAAAACAGACTGCTTTTTTTGTCTCTTCGGATGAAAAAGTTCCTCAGAATAAAAACTGGGAAGATATTGAGATTTATTCTCATGCAATCTGCTTAAAGGACAAGAAAAAATTTGCATCGAACTTGAAAATCATAGAGCAAGAATCAAATAAAATTTCTGCAAGACGTATTTTACAAGACGTTGGCGAACGTACTTTGGTAATAAACCCACCATTTCCAACAATGCTCGAAGATGAGATTGATGCATCGTTTGATTTGCCATACACACGATTACCACATCCTAAATACAATAAGCGAGGTCCAATTCCTGCTTTTGAAATGATTAAGTTTTCTATCAATATTCACAGAGGATGTTTTGGAGGATGTAGTTTCTGCACAATTTCTGCACATCAAGGGAAGTTTATAGCAAGTCGAAGTCAAAAATCTATCTTAAAAGAAGTTGATAAGGTAGCGAATATGCCCGATTTTAAAGGCTATTTATCTGATATTGGTGGTCCATCTGCCAATATGTATAAGATGAAAGGAAAAATACAATCTATTTGCGATAAATGTGTTGCACCTTCTTGTATTTCTCCTGTAATTTGTAGTAATTTAGATACTTCTCACAAGCCGTTAACGAAACTATATCAAGCAGTTGATAGTCATCCGAAGGTAAAAAAATCATTTATAGGAAGTGGAATTCGTCACGATATGTTGGTTCCAGAATTCAATAAAAATGCCGATCCAAAAGAGTTAGACGCATACACTGAAGAATTGATGACCAAACATGTTTCTGGACGTTTAAAAGTCGCTCCAGAACACACTTCAGACCCTGTTTTAAAATTGATGCGCAAACCTTCTTTTAAATATTTTCATAAATTTAAAGAGCGTTTTGACAGGATAAATATCAAGAATAAACTAAAATTACAATTAATACCATATTTTATCTCCAATCATCCCGCATGTGAAGTTGAAGACATGGCAAATTTGGCTGTAGAAACTAAAAATATGGGCTTTCAGTTAGAGCAAGTACAAGGTTTTACGCCAACACCAATGACGGTTGCAACGGTTATTTATTATTCAGGATATCACCCATACACACTAAAACCAATGCGAACTCCGAAGTCAAAAAAGGAGAAAGATGAGCAACATCGTTTTTTCTTTTGGTATAAAAAGGAAAATAAAGACTGGATTAGAAAGACCTTGAGTAAATTAAACCGTATTGATTTATTAGACGTTTTATTACCAGAAAATAACAGTTGGAAAAAGAATAAATCAGCAAAAAAAGTCAAAAATACGTTTGATGATGCTATTCCTGAGAAAAAGTCAAGAAGACAGAACAAGTATAAGAATAGACGAAAAAAACGCTAATTTGTTTATATATTGAATAGTGTAGTTGTTAAAAAGAGCGCCTAAACAAGTTTGTTTTCCACCAAATATTCTGCAATCTGCACAGCATTTGTTGCAGCACCTTTTCGTAAATTATCAGCAACAATCCACATATTCAATGTGTTTTTTTGAGATAAGTCTCTACGAATTCTTCCTACAAAAACATCATCTTTTCCGTGTGCAAAAAGAGGCATTGGATACGTATTTGTTTCAATACTATCTTGAACTGTTACACCATTTGTTTCGTTTAATAATTCACGAACAACATTGACATCAAAATCGTTTTCAAACTCTATATTTACACTTTCACTATGACCTCCAGAAGTTGGAATTCGTACACAAGTTGCGGTATAAGCAACAGTTCTATCGTTTAATATTTTTTGAGGTTCGCGTACCAATTTCATTTCTTCTTTGGTATATCCATTTTCTAAAAACAGATCACAATGCGGAATGGCATTTCTGTGAATCGGATAATTATATGCCATATCTCCATCAATACCATTCATTTCATTTTCAAGTTGTTGCACTGCTTTTATACCAGTTCCAGAAACGGATTGATAGGTAGAAATGACCACACGTTTCATTTGATATTTTTTATGAAGAGGTGCCAAAGCCATTACCAACTGAATAGTAGAACAGTTAGGATTGGCAATAATTTTATCGTCTTTTGTCAATTCTGATGCGTTGATTTCTGGAACGATTAATTTCTTATCAGCATCCATCCTAAAAGCAGAAGAATTATCGATTATTGTTGTTCCTACATCTGCAAATTTTGGAGCCCATTCTAAAGAAGTTTTTCCTCCAGCAGAAAAAAACGCAATGTCAGGTTTTGAATTTACAGCATCTTGTAAACCAACAATTTTATACTCCTTCCCTTTAAAGAAAATTGTTTTTCCTACGGATTTTTCTGATGCTACAAGAATTAATTCTATTATTTTAAAATTACGCTCTTCAAGCACTTGCAATATCACGTTTCCTACCATTCCTGTTGCTCCAATGACTGCTACTTTCATATTTTGATTTTATTAATTGCAAAGATTGTGAAAAAACTATAAAAAGTATACTTTTGTAAAATAAATTATTGTTTAACTAAAATTAGTATAGCATGCAACTGTACAATAAGTTAAGCGCAATACAACGCGCTGAATTAATCGACAAAGCGGGAAAAGACCGCTTGACCATTTCTTTTTATCAGTATCATCAGATAAAAAACCCACAAGTTTTTAGAGATCATTTATTTATTAATTGGGATAAACTAGATGTTTTAGGACGTATTTATGTATCTTATGAAGGTATAAATGCACAATTATCTGTTCCTGCAGAAAATTTTAATGATTTTAAAACTCATTTAGATAGCATTCCGTTTTTAGAAAATGTACGGTTGAATATTGCTGTGGAGCAAGACAATAAATCGTTTTTAAAATTAAAAGTAAAAGTGAGAAATAAAATTGTTGCTGATGGATTGACAGATTCAACTTTTGATGTTACCGATATTGGAATTCATTTAAAGGCTAAAGAATTTAACGAAATGTTATCCAATCCAAATACGGTTTGCGTAGATATGCGCAATCATTACGAAAGTGAAATAGGGCATTTTAAAGGCGCTGTAACTCCAGATGTTGATACGTTTAGAGATTCGTTAGATATTATTGAAAACGATCTGAAAGATAATAAAGAAGATAAAAATTTATTGATGTATTGCACTGGCGGAATTCGTTGTGAAAAAGCCTCAGCATACTACAAACACAAAGGATTTAAAAATGTTTTTCAATTAGAAGGCGGAATAATAAATTACGTTAGACAAGTTGAAGCAGAAGAAATTGAAAATAAATTTATTGGTAAAAACTTTGTTTTTGATCATCGCCGTTCAGAAAGGATTTCAGAAGATGTTATTTCTCAATGTCATCAATGTGGAGAGCCGTGTGATGAACATGTAAATTGTGATAATGAGGCATGTCATTTACTATTTATTCAATGTAAATCTTGTCAAGAAAAAATGAATACATGTTGTTCAACTGCTTGTCAAGAAATTATTGCCTTACCTTTTGAAGAGCAAAAAGCACTTAGAAAAGGAACACACAATAGCAATAAAATATTTAAAAAAGGGCGTTCTGAAGTTTTGAAATTTAAGAAATAACAAAACGAGTCATTTCGAACAAGGTGAGAAATCTCATCCTGAAAATTACGTACTGCTTCTAATGCTTTTATAAAAGGTTTTTAATTTTGAAAAGCCTCTTTTAATTCAAGCCACAATATTTTAAGTAAACTAATCGTTATATAAACACTTCAAACAAATTTTTAGATAATAAAATCTTTTTTTAATTAGTTCTCAATATTCCATATCTTTACGAATTAGTGTGAAACTATTTATGAACTTTACAATGTCTATTGTATTAGTAAATTAGACATTTCAAAATATAAAATTATGGGCTGTACTTCGTGCGCTACAGATAAATCAGGCGTTCCAAAAGGATGCAAAAGCAATGGGAATTGCGGAACAGGAAGTTGTGACAAACTTACAGTTTTTGATTGGCTTTCTAATATGACGCTTCCAAATGGCCAAGAGCCATTTAACATTGTTGAGGTTCGTTTTAAAAACGGACGCAAACACTTTTACACCAATGAAGGTATACAATTATGTATGGGAGAAGTTGTAACTGTTGAAGGAACTTCAGGAGGACATGATGTTGGAACGGTTTCACTCACAGGTGAATTGGTGCGTATTCAAATGAAGAAAAAAGGTATTGCAGAAGATAACGAAGATGTAAAAAAAGTATATCGAAAAGCATCACAACGCGATATTGAAATTTGGGAAAAAGTAAGGGAACGGGAAATTGAAACACAAAAAAGAGGGCGAGAAATTTTAGGACGACTTGGACTTAAAATGAAACTATCGGATGTTGAATATCAAGGAGATGGAAACAAAGCAACGTTTTATTATACAGCCGAAGAAAGAGTAGATTTTAGACAGTTGATTCGAGATTTGGCAGGCGCTTTTAGAATACGAGTTGAGATGAAACAAGTTGGTTTACGCCAAGAAGCAGCAAGACTTGGAGGTATTGGTTCTTGCGGAAGAGAATTATGTTGTTCTACTTGGTTGACCGATTTTAGAAAAGTAAATACCGCAGCAGCACGCTATCAACAACTATCTTTAAACCCACAAAAATTAGCAGGACAATGCGGAAAATTAAAATGCTGCTTAAATTTTGAACTAAACACTTATTTAGATGTTTTAAAAACATTTCCAAAGAAAGAAACAATTCTAAAAACTAAAAAAGGTGATGCTGTTTTTGTAAAAATGGATATTTTTAAAGAGCAATTTTGGTACACTTATAAAGACGAATCTTTTAAGTGGTACAAATTAGATTTAGAACAGTTAAAAGAAATTATTGAAACCAACAAAGGAGGCGTAGCAGTTACATCACTTGAAGAATTTGAGTTTGAAGAAATTTCTAAACCAAAAATAGATTTTGAAAATGTGGTAGGTCAAGATAGCTTAACTCGATTTGATCAACCAAAACGTAAGAAAAAGAGAAGAAATAATAAGCGAAAACCTCAAAATCAACAAAACAATAGAGACTCAAAAAAACCACAAGGCAATCGACCAAACCAGTCAAAAAACCAGCATAAAAAACCAACTAATAGAAATCAAAACAATGCGAAATAATAGTATTTTAGTTTTACTTTTTTTAGGATTGATTTCTTGTGATTCTAATCGTGTTTATGATGATTATAAATCAGTAAAGAAGAATGTTTGGCTGAAAGGTGATGTTGTAAAGTTTGAAGTAAGAATAGAAGATACGATTTCTAAAAATAATTTATTTCTAAATATTAGAAACAACAAAGAATACGAGTTTAGCAACCTGTTTTTAATTGCAAAAATTGATTTTCCTGATGGCTTTCAAGTTACCGATACACTTGAATATGAAATGACTGATAAATCAGGAAATTTTTTAGGATCAGGATATACAGATATTAAAGAAAATAAACTTTTTTATAAAGAAAATGTGCAGTTCACTCAAAAAGGAAATTACCTTATACGAGTAGAGCAAGCGATGCGAAAAAACGGCAATATTCAAGGTTTAGACTCGTTAAAAGGAGTTACAGATATTGGTTTTAGAATAGAATTGGCAATAGAATAATACACATAGAATGACAAAGAAAAAGACAATAGAAGAAGGTACAGACTCTAACAAATATTTAAAATGGTTTTGGCGTATTGTTATTGGAGGTGTTATTTTGATGATTTTACCTTTTTTATTGGCTTCCTGGGGAGCATTAGGAGTTATGCCAACTTTTGAAGACCTTGAAAACCCTGAAAGTAATTTAGCAACCGAAGTTATTTCTATTGATGGTAAAACACTTGGGAAATATGCCATTGAAAATAGAACGCCAATAAAATATAAAGATATTCCTCAAAACTTAGTAGAAGCACTTGTTGCTACAGAAGATGAGCGTTTTTATAGCCATTCAGGAATAGATATTCAATCAACCGCAAGAGCCGTTCTTACAATGGGTTCTGGAGGCGGAGGAAGTACAATTACACAACAATTATCAAAATTATTATTTCATGGAGAAGGCTCTAAAAACCTTCCGCAAAGAATACTTCAAAAAGTAAGAGAATATGTAATTTCTGTACGGTTAGAAAGGCAATATACAAAGTCAGAGATTATTACAATGTACCTTAATAAACAGGGGTTTTTATATAATGCTATTGGCATTCGTTCCGCTTCGCGAATTTATTTTGGAAAAGAACCAAAAGATTTAAAAATTGAAGAATCTGCCGTTTTAGTTGCAATGCTAAAAAACCCTCGACAGTACAATCCGAGAAGAGAAATTTCTAAAAAGAAATCATTACAAAGAAGAAATGTTGTATTAAAACAAATGGAGAAAAAAGAATTTATTACAGAACAAGTAAAAGATTCTCTTCAAAAACTACCTATTACATTAAATTTTTCCCCTGAAGGTCATAGCGATGGTTACGCAACGTATTTTCGTGAATATTTGCGTGACTTTATGAAAAAATGGATACAAAATAACCCAAAACCAGACGGAACAAAATATAACTTGCACAGAGATGGCTTAAAAATTTATGTAACCTTAGATTCTCGTATGCAAAAACATGCCGAAGAAGCAATGCAAGAACACATGGCAAATTTGCAACGTTCCTTTTTTAAAGAGCAAAAAAGAAATAAGACAGCTCCTTTTTATGATTTAGACAAGAAATTAATAAAAATAACTTTAGACCAAGCAATGAAACGTTCTAATCGTTGGAAACGCATGAAAAAGAACGGAAAACCTGAAAAAGAAATTAGAGCATCGTTTAATAAAAAAGTTGATATGAGTGTTTTCTCTTGGAAAGGAGATATTGACACGATTATGACTCCAATGGATTCTATACGATATTATAAACACTTTTTACGTGCAGGATTAATGTCTATAGAACCACAATCTGGACATGTAAAGGCTTGGGTTGGCGGAATTAATTACAAACACTTTCAGTTTGATGCAGTAAAACAACAAAAACGACAAGTTGGATCAACATTTAAGCCATTTGTATATGCAGCAGCAATTGATCAATTAAAGTTATCGCCTTGTGATAGTTTTCCGAATACACCTTATACCATTTCAAAAGATAAATATGGTATGCCTCAAGATTGGTCTCCAAAAAATTCAGGAGAAAAATATGGAGGGATGAAAACATTGAAAAATGCATTGGCAAATTCGGTAAATGTAATTACGGCAAGGCTAATTGATATGGTTCATCCAAAAACAGTAGTACGTTTGGCACAATCTGCAGGAATAACAAGTGAAATTCTAGAAGTTCCAGCAATTGCTCTTGGCTCGGTAGATTTAAGTTTGTTTGAAATGGTTGGTGCGTATTCAACATTTGCTAATAAAGGTTTGCGAGTAGATCAAATGATGGTTCTTAGAATTGAAGATAAAAACGGAACTATTTTAGAACAATTTGTTCCTGAAACAGATGAGGTATTGAGTGAAAAATCTGCTTATGTTGTACTGAATTTATTAGAAGGAGTTACACAGTCAGGTTCTGGACGCAGATTGAGGCATTGGACAAAAAACCCAGACAACGTAGTAACAGGACATCCATACAATTTTAAAAATGCTATTGCAGGAAAAACAGGAACAACACAAAATCAATCTGATGGTTGGTTTATAGGAATTGTGCCAAACCTTGCCACAGGAGTTTGGGTTGGTGGTGAAGATAGAGCAACACATTTTTATGGAATAGGAAAAGGACAAGGAGCATCAATGGCATTGCCAATTTGGGCACTGTTCTATAAAAAATGTTATGCTGATACTTCATTACGCATAAGCCAAGATGAATTTGAAAAACCCAAGAATCTATCAATAAAGTTAAATTGTTCTAAAGTTTCTTCAGATGATGATGAAAACCCATTAGATGATGAAGAACCACAATTTTAGACTGCAAAAGCGACAGTTAAAGTGTTTTTTATGGAAGACATTTAGGGGTTAATGTCAAGAGAAAATAATAAAGAACTAAAATCATATAAAAATGATAAATAAAGTTGTAAAAAATGTAGAAGAAGCACTAAAAGGTGTTGAATCTGGAATGGAATTTATGCTTGGCGGATTTGGACTCTGCGGAATTCCAGAGAATTGTATTGGCCAATTAGTAAAATTAGAAGTGAACGATTTAACATGTATTTCAAACAATGCAGGAGTTGATGACTTTGGATTAGGGTTGTTATTACAAAAACGTCAAATAAAAAAAATGATTTCTTCTTATGTTGGCGAAAATGATGAATTTGAACGTCAAATGTTGAGTGGCGAACTAGAAGTAGATTTGATTCCGCAAGGTACATTAGCCGAACGTTGTAGAGCAACAGGAGCTGGAATCCCCGCATTTTATACACCTGCAGGTTATGGAACTGAAGTTGCCGAAGGAAAAGAAACGCGAAAGTTTAATGACAAAATGTATGTTTTGGAACATGCTTTTAATCCACAGTTTGCATTTGTAAAAGCATGGAAAGGAGATACTGCAGGAAATTTAATTTTTAAAGGAACTGCACGAAATTTTAATCCGATGATGGCAATGGCAGGGAAAATTACGGTTGCTGAAGTCGAAGAATTAGTTGAAGCTGGCGAATTAGATCCAAATCAAATTCATATTCCAGGGATTTTTGTACAACGCATTTTTCAAGGAACAGCTTATGAAAAACGTATTGAACAACGAACTGTAACTCCTAAATCGTAAAAGAATGGCATTAGATAAAACACAAATCGCACAGCGAATCGCACAAGAGTTACAACACAATTGGTATGTAAACCTTGGTATTGGAATACCTACTTTAGTGGCAAACTACATTCCAAAAGGAATAGATATAGAGTTTCAATCAGAAAACGGATTGCTTGGAATGGGACCTTTTCCCATTGAAGGAACAGAAGATGCTGATTTAATAAACGCAGGAAAACAAACAGTAACAATCTTACAAGGAGGTTCTTTGTTTGATTCGGCAATGAGTTTTGCAATGATTAGAGGACAACACGTACAATTAACAGTTCTAGGAGCAATGGAAGTTGCTCAAAACGGAGATATTGCCAATTGGAAAATTCCAGGAAAAATGGTTAAAGGAATGGGCGGCGCAATGGATTTAGTTGCATCGGCAGATAATATTATTGTAGCAATGATGCACACCAACAAACGAGGCGCATCAAAATTATTAAAAAAATGTTCGTTGCCTTTAACAGGCGTTGGTTGTGTTAAAAAAATTGTTACAAACCTTGCAGTGCTTGAGATTGTTGAAGACGGATTTAAACTATTGGAGCGTGCTCTAGGAGTTACTGTAGCCGAAATACAAAATGCTACAGAAGGAAATTTAATTATTGATGGTGAGATTCCTGAGATGAAATTATAATACAATTAAAATTTAGACCTCACAGGTTTTTAAAACCTGTGAGGTCATGAAAAACATTTCAGATAAAAAAATGAAAATACTATCATATAACGTAAACGGAATCCGAGCAGCACTCAAAAAAGGTTTTATAGATTGGTTGGTTGCAGCAAATCCTGATGTAATTTGCATTCAAGAAACAAAAGCACATAAAGAACAGTTAAATTTAACGTTGTTTGAAAATGCTGGATATAAGTATCACTATTGGTTTTCGGCGCAAAAAAAAGGTTACAGTAGCGTTGCTATTTTATGTAAAAAAGAACCGAATCATGTTGAATACGGAACTGGTATTGAAACAATGGATTTTGAAGGTAGAAATCTTCGTGTAGATTTTGACGACATTTCTATAATGAGTTTGTATTTACCTTCTGGAACAAATGATATGCGTCTTGATTTTAAGTTGAATTATATGGATGAATTTCAAGAATATATCAATAATTTAAGAAAAGAAATTCCGAATTTAGTTATTTGTGGTGATTATAATATTTGTCATGAAGCGATAGATATTCACAATCCTAAAATGAAAGGAGTTTCAGGGTTTTTACCTGTAGAAAGAGAATGGATTGGAAATTTTATAGATAGTGGATTTATAGATACATTCCGATATTTCAACAAAGAACCAGACCAATATAGTTGGTGGAGTTACAGAGCAAACGCTCGAAATAATAACAAAGGATGGCGATTAGATTATTGTATGGCAAGTGAGTCGTTAAAAGATAGATTGCAACGTGCTTTTATTTTATCCGAAGCAAAACATTCAGACCATTGTCCTGTTGGAGTAGAAATAAAATAGATGAAGTTAAAACTATATATAATTCTTTTTTTAAGTTGTTTTTGGATGACTTCTTTTGCTCAAGACACTATATTTTTTGAAAAACTTCAAACAATTCAAGTAAAAGATTCATTGAGAATTAAAATTACGGAGCTAAAAGATGCGATTCAAAACGAAGTAACGAACGTAAATGAGAAAATTATTTTATCAGAAAACGATACTACGATTACTGATAAAAACGTTTTAAAAGACCATCAAGAAGTTACATTAATTGACAGTCTTTGGCTACAAGAATTATACAATTCTCCATTATATGATACAATCCAATATGTGATTAACGACACAAAACTGGTTGATATACAATTAGATGAATTGCCTACGGAATTGTTGAAAGAAAGATTAAGGGTTCTGAATAACGAAACTCCTTTTAATGTTGAATACAATCAAAGTCTCGAACGCCTTATCAAAACCTATTTAAAAAGGCGTAAAAAAGGCTACGGAACTTTGATGTCTCGTGCGCAATTTTATTTTCCGATGTTTGAAGAACAACTTGATAAATATGACATTCCACTTGAGATAAAATATTTGGCAATTGTAGAGTCTTCGTTAAGACCAAGAGCAAAATCGAGAGTTGGAGCAACAGGACTGTGGCAGTTTATGTATCAAACGGGGAAACAGTTTGGTCTCAATGTTAATTCGTATGTAGATGAGCGTCAAGATCCTTTAAAATCCACCGAAGCAGCGTGCAAATACCTTTCTGCTTTATACCGTACTTTTGGCGATTGGGATTTAGCATTGGCAGCCTATAACTCTGGTCCTGGAAATGTGAGAAAAGCAATTAGACGCGCAGGAGGAAAACGAAATTACTGGAATATTCGCCAGTTTTTACCAAGAGAAACCGCAGGATATTTACCAGCATTTTATGCGACATTATATATCATGAAATATGCTGATGATCATGGAATTGTAGCAAAAAAAGCATACATAAATAAGTTTGAAACGGATACAATTCACATTAAAAAACAGTTGACTTTTGAACAAATCCAAAAGTTTTTAGACGTAGATATTGAAATGTTACAATTTCTGAATCCACAGTATAAATTAGATATTATTCCGTATCGAAAAAATAAAAACTATTATATTCGATTGCCATTGTATAATGTTGGGCAATACATCAGTAATGAAAAAGAATTGTATGCGTTTGTTGATGCTGAAGAAGCAAAAAGAGAAAAACAATTACCGAAATATGTAGAAATGAACGACAGAGTTCGTTATCGTGTAAAAAACGGAGATTATTTGGGTAAAATTGCTAATAAATTTGGTGTAAGCGTAAGTTCACTTAAAAAGTGGAATGGCTTACGAAGTAATCGCCTCAAGATAGGGCAGCGATTGATTGTTTATCCAAAAAAATTAACTTCAAGCACAAGGTCTAAAAGCACATCAAAACAGATTAAAAAACCCTTACCAAAAGGAGAATATACTACTTATGTTGTAAAAAGTGGAGATTCACTTTGGACGATTTCTAAAAAATTTCCGAATGTTTCTATTCAAAATTTAAAAGATTGGAATGATATTTGGAGTGTTAAAACTTTAAAACCAGGAATGAAACTAAAAATATTTAAAAGTTAAGCCTATGAAAAAACTAGCACTATTTACGGTACTATTTTCGTTATTATTTTCATGCACCGAAAAAGAAAATCAAATTACATTACCTCGCTCAAATGGTAGTATAAATCAAATTTTAGTAGTGATGGACAATGATTTATGGCAAGGAACAGAAGGCGATGAATTGCGAAAAGTTACTGGTGAAGAAGTGTTAGGACTTCCACAAAGAGAACCGCAATTTAGAGTAACTCAAATCCCAACAAAAGCTTTTAAAAACTTATTTCACTCACAGAGAAATGTTCTTATTGCTACGGTAGGAAAAAACACAGGACTTGGTGTAAAAACAAATGCGTATGCTACACCTCAACAAATTGTTTCGATAACCGCAACAAGTAAAGAAGGTTTGATAAAACTAATTCAAGAGAAGAAAGAAGAAATTACAGCAGTTTTTAAAAATGCTGATTTAAAATTATTGCAGCGAAAATTGAGAAAAAATCAATTTGACATTACAAAATTAAAAACGTTAGAGAGTTTAGAAATTAGCTTAGAAATTCCAATTGATTATAAATTGGTTGACGATACGGGAGATTTTTTATGGATGCGTAAGCACATAAATCAAGGACAAAGTATGAATGTGATTGTGTACGAATTACCGATAAGTTCAATAGAAGATGAAGAAGGTCAAAATATTGTTTCTGTTAGAGATACTATTGGCAAAAAGTATATTCCAGGACCAACAGACGGGTCATACATGATTACCGAGCGCGCCTATTCGCCTCATACTTTTCTTGTAAAAATGGACAGTAAAAACACCTTTGAAACTCGTGGAAAATGGGATATTATCAATTATTCTTTTATGGCAGGACCTTTTTTAAATTATACTGTTGTTGATAAAGTAAATAATCGTTTAGTTGTTGCTGAAGGATTTACTTACGCACCAACCAAAAACAAGCGTGATTTTATGTTTGAGTTAGAAGCTATTTTGAAGACATTGAAGATAAATAAATAATTATTTAAAATCTTTTTTCGCCCAAGAATCTCTCAGCGGAACGGTTCTATTAAACACTAAATTCTCAGTTGTAGTATCTTTATCAACACAAAAATATCCTTTTCGTTGAAACTGAAATTTATTTCCTTTTTTTGCTGATTTTAAACTCGGTTCAACAAAAGCAGTAATCGTTTCTAATGAATTTGGATTGATAAATTCCATGAAATTTTTGTCTTTATGACTGTCTGGCGCTTCATCGCTAAACAAACGATCATACACACGAACTTCTGCCTGAATAGCGTGTTTTACAGAAACCCAATGAAGCGTTCCTTTTACTTTTCGTTTGCTTGCTTCAGAACCGCTTCCGCTACGTGAATCTTTGTCGTAGGTACAATGAATTTCGGTAATATTTCCTTCGGAATCTTTTACACAACTTTCGGCTTTGATAATATATGCGTTTTTAAGACGCACTTCTTTTCCTAATTTTAA
>JAKITY010000059.1 GCA_021647835.1 Flavobacteriaceae bacterium | reverse complement strand
AATATCTTGGTCAAAAAATCCGTAATCCCTATGTCTTTTAAATCGCTTCATAATACTTTAAATATACTCAATATCAGTGAAATATAAACGTGTTTTGAAGATTGTTAGTTTTTAGAGATGCCCTATACTAATTGCCCAACTTTTAAACTTTTTTGGCTCCTGTAATGTGTCCAATTTGTTTAGTATCACAAACCAGCTTTCTTGTGCAATATCTTTTGCAACATCAGCATCTTTAACATACCAAAGAGCAAATTTACAGAACTCAATATGCCATCTTTTAACCAATGTAGTAATTGCTTTTTTATTTCCAGATTGATATTCAATCACCAAATCAGCATCAATAGTATTTTCTGAGTTTTTCATAATAGATTTCGTAACATAGACGTGCACAAAACTAAAAGGTTCATTTTAATTTGAAGTTCAAGCAATATAATTCAATTATTTAAGCCAAAATCTTTTTACGATTATTATTTTTGCCAAATGACAAGAAAGAAGAAAAAAAATCAAATTTTCGAAAACATTGAAGTAATTGATGCAGGCGCACGTGGCAAAACAGTTGCAAAAGCACCTGATGGAAGAGTGATTTTCCTTACCAATACTGTTCCTGGAGATATTGTTGATGTAAGAACTGGTAAAAAAAGAAAAGCATACTTTGAAGGAACTGCTATCAAATTTCATAAATTATCTGACAAACGCACAGAGCCTCTTTGTGAGCATTTTGAACATTGTGGCGGTTGCAAATGGCAGAATATGGGCTATGAGCATCAACTTTATTACAAACAAAAAGAAGTTACACAAAACCTTGTAAGAATTGGACATCTTGAATTGCCTGAAGTTACACCTATTTTAGGCTGTGAAAAGCAGTATTTCTATCGAAATAAAATGGAGTTTTCTTTTTCGAGCAATCGCTGGTTGACTTATGAAGAGATAAATTCAGAAGAAGAAATAGACAGCAGAAATGCGTTAGGTTTCCATATTTCTGGAATGTGGGACAAAATATTAGATGTAACTAAATGTCATTTACAAGAAGACCCTTCTAATGAACTTCGGAATTTTGTAAAAGAATTTACTATCAATAACAACATTCCGTTTTACAATCCAAGAACGCAAGAAGGAATGATGCGTACAATGATGCTTCGCATTGCTTCTACTGGCGAAATTATGATTGTCTTTCAGTTTTTTGAAGAACATATTGAAAGGCGTGAGTTATTATTAAATGCACTAGCCGAAAAATTTCCACAGATTACATCACTTCAATATGTGATAAATTCAAAAGGAAATGATACCCTTTACGATCAAGATATTATTCTTTACAAAGGTCGTGACCATATTTTTGAAGAAATGGAAGGATTAAAATTCAAAATCGGACCAAAATCTTTTTACCAAACTAATTCTACACAGGCATACGAACTATATAAAATTACACGTGATTTTGCTGGACTTACAGGAAACGAACTCGTATATGATTTATATACAGGAACTGGAACTATTGCTCAATTTGTCGCAAAAAAAGCAAAGAAAGTAATTGGTGTAGAATCTGTTCCAGATGCTATTGCAGATGCTAAAATAAACGCACAATTAAACGATATAAATAACGTTGAATTCTTTGTAGGCGACATGAAAGATGTTTTTACATCTGAATTTATCAAAAAGCATGGAAAACCAGACGTTATCATTACTGATCCTCCGAGAGATGGAATGCACAAGAAGGTTGTAGAACAAATTTTAAACATTGCTCCTGAAAAAATAGTGTATGTAAGTTGTAATTCTGCTACACAAGCACGAGATTTGTCATTAATGAAAGAGCAGTATAAAATTGTAAAGACACAAGCCGTAGATATGTTTCCGCAAACACATCATGTGGAGAATGTTGTACTTTTAGAAAAGATATAAAATGAAAAAACACATACTACCAATCATAGCAATTATCCTACTTATCGCAAGTTGCGAAAAAGATGATATTTGTATTGAACCTGTAACTCCTCAATTGGTTATTCGCTTTTACGACAATGCCAATCCAACAGAATATAAATCTCGAACAAGTTTATATGTTTGGGCAGAAGGAAAAGATTCAATCTATAATGATGTTTCTACAGATTCTATAGCATTGCCTTTAAACCCTGCGGAAGATTTCACCATTTATCATTTATCTTCTAATGATATTGATGATACAATTACAATAAACTATACAAGAGAAGAAATATTTGTTTCTCGTTCTTGCGGATACAAATACAATTTTAACGATCTTAATTTAGCTGATATTACCAATAATTGGATTATCAGTACTGAAATAACTAATCAAACTGTAGAAAATGAAACAGAACATGTCAAGATTTTGCATTAGCATTTTGCTTCTTACTGTCGCATTTTCAGCAAATGCACAAGAAGAAACAACAAAAGACAGCATCAAATTAAAAGATAAATATGGTCTTCGATTAGGAGTTGATATTAGTAAACCTGCAATTTCATTTTTTAATGATAAGATTAAAGGTCTTGAAATTGTTGGAGATTTTAGAATTACAAAAAATATTTACGCTGCGACTGAACTTGGTTATTATGAACGAGATACAGAAGAGGATTATATCAATTTCAACAGTAAAGGAAGTTATATAAAAGTTGGAGGAAACATCAATCTATATCAAAATTGGGGCAAAATGAGCAACGAAATTTATGTAGGTGTACGTTATGGATTTAGCACATTCTCTCAAACATTGAACTCATATAGTCCAAATTTTGACGGTACTTATTTTGACGAACATACTATTTTCCCAAATTTAGATTTTGATGGTTTAACCGCTCATTGGGCAGAAATTGTTATTGGACTCAAAGTTGAGGCTTTCAATAACCTTTATTTAGGCTCAAGCATCAGTTTAAAAAAGATGATAAGTCAAGAGCAACCTGAAAACTTTAAAAATTTATATATTCCAGGATTTGAACGTGTATATTTAAACGACACAGGATTTAGTTTTAACTACACAATCTCATATCTTATTCCTATTTTTAAGAAAAATAAATAAAATTTCCTTAATTTTATGTCGTTAAAAGAAATACTTATGAAAGCAATACCAAGTGTAAATCTATCTGATTTTTTATCAGATGATGAAAATAGAAAACAAAAATTTGTAAACGAAATAGGAAAGGCCTACGAAGAAATAGGCTTTGTTGCTTTAAGTGGTCATTTTTTAAGTGATGACTTAATCAAAAGTCTATATTCAGAAATTAAAAAATTTTTTGATCTTCCCGACAATATAAAAGGAGGATATGAAATTGAAGGAATTGGAGGACAAAGAGGTTACACATCTTTTGGAAAAGAACATGCAAAGGGCAAAAAAGAAGGCGACTTAAAAGAATTTTGGCATTTTGGTCAATATGTTGATGGAAATTCAAAATATAAAAACGAATATCCTGATAATGTAGAGGTTAAAGAACTCTCAAAGTTTAATGAAGTTGGGAAAACGACTTATCAAATGCTTGAAAAAACGGCTAAATATGTGCTTCGTGCTTTAGCGTTGCACCTAAGTTTAGAAGAAACATATTTTGATAATTATATCGAAAATGGAAATTCAATTTTAAGACCTATTCATTATCCACCAATAAAAACTGCACCAAAAAATGCTGTAAGAGCAGCAGCGCATGGTGATATTAATTTAATTACACTTTTGATGGGAGCACAAGGAAAAGGTTTGCAAGTTCAAAACCATGATGGTGAATGGCTTGATGCAATTGCCGAACCAAACGAGTTGATGATTAACGTAGGTGATATGCTATCAAGACATACAAACAACAAATTAAAATCAACCATACATAGAGTTGTGAATCCACCCAAAGAATTATGGGGAACTTCTCGTTATTCTATTCCGTTTTTTATGCATCCAATAAGTGATATGAAATTGAATGTTTTAGACAGTTGTATTGATAAAAACAATCCAAAACAATTTAATGATATTACTGCTGGTGATTTCTTACATGAACGGTTAATTGAATTAGGATTGGTAAAAAAGTAAATGGATTTACAAGACCAACTTAAGAATTTATTTCCAGATCATAAACCATCTGAAGTAAAAGAAAAAACATCGTCTTCTGATAAGGTTTGGATACAAGACAACCCTATTATTTGCAAATATGAAAAGCGGAAAGGAAAACCTATAACCATTCTTGAAGGTTATACTGGCGCAACATCAGACTTTAAAAAGCTTGCCAAAGAATTGAAAACAAAACTGAGTGTTGGCGGAAGTTTTAAAGACGATAAAATCATCATTCAAGGAGACTATAGAGATAAAATAATGGAATTGTTGAAAGATAAAGGATTTAAAGTAAAACGTGTAGGAGGATAATGAGAAAACTGCTTAAAATATTAAGTTTTATATTCCTATTAATCTTAGTTTCTTTAATTTTATTAGGATATTCTGGTGTTGGAAATTTAACTACTAATGATGCTAAAAACAATACTTTTATAAACATAAATAACGAAAAAATCAGATATATCCAAAAAGGAGAAGGACAAGATATTTTATTAATTCACGGAACTCCTGGATGTCTCGAAGATTGGGATTTAGTTACAAATCATTTGTCAAAAAACTATCGTGTAACAGCATTTGACAGACTTGGAAATAGTTTCACTTCATCTAACAATTACAACTATACACTTAAAGAAAATGCGGCTGTTGTGCATCAATTAATTAATGTGTTAAAGTTGAGAAATGTAGTTATTATCGGTCATTCTTATGGAGGCTCTACAACTGCGCAATTAGCTGTTGAAGACAATCCAAAAATAGATTCCTATATTATGGTTGCACCACCATTATACGGGATAAATCCTGGAATACTTTATAAAATTGCTTCACTTCCTGTTATTGGAAAAGGATTTGCCTATTTAATGCACATAACACAAGCAAAAAGTGTGATAAGAGAGGCTTATAAAAGTAGTATGAAAAACAAACCAGAACTTTTAACCGATGATTTTTTAAACTTTAGGGCAGATGTATTATCACAACCAAAGGTATTATATACAACTTCTAAAGAACGAACAAACTACAATGTTGGTTTAGATAAAATATCTCCTAAATATAATGAAATTACAAAAAGAGTAAGTATAATTGTTGGTGATTCGGATTATAAAAACCTTATGGAAGGTTGTGATAAATTTAAAAAAGTAAGACCACAGACAAATATACTTATCCTTAAAAATACAGGGCATTTTATACAAATGGAAAAAACTGAGGAATTGTTAAATTTTATTGATAATCACTTAGAAAAAAATATAGAAACTGAATATGCAGAAAATTAAAGAATCTGAACTTATTTTAAATACTGATGGAAGTATATACCATCTAAATTTACATCCAGAAAATATTGCTGATACTATCATATTTGTTGGCGATCAAGATAGAGTTTCAAAAGTTACAAAATACTTTGATTCAATTGAATTTGAAACTCGAAAAAGAGAATTTAAAACACAAACAGGAACTTATAAAGGCAAGCGAATTACTGTAATTTCAACAGGAATTGGACCTGACAATATTGATATTGTTCTTAATGAATTAGATGCTTTAGTAAACATCGACTTAAAAAACAGAACAATAAAAGCAGTACATACATCGCTAAATATTGTTAGAATTGGAACTTCTGGTTCATTGCAAAAAGATATTCCTGTTGATAGTTTTTTACTCTCTTCTCATGCTATGGGACTTGACGGAATGCTACTTTCTTACAACTGTGAGCATATCTGCAAAAAAGAAATTGAAGAAGCCTTTATCAATCAAACTAATTGGTGTGATAAAAAAGCAAGACCATATTGTATTGAAAACGGAAATAAATTGGCACAAAAATTAATTTCAGATAAAACTTTTACAGGCATTACAGCAACGGCTCCAGGGTTTTATGGTCCTCAAGGACGTGTTTTAAGACTCTCTCTTCAAGATGATGATTTAAATAGTAAAATTGATTCATTTAATTTTGAAAATCATCGAATTACAAATCTTGAAATGGAAACTTCTGCAATCTACGGATTGTCAAAATTATTAGGTCATAATGCTGTTTCTATGAATGCGATTATTGCAAATAGAGCCAACGGAACTTTTAGCAAAAATCCATATAAAGTTGTAAATGAATTGATTGAATACACGCTTAATAAACTAATAGAATAACGATATGACTACATTGAAAATTGGTGGAGTTCCAGAACATTTTAATCTTCCTTGGCATTTGGCCATTGAAAATAACGAGTTTAAAGATGAAGGAGTTGACCTCGTTTGGAAAGATTTTTATGGAGGAACTGGTGCTATGTGCAAAGCACTTCGCAATAAAGAAATAGATGTTGCTGTGGTACTTACAGAAGGTATTATTAAAGATATTATCAATGGAAATAAGAGCAAAATTGTGCAAACATATATCAATTCACCACTACTTTGGGGAATTCATGTAGGAGCAGAATCTAACTATCAAAAGGTTACAGACTTAGAGAATAAAAAACCAGCAATTAGTAGAGTTGGTTCTGGATCTCAACTAATTGCGATTGTAAATGCAAAGAAAAACGGTTGGGATTTAACTAATTTAGAATTTGAAATCGTTGGAAGTTTACTTGGCGGCGTTGATGCACTAACAAACGGAACTGCCGATTATTTTTTATGGGAGCATTTTACTACCAAACCTCTAGTAGATAACGGTACTTTTAGAAACGTTGGCGATTGCCCTTCGCCTTGGCCTTGCTTTGTAATTGCTGTGAGAGATGAGGTTTTAGAAAATAACTTTGAAGAGGTAAAAAAGACCCTTAAAATTATAAACGAAAAAGTAAAATTATTTTCTACACATGCTAAAAAAGAACGTTTTATAGACCTGTTTTCAGCAAGATATAATCTTGAAAGAGAAGATATTAGAGATTGGATAACCATTACTGAATGGAATCAAGGAAAACCAATTTCAAGAACTTTAATTAAATCAATACAAAATAAACTACTAAACTTAAACGTTATAGATAAAACTGTAACTATAGAAAAGTTGACAAAAAAGATATACCTTTGACCTTTAATTTAGATAAAAAAAACATAATGAAAAAATTAGCAATCCTATTCGTATTTATATTCGTAGCAGCCTCATTAACTTCTTGCAAGTCTCAAAAAGGTTGTGGTTTAACAGGTGATATTAACACTCCAAAATCGACTCCTGTTGAAAATGTTACTACAGCAGAAACAGTTGTAGTGGCTTAGTTTACAGTATAAAAAAAGTCCTTGTCATTTTTTTCAAATAAAATTACAAGGACTTTTTTTGATTTAAACTCTCTTTATTTCAATGATTGTAAACTCACTTTCAAAGTTTCAATCTTAGCCAAAGCATCTGCTTCTTTTTTGCGTTCATTGGTAATTACTTGTTCTGGAGCATTGTTTACAAAACGCTCATTGCTCAATTTTTTCTGAACAGCATTTAAAAATCCTTGCGTATATTTTAATTCTTGCTCTAGTTTTTCTTTCTCTGCTTCAACATCAATTTCTTCATCAAAAGGAATAAAATACTCATTAGATTTCACTCTAAAACTCAAAGCATCATTCACTTTTCCATTCACATAATTTATGGAAGTTGTATTTCCCAACTTTTCAATTACGGAATCAAATTTTAAAGGCGATTTATTAGTACTTAATACTGAAAAATCAATCTTATCTTTAAACGCAATATTTTTTTCTTTTCTGATGGTTCTAATTCCAGAAATAACTTCCGTTGCTACTGCAAACTCTTTCAGCAAAGATATATCAACTTCTCCATTTTTTGGATATTCTGCAATAATCAAGGCTTCTTCAGGAGTTCTATTAGAAATATACTGCCAAATATCTTCTGTAATAAAAGGCATATAAGGATGCAATATTTTTATATTGTTTTCAAAAAACAAAATTACACTTTTATATGTTTCAGCATCAATTGGTTGTTGATATGCTGGTTTTACCATTTCTAAAAACCAGGAAGAAAAATCGTCCCAGATTAACTTATAAATAGTCATTAAGGCTTCGCTAATTCTATATTGTTCAAACGATGTGTCAATCTCTTTTAAGGCTTCATTAAACTTTGATTGATACCATTCAATTGCAATTTTTGAAGACTGCGGTTGCTCAATTTCCGATGAAACTTCCCAACCTTTTACCAATCTAAAAGCATTCCATATTTTATTAGAAAAGTTTTTTCCTTGCTGACATAAATCTTCATCAAACAATAAATCATTTCCTGCCGCAGCGCATAACAACATTCCAACTCGCACGCCATCTGCGCCATATTTTTCAATCAATTCGATTGGATCAGGAGAATTTCCTAAAGATTTTGACATCTTTCTACGTTGTTTATCACGTACAATTCCTGTAAAATATACATTGCTAAAGGGTTTTTCTTGTCTAAACTCATATCCTGCAAAAATCATTCTTGCAATCCAAAAGAAAATAATATCTGGACCTGTAACAATATCATTTGTTGGATAATAGTAGTTTATTTCCTCATTATCTGGATTGTTAATTCCATCAAACACCGAAATTGGCCATAACCAAGAAGAAAACCAAGTGTCTAACGCATCTTCATCTTGCTTTAGGTCGTTAATTGTTAAAGACTTCTCGACTGCGCTCGAAGCGACAATTGTTTGCGCTTTCTCTAAGGCTTCTTCAACCGAATTTGCAACGACAAAATCATTGACTCCATCGCCATAAAAATAGGCGGGAATTTGGTGTCCCCACCAAAGTTGGCGCGAGATATTCCAATCTCTAATATTTTCTAACCAATATTTATACGTACTATTATAATGCTTTGGAAACAACTTAATTTCTTCATCTTCCAACACTGCTTTTAATGCTGGTTTTACAATCGTTTCCATTTTCAAAAACCATTGCGCCGATATTTTTGGCTCAATAACGGCTTTTGTTCTTTCGGATGTTCCAACTTTATGTAAATGTTGTTCGATTTTTACCAAACAGCCTAAATTTTCTAATTCTTTTGTGATTTCTTTTCGAACTACAAAGCGATCTTTTCCTTGATAATGCAGTCCAAAAGAATTTAAAGTTGCATCATCATTAAAAATATCTATCACTTCTAATTGATGTTTTTCTCCAAGTATTTTATCGTTTTGATCGTGTGCAGGCGTAACTTTTAAACATCCTGTTCCGAATTCAATATCTACATAATCATCTTCAATAATAGGAATTACACGATTGGCAATTGGTACAATTACTTTTTTTCCTTTTAAATGTGTAAAACGTTTATCATTTGGATTGATACAAATTGCGGTATCTCCCAAAATTGTTTCTGGTCGTGTTGTAGCGATTGTTAAGACTTCATCAGAGCCTTCAATTTTATAATTTACATAATATAAATTCCCTTGCTTTTCTTCAAAAATCACTTCTTCGTCAGACAAAGTGGTTTTTGCCACAGGATCCCAATTTACCATTCTATAACCTCGATAAATCAATCCTTTTTCATACAAATCGATAAATACTTTGGTTACAGATGCTGACAAGTCGTCATCCATTGTAAATTTTGTGCGTTCCCAATCACAAGATGCTCCAAGTCTTTTTAACTGTTCTAAAATAATTCCTCCGTGTTCATCTGTCCATTTCCAAGCGTGTTTTAAGAACTCATCTCTTGTTAAATCAGCCTTATTTATTCCATCTTCTTTCAACTTTGCAACTACTTTTGCTTCGGTAGCAATAGATGCATGGTCTGTTCCTGGAACCCAACAAGCATTAAATCCTTTTAATCTTGCACGGCGAATTAATACATCTTGAATTGTATTGTTCAGCATATGTCCCATATGCAGTACTCCTGTTACGTTTGGAGGCGGAATTACAATTGTATATGCTTCTCTTTCGTCTGGCTCAGAATGAAAATAATTGTGCTTCATCCAATACTCGTACCATTTTTTTTCTACTGCTATTGAATTATATTTTGCTGGAATATTCATGTTTGGTATTGTATTTGTAATATGGTTTGCAAATGTACAATTATAAGATATGATTGTAAAATATTTTGAAAACAAAAAAAAAGTAGTAATTTTACCCTCTAAACAATAAACAACAATGAAAAAATTAGCAATAATTTTATTTGCAAGTGTATTCTCAATTTCAATGGATGCACAAGAGAAATCAGTAGCAACAGACGGTCCAGTATTTGAATTTGTGACTGAAACTATCGACTATGGAAAAATTGAAAATGGTTCTGATGGTGTAAGAGTGTTTACATTTAAAAATATCGGAAACGCTCCATTAATAATTGACAAGATAAAAGGTAGTTGTGGATGTACAGTTCCTACAAAACCTGAAGGACCAATTATGCCTGGAAAAAGTGGAGAAATAAAAGTGAAATATGATACCAAAAGACCTGGAGGTTTTTCAAAAACAATAACCATTATTTCAAATGCGACTGAACCGAGAAAAGTTGTCAGAGTTAAAGGTATTGTTTTAAAGCCTGAAACTGCAAGTATTGTAGAAAAACAAAAATCTGTGATTTCTAATAAATAATTAAATCTTAAAATAACAATTCAAAAAAGCATTCACATAAGTGGATGCTTTTTTATTCTAAAATATCTTTTAGTTTGAATTCAAACTTTAATTGTTTTCCTTTGCGGTTTACGACTAATTTTATTATTCTGTTTTTTTTACCGTGAAACTTCTCTATCAGTTGTTGCAAACTATAGTTATATACAAATATTCCATTGAGTTTTATTAAAACATCTCCAACTTCTATTCCTACAGTCTCTGCAGGCGAATCTTTTCTAACTTGAAAAATACTATACAACGGCTTAAATACATATTTATAATTATAATCAAAAATTACAGAATTACTTCCTCCTAAAGTTTCATTCCCTTTAGAAACTGTAAATGCTGCTTGGCTTTTCTCTTGTACTAACTCTTGTCCTGCATGCATCAATTCAATGCCACTTAAATTATATCCAAAACTTTCCTTAAAATTGCTATTCTTTTTGAGAGTAATTTTTAAATTAGGATAATCAAATATAACCTTAAATCGTTTTAATATGTTTCCGCCAATACTTCCATTTCTGTCTTTAAATTTCCGCGCATGCAATGAAGATGTTGAATCTAAATACGCAACATTTGGTTCTTTAAAAACAAAACTTTTTAGTTTAAACGATTTTAATTTACTCCGCATTCCAAAAATACTACCAGTCATTCCTTCTCCTATAAAATCTCTAAAAGATTTTTGCGGAATTATAATGTTATCATCTTCAAATAGCCAAACTGAATCTGTTCCACCAGAATCAATCAATAATTTTACTGGTACTCTTTTATTATGTGGCTCAATCACTGTTATTTCTCCATTGATATAAGGCTTATTTCTATAAAATTCTAAATCAAAAGTTTCACATCTATTACATCTTCTATATTTATATTTTTTTGGCTTTGTAAAGGTAATTCGTTTCTTTACGTAATCAATAGTCACAACAAAATCTTTTAAAAGATCGTAACCAATAAGTCCGTGAATAGTAATTCCGAGTTTAGCAGAAAAGTCAAGTTTTTCTTTATACACAATGTACAAATCGTTATTTGTAGCAAATAACTTACCCATTTTAAAACGATTACCACGAGAATGTAAAGCTTCGATAGGCTCTCCATCTCCCAAGCCTCTAATATAAATTTTTTTAACATTATTCATCTTCAACGAATCTGAAGGTGTTAAATTAAAAATCACTGTAGAAGACACTCCTGAATCTAAAATAAAAGTGAGTTTTTTGTCATTTATCTCTATAGGAATGATAATTAAATTATGTATTAACTTAAAACTTGTTTTATAAGAATCGTCATTTCCAAGCATGTTAAATCTTTGACCAAATGAGTCCGTAGAAATTAACACAAAAAATAAGGCTAATAATATATTGTAATATTTGTTATTCAAATTAAACGTTTATTAAAGATACAAAATAATCTATTAACTCATATTAGGAAAACTTTTAAGAAATATTTAACCTTTTAAAATTAAGTATAAAAAATTCAATACATTGAATATATTTTTGCAATTTTGCTAAAAATATAGAGTCAAATGCCAAAAATATCAAATAAAGGGAATTCAATGCCCGAATCTCCAATTCGTAAACTCGTTCCTTTTGCAGAAGATGCAAAGAAAAAAGGTGTTAAAGTTTTTCATTTAAATATCGGTCAACCTGATATTAAAACCCCTGAAGTAGCATTAAATTCTGTTATAAACAACAATCTTAATATTGTTGCTTATGCTCGCTCTGAAGGCTCTGAAGAATATAGAGAAAAACTTGTTAAATATTATAACAGTAAGAATATTGATGTTTCAGCAAATGATATAGTTGTAACAACTGGTGGTTCTGAAGCCTTGCTTTTTACGATTGGAAGTATTACTGATTTTGGCGATGAAATTATTATTCCAGAGCCATTTTATGCTAATTACAACGGGTTTTCGACAGCAAATGACGTTACAATAAAACCTGTAATATCAACAATCGAAAACGGATTTGCATTACCTGATATTTCTAAATTTGAAAAACAAATAACCAATAGAACTAAAGCAATTATCATTTGCAATCCTGGAAATCCAACAGGATATTTATATACCAAAGATGAAATTGAAAAATTAGCCAAACTTGCTTTAAAACATGATTTATTTTTAATTGCTGATGAAGTGTATCGTGAATTTGTTTATGACGGCTTAACACATCATTCGGTAATGAATGAAAATGGATTAGAGAATCATGCAATACTAATTGATTCTGTATCTAAACGTTATAGCATGTGTGGCGCAAGAATTGGATGTGTGGTTTCGAAAAATAAAGAACTCATCGCGACAGTTTTAAAATATGCTCAAGCGCGATTAAGTCCACCAACATTTGCTTTAATTGCAAGTGAAGCTGCACTTGATACACCTCAAAGTTATTTTGATGATGTAATTGAAGAGTATGTTGAAAGAAGAGATACGCTAATCAAAGAGTTAAATAAAATTGAAAGTATTAAAGTTTCTAAACCGAAAGGTGCTTTTTATTTAATTGCTGAATTACCTGTTGATGATGCAGATCATTTTGCGCAATGGATGTTAGAGAGTTTTAATCTCAATAACGAAACTATTATGGTTGCTCCTGCAAGCGGATTTTATTCTACCAAAGGTTCTGGTAAAAATCAAATTAGAATTGCGTATGTGCTAAATAAAGAAAGTTTAATTAGAGCCGTTGAAATTTTAAAAATAGCGCTGAATATCTATAAAAATAAATAACCTCTCGACTTCGCTCGAGGTGACAAAGAACGAATATTGAAGATTAAAAAAAACATATCGTTAAAATCATATAATACTTTCGGAATTGATGTGATTGCAAAAGAATTTGTAAGCGCAACTTCTATTAATGATTTACGTGAAA
This sequence comes from Flavobacteriaceae bacterium, assembly GCA_021647835.1. Lineage (GTDB taxonomy): Bacteria > Bacteroidota > Bacteroidia > Flavobacteriales > Flavobacteriaceae > Urechidicola. Next base: position 1,058 of record JAKITY010000059.1, on the reverse strand, counting down.
TTTTATCGAAAAATAAAACTCTTTTTATTTTAAGTGGCGGAAGTAATATCTTGTTTACCAAAAACATAACGGACTTAACTTTACACGTAGCTTTAAAAGGCGTCTTTGTCGTTAAAGAAACTAAAAAGCATGTCTATATACAGGCAAATGCTGGAGAAAATTGGCATGATTTTGTTCTTTGGTGTATCAAAAATGATTTTGGAGGATTAGAGAATTTATCGCTGATTCCTGGAAATGTCGGTACAAGCCCTATGCAGAATATTGGAGCGTATGGAGTTGAAATAAAAGATACTTTTCACAAACTCGAAGCCATAGAAATTGCAACAGGGAAACTACATACATTTTTAAATAGCGACTGTAATTTTGGCTATCGAAATTCGGTTTTTAAAAACGAGCTAAAAGGTAAATATATCATCACTTCTGTTGTTGTTAAATTGACCAAAGAAAACCATAAACTCAACTATTCCTATGGCGCAATACAAACAGAATTAGAAAAAAGAAGTATTGACAAACCAACAATTAAAGACATTTCTGATGTTGTTATTGACATACGCAATAGCAAACTACCAAACCCAAAAGAGATTGGAAATAGCGGAAGTTTCTTTAAAAATCCAGTAATTACTAAAGAAGCATTTGATATTTTACAAAAAAAACACCCAAATATACCTTTATATATTGTTTCTCACACTCAAATCAAAGTTCCTGCTGGATGGCTTATAGAACAATGCGGATTTAAAGGAAAGCGTTTTGGTGACGCTGGAGTTCATAAAAACCAAGCTTTAGTCTTAGTGAATTATGGCAACGCTACAGGACAAGAAATTTATAATCTTGCACAAAAAATACAACAAACTGTTACTGAAATTTTTGGTATTGATTTAGATATTGAGGTAAATGTGGTTTAAGTTTTGCCATTTTATCATAATTATATAATGGGCATCTCTAAAAACTAACAATCTTCAAAACACGTTTATATTTCACTGATATTGAGTATATTTAAAGTATTATGAAGCGATTTAAAAGACATAGGGATTACGGATTTTTTGACCAAGATATTCGAT
>JAKITY010000058.1 GCA_021647835.1 Flavobacteriaceae bacterium | reverse complement strand
AAAAAAAAGTAGTCATGGAAATCAAAGGAAAAAATAATATTGTTTTAGAATTTTATAGTCAAAACTATAATTAATCCATTCCTTTCTTATTTAAAAGAAAACTGTACATTTGCACTCAATTTAAAATAAAATAAAATGGCAACAAATAGAACATTTACAATGCTTAAACCTGATTCAGTAGAAAAAGGATATATAGGCGCAATATTAGAAAAAATTAATGCTGCAGGTTTCAGAATCGTAGCAATGAAAATGACTCAAATGACAACTACAGATGCTGAAGCATTTTATGCCGTTCACAATGAGCGTCCATTCTTTAGAGAATTGGTTGAGTACATGACTCGCGGACCAGTTGTTGCAGCAATTTTAGAAAAAGACAATGCTGTTGAAGATTTTAGAGCCTTAATTGGCGCTACAAATCCTGCTGATGCTGCTGAAGGAACTATCCGTAAATTATATGCTGCATCTATGGGTGAAAATGCTGTTCATGGATCTGATAGTGATGAGAATGCTCAAATTGAAGGGTTCTTTCACTTTTCTGGAAGAGAGCAATTCTAATTTAGAAATAAAATAAATTTTAAAAACCGATTCAAAAATGAATCGGTTTTTTTGTTTTTCCTTATTCTTTATTATAACTTTGCCAAAACTCCTACTAATTTCTATTGATATGGGTTATACACTAAATATTCTTGGAAAAAAAGCTTTTATTACTTTTGATGACACAGCAGAAGAGAATGAAATTACAAATGCTTTTCTTGAAGTTGTTGACATCATAAACATTAGAAAACTTAATTATATTATTTTTGACTGCACCAATGTAATTAACTATGCTGTTCCTGCAGATCACATGGCGCGCGTAAAAGTAGTTACTCATTTTTCAACAGCATGGAACGCCAACATAACTATTATATTCATAGCGACTAATTCAGAAATTCGATTTATGGCAACAGCTTTTATAAATCATAATGAGGATTTAAAATGGAACTATATGCTTTTTGAAGATTTAAATGAAACTCTTAAATGGTGTGATAAAAATGAGTGATTTTATCAAAAAAAATGTAGGGAAGTATGCCGAAAAGAAAAAATAATATATTGAGAATGTTAAACTAACAAAATCTTACTTACCAACTCCTCGCCCATTTCCTCATTTATAAGTGCGATAATTTTATCTTTCCCATAAGACAACTCTTCACGCAATACCGAAGATTTTAGTTTCACAACCAATGTTTTATTTTGCAGCTGTACACTCTCTGTATAAGACATTACGCCATTTCCCATTAGTTTTTCCCATGCTTCACGCACATCCATTTGACGCATACCTTTAGTCAAGTTATTCTCTTTGATCATAACTTTCATCAAGTCTTCTATCTTCATCGATTCATTTTCTCGCTTTGCCATTATAATTTAAATATTTGATAGGATTGATTTGTTTTTTTGACTACTTCTTCTGTTCTATCGGCATGTGTGTCGCTAATAAATAACTGTCCGAAATCATCTTGATTTACCAAATCTATAATTTGCAAGACTCTATTCTTATCTAATTTATCAAAAATATCATCTAATAATAGAATTGGTTTTACATTTGATTGATTTTTAATAAAATCAAACTGCGCTAATTTTAACGCAATCAAAAATGATTTTTGTTGCCCTTGACTTCCAAACTTTTTTACCGAAAAATTATCAATCTCAAATAGTAAATCATCCTTATGCACACCAACACTTGTGTATTGCAATACTCTATCTTTCTCTACTGATTTTTCCAGCAAACTGGTCAGTGAATCGTCATTTAATTGCGTTTTATAAGATAAACTCACACTTTCTTTTCCGTTAGAAATAGTTTGATAGCGTTCTGCAAAAATCGTTGTAAACTCTAACAAAAAGGCTTTCCTCTTATCATAAATCTCCATTCCATATTTTTCTAATTGCTCGTCATACACTTTTAGATTCAACGCATCAAATGTACGATTAGCAGCAAAATATTTCAATAAAGAATTACGTTGAGACAGCACTTTATTATAATTTATCAACGTTTTTAAATATGATTTATCAGATTGGGAAATCACACTATCTATAAATTTTCTACGCCTATCACTTCCTTCCGTAATTAAATCTCTATCCGCAGGCGAAATAATAACCAACGGCAAATAACCAATATGATCAGAAAAGCGCTCATATTCCTTGTCATTTCGCTTAATTACTTTCTTTTGACCTCTTTTCAAACTACACACTATTGACTCTTTTCTAGCATCAATATCATAAGTTCCTTCAATCATAAAAAAATCTTGATAATGACGAATATTTTGCGTTGCAACAGGATTAAAGTAACTTTTACCAAAAGAAAGATAATAAATTGCATCTAAAACATTGGTTTTGCCAATACCATTATCACCAACAAAACAATTTATTTTATTCTGAAAATCAAACGATTGCGATTCAAAATTCTTAAAATTAAGGAGTGACAATTTTTCTAAATACATTATTTTTTATTGATTCTAAAAGGATTGCTAAAATTATTGAAATTTTTGCTATAAATGGACTTTTACTTTCCAATTAAAAATCTTACTTTTGCGCTTACAAATTTAAGAAGATAATGGCGACTTATAAAAAGAAAGGAAATAAAGTTAAGAACAAAGCAGGAGAATCAATATCTGCAATTGAAAGAGATAGTACAACTGCTGAAGTTTTTAATACTTTAGACGAAACTGCATCTCGTTCTGAGAAATGGGTGATCAAGAATCAAAAAAACATATTTATTATTTTAGGTGTTATTGTTACTGCAATTTTAGCACTTATGGCTTATAACAACTTTGTAGGTGGACCAAAAGAAATTACCGCTGCAAACGAGTTAGCCTTCCCTAAAAAATATTTTGAACAAGCAGAAATAAGCGCTGTTGCAACTGACTCTTTATACACATTAGGTCTTGAAGGTGCTGACGGAAAATATGGGTTTATTGATATTGCAAGTGAATTTTCGGGAACTAAAGCAGGAAACTTAGCAAACTATTATGCTGGAATTTCTTATCTTAAAATGAAAAAATATCCTGAAGCAATTGAGTTTTTAGAAAAATTCTCTTCTGATGATGAAGCCTTAGGTCCTGTTGCAAAAGGTGCAATTGGTGATGCTTTCGCAGATTTGAATCAACCAGAAGATGCATTAGAATATTATGAAAAAGCCGCTGCTGAAAGAGACAACTCATTCACAACGCCATTATTTTTATTCAAAGCAGGAAATACAGCATTAGATTTAGGAAAGTCAGATAGAGCATTGGCAATATTTGAAACTATTAAGAAAAACTTTCCGAAATCTGAAGAAGCAAGAGATATTGACATCTATATCAACAAAGCAAAGTACGCTGGAAAATAGATTTTTGGATTACTTAGATTATTAGTATTTTAGATAGTTATATTAGCATATCGTTTCTAATAATCAAAAAATCCAACAATCTAACAATCTAAAAAATAAATGGCTACTACAAATTTATCAGCATATGATAAGTCAACAATCCCAAATGCGAAGAATCTTCGGTTTGGGATTGTTGTTTCTAAATGGAATCCTGAGATTACTTCTAGCCTTGCAAAAGGTGCAATAGATACACTTATTGATTGTGGCGCAACTACAGAAAACATTATTACTTGGGAAGTTCCTGGAAGTTTTGAATTGATTTACGGTTGTAAAAAAATGCTAGAAACACAAAATATTGATGCTGTTATCGCAATTGGAAATGTGATACAAGGTGAAACAAAACATTTTGATTTTGTTTGCGAAGGTGTAACGCAAGGCATCAAAGATTTAAACATCAAATACAATACACCAACTATTTTTTGTGTATTGACAGACGACACCAAACAACAATCTATCGACCGTTCTGGCGGAAAACATGGGAACAAAGGTATTGAATGTGCTATTGCTGCTATTGAGATGGCTGCTCTATAGGCTTTCTTACTTATTTTGACTAACTTTACATCATCAATGAAACTAAATGACTTCTAATTTGACGGTTTTGATATAACTATTTTTTGAGTTAGTCAGTTAGTTGCCGTACGAAAAATACTTAGTAATCAATGTGTTAAAAATGCCTTTATTATGAAAATTAGAAAACATATTGATTGAATATATCACTATTACTCCTTATTTTTTATAACTGGCTAAAAATCAACAATAAATTATGTCGTCTAAGTGTATAACTCAAACTATTTTTATTAGTAATTTGTAGGAATTAATTAGATGTATAAATATGATGAGTGAAAATGTTATTTTACAGAAAAATCCAAAAATTGAATTCCAGCTTCTTAATAATGGATTTCAATTAATTGATGAACAAACAGAACAAAATTCTGGCTTTTACTCTTATTATGATTTACAATCTATTAAATTAAATAAAATTTGGTTTCCTAGACTAGCAAAATGGTTAAGAATTATTACATGGATGTTTAATGAAGTTCCATTCTTTCCAGATACAGAATCTTGTAAAAAATCTAACATTACCATTCATTATAAAAAAATGAGGTTTGGTATTTGGCTGACCGATTCTTATATGACCGATAAAGCAAAAACCCTAAGGGAGTTATTAGACGAAAAAACTAAGCACAACAATCTGTATAGCACTTAATATCCTACCGTCAATCACGACACAAAACGTAAAATAAAATTATACAATACGCATTAACTATACTTTTTCTTCTGCAATACAAATTCCTCCTTTCATTTTCCTAAATAAAATGAAAAGTTATATTTACTAACAGATTACTTATAAACAATATTTGACCACAAACTTATATTTGTGTAATTTTGATTATTCTTATTTTAATTTTTAAAAAGCAGTGTTTTGGGAGCATTAATCCGCAGAAAAAATAAAAAATTTGATTACAATCCTCGTTATTATAAGAATAAAAACGAAGATGGAGAGAACATAAATCCCTATAAAATCAAAGGTAAGTTTGACGATTTTAGAAATACACTTGGAAAAAGTGGCGGTTTAAAATCTAGATTTAGAACTGCTATGGATGATCTTAAAAAAGAGCAAAGCAGAACCTCAATAAAAATAATTGTCATAACAATCTTAATTTTAGTGTTGATTTTTCTATTCATTATAGATTTCGATTTATCAATCTTCAGTATCAAAAAGTAATGTCAGATATTATCCAACTTTTACCTGATCATGTAGCCAATCAAATTGCTGCTGGAGAAGTCGTGCAACGTCCTGCATCGGTAGTGAAAGAGTTGCTTGAAAATGCTATTGATGCTAATGCAACTTCAATAAAATTACTTATCAAAGATGCTGGAAAAGCCTTAATTCAAGTGATTGATAACGGCAAAGGAATGAGCGAAACTGATGCTCGTTTTTGCTTTGAAAGACATGCAACATCAAAAATTAAAACTGCCGAAGACTTATTTAATTTACAAACAAAGGGGTTTCGTGGCGAAGCACTTGCATCTATCGCTGCGATTGCACATGTAGAATTAAAAACCAAACAAGAAAACCAAGAACTTGGTACACATATAAAAATTGAAGGAAGTAAAATTATCTCTCAAGAGTTGGTTTCTACATCAAAAGGAACCTCTATCGCTGTAAAAAACTTATTTTATAATATTCCAGCTCGTAGAAATTTCTTAAAATCAAATACCGTAGAAACGCGTCATATTATTGATGAATTTCAACGTGTTGCATTGGTGCATCCTGCAATTGAATTTTCGATGTATCACAACGAAAATGAAGTTTACAGGCTTAACGACAGCAATTTACGAAAGCGAATTGTAGCTGTATTAGGAAAAAAAACTAACGAAAAATTAGTTCCGATTGATGAAACCACCGATGTTTTAACATTGACAGGTTTTGTGTCTAAACCAGAATTTGCAAAGAAAAAGAGAGGTGAACAATTCTTTTTTGTCAATAATAGATTTATAAAAAGCGCGTACTTACATCATGCTGTTACAAGTGCCTTTGAAGGTTTGCTCGCAACTGGTTATCATCCATCGTATTTCTTATATTTGACCGTTCCAACCAATACAATTGACATCAATATTCATCCAACAAAAACAGAAATAAAGTTTGATAATGAGAAGACGCTCTATGCGATTATACGCTCAACAATCAAACATAGTTTAGGGCAATACAATGTTGCTCCTGTTCTTGATTTTAATAGAGATGCAACGATGGATACTCCTTATGGATTTAAGGATAAAACAGTCTATAAAGAGCCTGTAATTAGTATTGATAGAAGTTTTAATCCGTTTGAAAATGAGTCTTCAAAATCTACTCGTTTTTCTTATAAAAAAGAGAAATCACAACAATGGGAAAGTTTATATACTGATATTTCTATTCCTAAAATCAATACAAGACAACAACTATTTACAAACGATTCTATTACAGCAAAAACGCATCAAGTACACCGAAAATATATTGTAAGCACTATAAAATCTGGAGTGATATTTATTCATCAAAATTTAGCGCATCAACGCATATTGTATGAAGAATATTTAGAGAATAGTACCGTTAAAGAAGCAATGAGTCAGCAATTATTGTTTCCGTTAGAAATTAATTTTAGCAAAGATGACATCAAATTAATACAAGAAATACAGTATGATTTAGAAAGTACTGGTTTTTTGTTTGACAAAATTAAAGGCGAAATGATTGTTGTAAAAGGAGTACCGACAACAATTACTGAAAGTAAAATTACAGTAATTTTAGAGCAATTATTAGACGATATCAAAAATGAAATTCCTGATACAAGTTTTAGCCAATTAGATATAGTGGCGAAGAGTTTGGCAAAAAGTATGGCTATAAAAACAGGAACACAATTAAGTACAGAAGAGCAAGAAGATATCTTAGAACGATTATTTGCGTGTAAGGAGCCTAATCATTCACCTTTTGGAAAACCTACTTTTATCTCGATGGAATTAAACGAAATTGACAAAAAATTTGGATTATGATGAATAGAATTAGTGACACTGTAAAGCACTTGATAATTATTAATGTTATCTTTTTTGCTGGTAGTTTAGCCTTTGGAAACATAGCTTTTGAAAAACTATCAATTTGGTATCCTGAAAATGATAACTTTAAGGTTTGGCAAATTTTCACACACATGTTTATGCATCACCCAACGTTTTACCTACACATTATAGCAAATATGTTTGGATTATGGATGTTTGGGACTCCTTTAGAACAAATTTGGGGACAAAAAAAATTCTTATTTTTCTATTTTTCAGCAGGATTAGGAGCGGTATTATTACCCTTTATTATTGACTACATACAGTTCAATTCAATCATAAATGAAATTATAAGTACTGGAATGAGCAAAAATGACATTTTAGATATCTTAAACCAAGGCAAATACGCAACTTCTTGGAATGATTCAATTGGAGTAGAAAGGGTAGCAAAACTTACACAAATATTTAATGGGTCTAGTTTAGGTGCGTCTGGTGCAGTTATGGGATTAGTAGCAGCATTTGGTTGGAATTTTCCAAATGCAAAAATGGCATTAATATTTCTTCCAATTCCTATTGCTGCAAAATATTTTATTCCTGCATTATTGGCTTATGAGATATATTCAGGAATCACTGGAGGAAATTCTATTTTTGGAGTTAACGTTGCCCACTTTGCACATGTTGGTGGTGCAATAACTGGTTTTATCATTGCTTGGTTTTGGAAAAAGAATCAATTTACACGCTGGAATTAGTGAGTTTTATAAACGACATAAAAACCGCATATAATAAAGCAACAATTGCTGAAAAATTCATCTACGCTAATGTTGCAGTGTTTTTTGCTGCACTTTTTTTAAAGAATTTCTTTATTAATTGGATTACATTGAAATCGAGTTTTTCGATTTTTGGAACTCAACCTTGGACGATTCTAACTTACGGGTTTTCTCATACCAGTTTTTCACATGCGTTTTTTAACTTGATATTTTTATATTATATAGGGAATCTGTTTCTGAATTTCTTCAGTAAAAAACAATTTATTAATTATTATATTTTAGGTGTTGTTACTGGAGGAATTGCATTTTTATTACTAAACACTGGAGGATATTTAATTGGCGCATCCGCAGGAATTATGGCTATTTTAGTAGGTCTTGCTACTAAAATACCAACTTATGAAATTCGCCTTAATTTAATTGGTGGCATAAAAATATGGATTATTGCACTTGTTTATATTATTATTAGTATTGCTGGTTTAGATGGTTTAAATTCAGGAGGAAACATAGCGCATCTTGGAGGTGCATTGATTGGTTTTATTTACACAAAACAACTTGAAAAAGGAATGGATATTGGTAAATGGATTGAAAATATAATTGGTTTTTTTACTAATCTATTTAAACAAAAGAAACAAAGTCCGTTGAGAACCGTTCATAAAAAGGCAAATATCAAAAGAAAACCTACACATAAAGAATCAACTGAAAAGCAAGGTGAAATCAATAAAATTTTAGATAAAATCAGTAAATCTGGTTATGAAAGTTTAAATAAAGAGGAAAAAGATTTTTTATTCAAATCTGGAAATAGAAATTAAAAAAAATATGCGGAAATTATCTTGGGTAAATAAATTGATATTTGTGGTTAATTCACTCTTTGCAACTATCTTGCTACTCTCCTATTTACTGCCATATATTTCACCAAAAAAATTCCCGTCAATCAGTATTTTAAGTCTAATTGTTCCTGCGCTAATCTTAATAAATATTGCTTTCGCCATTTATTGGTTGATAAAATTAAAAAAACAATTTCTTTTATCAGCACTCATTTTAATCATTGGTTTTAATACAGTTAACTCTTTTTACAAAATATCAGAAAAGAAAATTTTATTAAATGATGACCTAAAAATAATGAGTTATAACGTACGCCTTTTTAATATCTATAAATGGAAGAAAGAAGGTAAAGAAGAAACCCTAAAATTAGTTTCTGATTTTATCAAAGAAAAAGATCCTGACGTTATCTGTTTTCAAGAATTTTTAACGACTTATGGAGTGAATTTTGATTATAAATATAAGTTTATAAACAACAATCCAAACAGAAATATTTCTTATTTCGGACAAGCAATCTACTCGAAATACAAAATTATTAATTCAGGCTCGGTAGATTTTAATAGTGTTTCCAACAATGCCATATTTGTTGATATTGTCAAAAACAATGATACAATTAGAGTGTATAATGTGCATTTAGAATCTCAAAGAATCCAATTAGATAAAGAGAATTTTGGAGAAAAAGATTCTGAAAAATTATTAAAACGTCTGAAAACAACCTTTAAATTACAAGCAGAGCAAGCAGAAAAATTAGTGACTCACGAAAAAACAAGTAATTATAAAACTATCATTTGCGGAGACTTTAACAATACTGCTTTTTCATGGGCGTATCATAAACTAAAAGGAGATAAAAATGACGCTTTTGTAGAAGCAGGAAAGGGTTTTGGAAAGTCTTATGATTATTTTTTTCCTACGAGAATTGACTTTATTCTTGCTGATAAACAGTTTGAAATCAACAACTTCAAAACCTATGGTATAGAATATTCTGACCACTACCCTATTATGGCTAGATTAAAAAACAAGTAAATTATTTTTCTATTACAATTAATTAAATATTTTTGCGTTTCTATATGTGTTAAATGTGGGGATTTAATATTGATATTTATTTTATAATGATGAAAAAATACATTAAATCCCTATGCTTACTATTTTTTGTAGCATATCAATCTTTTGCTCAGACTCCGCCAAACGCTGTAAATGACGTTGACACGGCAGATATAAATACTACATTAATTGTTAATGCTCCTGGACTTTTAGTAAATGATTTTGACGCTGATGGCGATACAATAACTGTAATCCAGTTTATAATTAATGGAACAACATATACTGCAGGACAAACAGCAAATATAGTAGAAGGAAGCCTAACAATTAATGCTGATGGAAGTTACACATTTATTCCTACTCCTGGATATACAGGTTATTTACCAAATATCATTTATGTTATTTCTGATGGAACTAGCACAAGTAGTGCATTATTTCTTTTAACAGTTGAAAGAACTACAAATTTACTAGGAATTGAGGTTTTAAGTAGTTGCAATCAAGGTTTTACTGCCGATGGAGATTATAAAATAAGATATTTTATTCGACTAACAAATACAAGTAATGCTAGAGATTATCATCCTTCAAGTTTGATTACTAATATTGATTTGATTGATGATTTAGAATCTGTATTTGGAAATGATTGCGTGACTCTTGTAGATCAAATATCAATCAACACAAATCTTCCTGATGATTATGTTGGCAATCCATACCCACAAGATTGGAGTTCTACATCTTTAAATTCTGATTTTGAAAATATTGCTTCAAATTCTATATTCAATACTGTAGCGATTACAAATAATGTACTATACCCAAGACAATATATCAATGTTTCTTTTTGTGTAACTGTGAATCCATTTTGTAACGGAAGACCAAATCCAACTCCATCTGGAAGCGGAATAGATTTTGACAATATTGTAAGTGTAACTTCTTCTATTGGAAGTGATACTACTAACCTTAATCTTACAGATTTTCACACAGCAGAAACCACAGTTGCTGCAAATATTTTTGTCCCTATTCAAGAACCAGACGTTAATCCTGATGGCACTTATGATTTTACAAATACTGTAATTATTACCAACGATGGCTCTACAACTGCAAATAATGTTAATTACAATATGGGATTAGGCAATTTTATTGATAATGGAATCTCATTTACAACTTTAACCGTATCGCAAGTTTCTGGAAATCCTGTAACAATTAACAATTCTTTTAATGGCGATACAAATACAGAATTATTAGCACCAAATCAATCTCTAGCCGCAGGAGAAACTATCACTTTAGAAGTTTTCTACATTGTTGATACAGTATCATCACAAGATGATATTTATTTCTTGTTTTCAGGCAGAAGTATGACTCAAGGTCTGTTAGATGGTTTTGACGAAAGCCTTGCTAATAACAAAAGACGTTTTTCGTTTGTCACTTGGTCAGATTCTATGGGTGACCATCTTGACAGACCTTATAGTGGTGCTGATGCTACAACTCCTGCATCTTCTAACAATCAATGTAATTGCTCAAGTGTTTTTATGCGATTTTTATTTACTTCATCTGTAACATCTCAAAAAACAATTGCTTCAACAAATTCAGCACCAAATGGTATTATAGAACATGAAGAAATAACTTTTCAATTGACTGTAACTAATACAAGTAGTTTTGTACAGATAGAAAATTTACAATTACAAGACAACCTAAATAACATCTGTACCGGAAGTATTGTTTCTGTTAGCACGCCAACTATTGTGAGTTCAACAGCAATTACAAATCCAACTCTCAACCCATCATTTAATGGTTTGACGGATATTAATATATTTAACGGAACTTCAGGAATATTAGAACCAAATCAAAATGTAACTGTAGAATTTACAGTCGTTTTTAATGATGATTGTATAGGAACAAATATTGCCAGTTTTACTGCAAATGACCCTTTAAACAATGTTATTTCTTCTAATGGAACTGTTGCCGTTTCTGTACTTAATGATAATGATAATGACGGAATAACTAATGTAAATGACATTGATGATGACAATGACACCATTCCTGATACAGTTGAATATAACGGTTTAAATCCTTTGGATGATGCTGATAATGACAATATTCCTAACTATAGAGATACTGATTTTGGTGTTGATAGTAATAATGACGGAATTGTAGATCTCTTTGATTTTGATTTAGATGGAGTACCAAATCATTTTGATTTAGACAGTGATAATGACGGGATTCTTGATATCGTTGAAGCAAGTAATTCCGCTTTAGATACTGATACTAATGGAATGACAAACAATTCCGTAGGAAATAACGGACTTGATAATACTATTGAAAATAACGACACTTCTTTAGCAACAATAACTTATACAATTCCAAATACGGACGCTTTAGGAAATCCAGATTATTTAGATATTGATGCTGATGGTGATGGAATTGTAGATAATATTGAAGGTCAATCTACAGACAGTTATATAGTTCCAAACAACACTGTTGATGCAAATGGAATCGACACTGCTTATCCAAACGGAATAACTCCTGTTGATACCGAAAACGATACTATATTTGATTATATCGATACAAATTCTGACAATGATATTCGTGATGATTTTATCGAAGGATGGGATTTTAACAACGATGGAACTCCAGAAACTATTGCAGTAAATTTAGATGCTGACAATGACGGATTAGATAATGCTTTTGACAATGACGATACGCAAATAAATCCATCAAACGGACAAACACCAACAGACTTCCCAAATGTTGATAATACCACAACATCAGAAAGAGATTGGCGTGAAATTATAGCAATACAAGTTATAATAAATGATGTTACTGTGATAGAAGGTGGAGATTTAATCTTTACTGTTTCATTAACAACAATGAATGACAATTCAATTTTAATTTCAAGCGCGAGTCCTGTTATAATTGACTTGTCAACAAGTGATGGAACTGATACTACTTCAACTTATGATGTTGCAATAACTCCATTTGACTACAACCAAGTAACTGCAAATACTTTAACTATTCCGCCATTTACATCAACAATGCAGTTTACAGTAACAACATTAGATGATAACATTCACGAATTAGATGAATTACTGACTCTAAACGGAACAGTAACTTCTAACAACACTATAAATACCGATCCAAAAGGAATAGGAACAATTCTAGACAATGAGGCGCCACCAAATATTACGATGAACAACACTCGTGAAAATGAAGGTATTGATTTGATGCATCCAATTACGATAAGTTATCCAAGTTCAACGCCAATAATTATCGACATTTCAACTTCTGATATTGTCGCAATAAACCCTGAAGACTATACATCAATAAATAATACTTTTACGATTGATGGAACTATAGATCCTGCAAACGCAAACATTGATGTTAGTTTTAATATCACAACAGTTATTGATAATTTAAACGAACCTGACGAAGAAACTCTTGCTGTTATTGGTCAAGTTACAAGTAGTAATGTAGGTTTACAAGATTTAGACAAAATAGGAATTATTGTAGATATTAATCCTGATCCACTAATAATTATTGATGACTCTACTGTTGTTGAAGGAAATACATTGGTTTTTACGCTAAGTCTAGTCAATCCAAATGACAATCTTCCAATGCTAAATTACGAAGTAATTAATTTTAATGTTATCACAAGTAATGGAACTGCTTTTTCACCAAATGATTATGGTAGTATAAATGCAACAACTACAATTCCTGCATTAACAGAAAATATAGAAGTTCGTGTAAGAACAGTAGATGACAATCTAAATGAAGATACCGAAACGATGTCTTTATTTGCCACTGTTACGTCTGGAAATATTTCTAACTTCTCTCCTATTCTTGAAGGTGTCGGAACAATATTAGACAATGATATTCCAAACTTATTTTCACCAAATGGAGACGGAAGAAGCGATACTTTTGCTATTTCAGGACTACAAGATTTTCCTAATTTCAGTATAAAAATATTTGACCGTTGGGGAAGTGAAGTTTACAATTATAACAACAACGGAAATACAAATCCTGAATGGTGGGACGGAACTTATAAAGACAATCCTGTTCCTGTAGGCGTCTATTATTACAATTTAGATTTTAATGATGGCACAACCAAGCCAAAAGTTAGTTTTATAGAATTAATCCGATAATAAAATGAAAAGAATAACCCCAATTTTAAGCGGATTAATCATGTTGTTTAGTTTAATCCTCACAGCACAGCAAACACCACATTACACACAGTATTTATATAATATGCAAACAATAAATCCTGCGTATGTTGGCGCAAGAGCAGATTTAACTATTGCATTGTTAAATAGATCTCAATGGGTTGGTGTTGAAGGCGCACCAAAAACAACAACTTTTTCTTTAAACGGAAGAATCGCTGATGGTCTTGGACTTGGATTTTCCGTAATCAATGATAAAGTTGGTTTGGCAGAAAGTACAAATGTAAATATTGATGCTTCTTACACATTGGTTGTATCTCATTATGGACGCTTATCACTTGGCTTAAAAGGAGGTGCATCATTCTTTAATAATAATCTATCAGAAGGTGTTACGCCTGACAACGAAATTTATTCATCATTAAGCGGAAGTTATTTTAATGTTGGTGTTGGTGCTTTTTATTATAACGAACGCTTTTTTGCAGGTTTATCAATGCCTTATTTATTAAAAACACCTGAATTTAGATTAGAAGAAACAGATAATTCTACAGGGCTATCAGAAAATATAAATACATTTTTTGCTGCAGGAATGTTATTTGACATCAATGAAAAAATAAAATTCAAACCTTCTACATTGATAAAATACGCTCCGAATTTACCTTTATCAATCGATTTTAATGCAAACATTTTATATGATGAAAAAATTGAATTCGGATTATCATATCGCTACAACGATTCTGCAAATGCCATGTTTGCTGTAGTGTTGAATAAAAAACTACGAATTGGTTATGCCTATGACCAGACTTTAACTGATTTAGGGAATAATTTAAGTTCTCATGAAGTAATTCTTCTCTTAGATTTAGATTTTAAAGGAAAAGGGCATTGGCTTGATAATATGTCCTGCTATTTTTAAAACTCATAATCGCGTTCTACTTTACAAATTCAAGACCGTTGCAAGGTAAAAAAGTTACAATTTTTTACAAAAAAAATCATTTATTTTACTGATTATAAGTTAATTAAGTCGTATATTTGATTATGAAAATACACAAACAACCTACTTTAGCAGACA
>JAKITY010000057.1 GCA_021647835.1 Flavobacteriaceae bacterium | reverse complement strand
GTTAAAAATGCCTTTATTATGAAAATTAGAAAACATATTGATTGAATATATCACTATTACTCCTTATTTTTTATAACTGGCTAAAAATCAACAATAAATTATGTCGTCTAAGTGTATAACTCAATAATTAATTCTTTGAAAAATGCTGTAAAATCATTTTCAAATTCTGAATAATGGATTTTTAAATCTTCAATAGCAACATCCATTTTTGAAATCATTTTTGTGCGCCTGTTCATTCCTTCTAAAACCGTTTTCATTCCTTCTATATACTGATAATTATATAACCAATTATATTTTTCTAAATATGGAAGTAAATATTGTGCTTTTTCTGGTAGAATAGTATAATTGTCATGTAATAATTGATAAAATCGCTTAGCATAAATATCCAAAGGAATTTCAGAATACGTACCCCAATTTTTTGCAAGAAAATGATCATAAAATAAGTCGATGATAATTCCATCATAGTGACCGTAACGTTCGTGTAACCTTCTTTTACTGATTCTCACAATTTTATGTGCATCAGTAAACGTATCAATATGGCGATGTAGGAGTATGCCTTTTTGAATTGTTGGATTGTAGTTTTTGTATTTATTACCTCTTACAAAATCACCTAAAAAATTACCGAGCATTAAGTCGGTATTTTCTTTTGATAAGTAGATGTGTGCAAGGAAGTTCATGGAGTGAAAGTAGTAAAAAAATACACTAAAAGAAGATTTTTATTTTTTCTTAATCATAAAACCAATAGAAAGAATAATGGCGATGCTGTAAACAATGGACAATGCAGGTTTTTCAACTTTCAAATTTTGAAAGTCGAATTGTTTAATTAGTGCTCCACCTACAATTAAAACTATTATCACTGAAAAAAGTTTGGTGTTATTTTATATTTCATATTTTCATTCTTTAAAGATTGGACGGTTTTTATTTCTTCTTTTCGATTTGAAAATATTTTTTGACATCATGTAAATCATAAAGTCCTCCTTTTATATCATTCTCAAGTTGAATTCTTAAGCTAGAAATTCGATTATAATATTCCTTTCCAATTCCCTCAATTTCTGTATTTGATTTCTTATAAATATGATTATTTAAATTAAAAAATAAATTGTTTATTTCATCTAAAGTTTCTGACGATTTATCCCTTATAATTTTGAGAAAAAAGGATATTTTGTTTCTATTTCTATTTTAAACAAAAAAACCACAATTGTTAGATTGTGGTTTCTATTAGTTGTTTGTAAATATTACGAATTCAGCATCACAGGCATTACCAACATGGTAATTTCTTCACCTTCTTCTACACCATCAATTGGTGTTAAGATTCCTGCTCTGTTTGGCAACGACATTTCAATCATTACTTCGGTTGAATCAAGATTGCTCAACATCTCTGTTAAAAAACGAGAGTTAAAGCCAATTTGCATGTCATCTCCTTGATATTCACAGTTTAAACGTTCGTCTGCTTTGTTAGAATAATCAATGTCTTCTGCAGATATATTTAATTCCGTTCCAGCCATTTTCAAACGAATTTGATGTGTTGTTTTACTTGAGAATATTGAAACTCTACGAGCAGAATTTAAAAATGATGCTCTATCTACAGTTAATTTATTTGGGTTTTCTTTTGGTATAACTGCATCGTAATTAGGATATTTTCCGTCAATCAATCTACATTCCAACACAATGTTCTCAAACGTAAATTTAGCGTTAGAATCGTTGTATTCAATAGTAACATCAGTTCCAGAAGTTCCTAAAATACCTTTTAATAAGTTCAACGGTTTCTTTGGCATAATGAATTCAGCAACTTCATCTGCAGTAACATCTGTACGTGTATATTTTACCAATTTGTGTGCATCAGTTGCTACAAAAGTTAAATTCTCTGGACTGAATTGGAAGAAAACTCCGCTCATTACTGGTCGTAAATCATCGTTTCCTGCTGCAAAAATAGTTTTTGAAATAGCAGTTGCTAAAATATCACCATTAATTACAGTTTTGCTTGGCGATGCCAATGCTACCGTTTTAGGGAATTCTTCGCCATTAAAATATGCCATATCATATTTACCTTGACTTGAACTGATTTCAATAGTGCTATTATCTTCTGTCTTAAAAGTCAACGGTTGATTAGGAAATGTTTTTAAAGTATCTAATAATAAACGAGCAGAAACGGCTACAGAACCTTGAGAATCAGACTCTACTTCGATGGTAGAACTCATTGTTGTTTCTAAATCTGACGCTGTAACCTTTAATTGATTGGTGTCTAATTCAAACAAAAAGTTATCTAATATTGGTAAGGTGTTATTGCTGTTGATTACGCCTCCAAGAACTTGTAATTGTTTTAAAAGTTGCGAACTTGATACTATAAATTTCATCTATTATTTTATTTTAATAAGTACACAAAGATATTCTAAAAAAATGTGATAATAAAAAGAACTTATAAACAAATTGTTGATTGTTTTTTAGACTCAAAATGTTAAGTTTATCACAATAAAATAGACTTGTGACTTATATTTTTTAGTTTTGTTTCAAACTAAGATTTGTCAAAATGAGTAAGTCATTCCTTTTTGTAATAACACTATTACTATGTTCATTTTTAATTAGCGCACAAACCCCAAATAAACTAACATCTTCTGAAATTTATGAATCAATAAAAAAACTAAATTTTTTAGGATCTGCTCTTTATATTGCTGCACATCCTGATGACGAAAATACACGCTTTATTTCTTATTTGGCTAATAATGTGAAAGCAAGAACAGGATACCTTTCTTTAACTCGTGGCGATGGCGGACAAAATTTAATTGGTGCAGAAATTAGAGAATTATTAGGAGTTATAAGAACTCAAGAATTGTTAGAGGCAAGAAGAATAGATGGAGGAGAGCAATTTTTCACAAGAGCAAATGACTTTGGATATTCAAAGCATCCAGACGAAACGTTAGAAATATGGAATAAAAAAGAAGTCTTGGCAGATGTAGTTTGGGTAATACGTAATTTTAAACCAGATGTGATTATAAATCGTTTTAGTCATAAGCCAGAAACTTTTGGTAAAACTCATGGACATCATACGTCTTCAGCTGTTTTAAGCGAATTAGCTTTTGATTTGGCAGGTGATAAAACCAAATATATTGAACAATTAAAATATGTTGATGTTTGGCAACCTCAAAGAGAGTTTTTTAACACTTCTTGGTGGTTTTATGGAAGTAAAGAGAATTTTGAAAAAGCAGATAAGGAAAATATGATAGAAGTAGAAATTGGATTATATTATCCTACTTTTGGATTGTCTAATACCGAAATAGCAAGTTTGAGTAGTAGTATGCATAAAAGTCAAGGTTTTGGCAGTACTGGTACTAGGGGGAAAAGCACTGAATATCTTGAATTGGTTAAAGGAGATTTACCAAAAAACAAAGAAAACATTTTTGATGGAATCAATACGACTTGGACACGTGTAAAAGGCGGAAAAGAGATTGGAGAAATTTTATCTAGTGTGGAAAGTAGTTTTAACTTTAAAAACCCATCAACGAGTGTTTCTGAATTGATAAAAGCATATAAGTTAATTCAGAATTTAGAAAATAAACATTGGAAAGCTCAAAAAACAAAAGAGATAAAAGCAATTATTGAGGCTTGTGCTGGATTGTATTTGGAAGCAGTCGCAACAGAATCATCAGCAACTAAAGGGAGTGAAGTTACAGTGAAATTTGAAGTTGTAAATCGAAGTAATGTATCTATGAAATTGAGAACTATTGGTGTTAGTTCTATTAAGATTGCTGAGAATCCATATAAAATATTAGAGAACAATGTGCGTGAGCGGATAGAGTTAAAAGGAATAATTACTAATGATTTTAATTACACAAGCCCATATTGGTTGAGAGAACAAGGAATATTGGGAATGTATAAAGTTGATGATAGAAGGTTAATTGGAAAGCCTGAAACACCAAGAAAATTAATTGCAAATTTCTTTATTAGTTTTGATGGATATACAATTCATTTTCAAAAAAACATAGTTTTTAAGCATAATGATCCTGTAAAAGGAGAAGTATATCAACCTTTTGAAATTACACCTGAAGTTACAGTTGGCATGTCAGACAAGGTTTATATATTTTCTGACACCAATTCTAAAGATATTCTTGTAAAAGTTAGGTCTGGAAAATCAAACATTAATGGAACTGTTAAACTATCTATTCCAATTGGTTGGACTATAATCCCAGAAAAATTTGATGTGAAAATAGAACGAAAAGGGGCGCAACAATTATTTACTTTTAAGGTAATTCCAACAAAAAATCAAAGTGAAGGAACTTTTTCTCCAATCGTTGAAATAGATGGAAAAGAGTACTCAGATGAATTGATAGAAATTGATTATAATCATATTCCTTTTCAATCAGTATTAATGCCATCAAAAAGTAAAGCCGTGAAATTGGATATAAAAAAGGAAGGGCAATTGATTGGCTATATTCAAGGAGCAGGAGATGAAATTCCGTCTAGTTTACGTCAAATAGGTTATACTGTTGTTGAATTGAATGAGAATGATATATTATTTGAAGAATTAAAAAAATTTGATGCAGTTATTATGGGAATTCGTGCCTATAATACAAATGAAAATGCAAAATATTATCAAAATGATTTACATAAATATGTGAAAAGTGGAGGAACAATGATAGTGCAATACAATACGAATCATAGTTTAAAAGTTGATGAAGTTTCGCCATTACTTATCAAAATATCAAAAGATAGAGTTACTGATGAGTTTTCGGAAGTTAGAATTTTAGCACCTTCACATGAAGTGATGAATTTCCCAAATAAAATTACAAATAAAGATTTTGACGGTTGGGTTCAAGAACGAGGATTGTATTTTCCAAATGAATGGAGTTCAGAGTTTACACCAATTTTATCTATGAACGATAAAGGAGAGACCGTTAAAAACGGAAGTTTATTGATAGCAAAATATGGTGAAGGACACTTTATTTATACAGGATTAAGTTTCTTTAGAGAACTTCCAGCAGGAATTCCAGGAGCCTATAAATTATTCGCGAATTTATTATCTGTAGGAAAGAATGAATTAAATCAAAAAAACAAAAACTAATGAATCAACAAAAATATAGTTGGAAAAAAGAGTATACACTGGTTATGGTGGCTAATATAATTTATATTTTGGCGTTCTACTTCATCACAAACTATTTTACAGTTTAGTCTATGGAAATTGAAAGTAAATTACATGCTGTAGATTGGATTATATTATCAGTAACACTAGTATTTATAGTTGTTTACGGAGCTTATATTACAAGAAAAAATTCAAGCGTACAAGATTATATAAAAGGAGGAAATGATAGTAGATGGTGGACAATTGGATTGTCTGTTATGGCAACTCAAGCAAGTGCAATTACCTTTTTATCAACTCCAGGACAAGCGTTTCATAGTGGAATGGGGTTTGTACAATTTTATTTTGGGTTGCCTATTGCAATGATAATCATCTGTGTGGTTTTTATTCCTATTTATCACAAATTAAAAGTTTATACAGCGTATGAGTTTTTAGAAGGAAGATTCGATTTGAAAACAAGAAGTTTAGCCGCTATTTTGTTTTTAATTCAGCGTGGATTGGCTGCAGGAATTACAATTTTTGCACCAGCAATTATTCTTTCAGCAGTTTTAGGCTGGGATCTATTGACTCTAAATATTATCATCGGTTTTTTAGTAATTATTTATACGGTTTCTGGCGGCACGAAAGCTGTAAATGTGACTCAGAAGCAACAAATGATTATCATTTTTATAGGAATGCTGATTGCATTTTTTATGATAATGAACCAACTTCCTGAAGATATTACTTTTACTAAAGCCCTAGAAATTGCAGGAGCAAGTGGAAAAATGGAAGTGATAGATTTTTCTTTTGATTTAAATAATAGATATACTGTATGGACAGGAGTGTTAGGAGGAACATTTTTGATGCTCTCTTATTTTGGTACAGATCAAAGTCAAGTTCAGCGTTATTTATCAGGAAAATCTGTTAGAGAAAGTCAATTAGGTTTAATTTTTAATGGGTTATTAAAAGTGCCAATGCAGTTTTTTATCTTATTAATTGGAGTTATGGTATTTGTATTTTATCAATTTAACGCTTCTCCTTTAAACTTTAACCCTAACGCAAATAAAGCAGTAGCTAATTCTAAATATGTTGTTGAATATCAACAATTACAAGATGAACATATTGAAATAGAAAATGCTAAAAAAATAATTTTTATTGATGGTTTTCAAAAAGGAGAAAAGGCTCAAATTTTATCTTTAAATGCAAGAGATTTAGTGTTGAAAGAAAAAGCAAAAGAAATTATTAAAAAAATTGATGATAGTTCTATTGAAAAAATAGAATCTAATGATAAGGATTATGTGTTCATTCATTTTATTTTAAATAATCTGCCAAGAGGAATAATTGGTTTGTTATTAGCCGTTATATTATCTGCAGCAATGTCATCTACAGCTTCTGAATTAAACGCATTAGCCAGCACAACAGCCATTGATTTATATAAACGGAATGTACGAGAAGAAAAGAGTGAGTTACATTATGTAAAAGCAACTAAGTGGTTTACATTAGGTTGGGGAATTACCGCCATTTTAGTCGCCAGTGTAGCGAACTTATTTGATAACCTTATTCAATTAGTAAATATAATTGGCTCGATTTTTTATGGAAATGTTTTGGGTATTTTCTTATTAGCATTCTTCGTAAAATTTGTAAAAGGAAATGCTGTTTTTATTGCAGCAATCATTACTCAAGCAATCATAATTACGGTTTGGTATTTAGATATATTACCATATTTATGGCTAAATTTATTAGGATGTGCTATTGTGATGAGTATCGCAATGTTTCTGCAGTTGTTTATGAAAAAGACTAAAAATTAAAGTTAGATAGTCTTCATTTAATTCAGAATAAGAGTTTAAACATTTATTAGATAGCCTTCAAAATATAAAAGTCCGTTTCACCAAAGGCGGACGGACTTTTTGTAAAATAATACTAAAGAATCTATTGAATTCGCATAGTAAATGTTTTGTCACTCCAAGAAAATAAAATTCCTTTATCAATTACTTTGTATAATAACTCCTCTTGAGGTTTTTCATTATCTTGAACCTTAGTTTCAATTCTTAAAGCGTCTTTAGATTCACTATAAGAAAATGATCCCCAACCATCAGCCTTTTTACTGAATATCAATTCCCAACCTTTATTAGTGTTTGGGATAATAAAAAAACCATATTTTCCTGCGCTTAATTCTTGACCGTTGACTTTTACATCGTTAGAAAACTCAATGGTTGTATTTTTGTTTGCTCCTGCGCGCCAAACTTCTCCGTAAGGTACAAGGTCGCCATAAATGACTCTTTCCTTCACTTTTGGAGAACTATAATCAATAGTGATTTTTGTTCCGTTTATACTTCCGTTTGCTTGTTTTTCAGGACTTTTCTGAGAATAACCAATAAGGCTTACAAGCATAAATGTGATTAAAATTTTTGTTTTCATGTGAGGTGAATTTGACTTTTTTTTTAAAAGTCACATGCCGTTCGCAACTATTCGTTTCTTTAGTGAGAAAAATTAGATTTGCTCGTTTCATGTGAGGTGAATTTAAAAATTAATTAATTTTATTTTGCCCATTCTGCGATAGACTCTTTGTTCATTTTTACATAATCATCATTTCCAGCCTCTGTAGCCAATTCTAATGATCTTTTTGCTGCTTTTATAGCACCTTTTGTATCTCCTAATTTGGCATAAATAAGAGATTGTAATCTTATGTGCCAAAATGCTGGTTTCTCTCTTGAGGTAACTGCTGTGTCAATCCATTCTTTGGCTTTCTTTAAATCTTTACCAGAATCTAAATAATATTTAGCAGCACTAAAATAATCATTTACTGATGGTCCGGCCATAACCTTGTCAATACTTGCGCTTGTAGCTTTGTCAGTAGGAACTGAGAAAGGCACAGCAATAAATGTTTTTTCCCAAATTATTTCTAGTGTTGCACTATCATTTTGTAAATTGTTAATATCAATTGTAAATGACTCTACATTAAAAGGAATTTCATGTACTTCTGCAGTTGCTTTAGCCGCAACTTTGCTTTCGTCCCATTTTTGAGGTGTTCCCCAATTATCTGAATCTGTATAGAATAATACATCCCAAGACTTTTCATTAGGAACTGTATAGATTGCATAAGTACCAGCTTTTAGAGTTGTTTCACCAATAGTAAAATCGCTGCTAAAAGTAATTTTAGTATTTTCGTTCGCGCCAGTTCTCCATGTTTTTCCATAAGGAACTAAATTTCCAAAAATAGTTCTTCCTTTAACTCCAGGACGAGAGTATTCAACTGTAACGTCAGTCAAACCAACCTTTTGCTCAATTTTTGAAAGCGGACTTGGTTGTGGCGTTTGTATTTGTGCATTGATTGAGAATGTTAGTCCCAAAAAGATAACGATGGCAATTGTTTTTTTAAACATGATATTTGTTTTAGATAATTAAGTTAACAAATATAAGTTTTTTTAACTTGAATGCTCAAAAAACAACTTTTTTAACATAAATTTTAGAATATATCATTGATACTTTTTCTTTTTTATGTAGTTGAAAATCAGGCCAAAGAGTGATAGAATGAGTAGTGGAAGCCCAACATTTAAAAACTGATAAAAAGTACGCTCTTTATACGCTTTTTCTCTGTCTAAAAGTTTTAAACTGATTGTTTTTGAACGAATATCGAGCAATCCAGCATCGTCTAATAAATAATTTACGCAGTTGAGTAAAAATTCTTTATTGCCAAATTGTTGCCCAGTCCATTTATCTACTCCTAATTTTTCTGGTTTTCCACGAGTTACTTGATTTGCAATAATATCACCATCAGCAATAATAATCATTTTATTTTCTGATGATTTTTTCTTCGGATTTACAATTTTAAACGGTTGAATTCTATCAGAATATGCAGATTTAAATTCGCCTTCGAGTAATACGCCTAAAGAAATATTTTTTTTATTAAAATTCTCTTTCTTAACTTGCTGTCTTATAGAGTTTAAACTAATAATTGTTGGAGTTCCAATTATTTTTGATAAATTAGAACTTTGCAACAATATCGTTTTGCTAATACTGTTTTTTAGTAAGTCAATCGAGTTAGCAAATTTTAAGTTTACAGGCTCAATATGTTTATTTATCGGATGATTATTTGCAGATTGTACTGCGGGATGAAATCTCCATAAAAACTGATTGTACTGTGTTTGATTACCAACATTTCCTGTTGCTAACGGAATTTTTGAGCTATATAAATCTTCAATTAAATTAGAGTTTATACGAACACCGTAACTAAATAACAAATCAGTTAAACCTAAATCTCTTGGAAATGCAAGTGATTCTCCAGTTGCCATCAAACTATCTAATTCTGCATGAACTTGGTCAATCATCCACAGCGTTTTTCCTCCGTTTATAATATATTGATCGAGTGTATATTTTTCTTCTTCCGTAAACTTTTCTGTAGGTTTTGCAATAATTGCCAAGTCAAAATCACTCAATTTTTGAAGTGTTTTCGTAGGGTTTTTTGCAACAGAATCTAGCGTAAAAGGAGCAAGGCGATAATATTCTCCTAATTTCCTAAGGAAATCTGCAATATAAATATCACTTAACTCTCCGTTTCCTCTCAGTACAGCAATTTTTTTAGTTTTCTTTGAACTAACCTTATGAATTGCATTTGCGAACGCATATTCTAAATTCTGGATTGCATTTTGAAGTTGCTCACCTTGACTTTGTGCGTTTGTATCTTTTAAAAGTGATACGTTTTCAATTTTCTTTCCCGTTTGAACTGTCGCCCAAGGAAAAATAACAATTTCTGATATTTTTCCATTTTCTTGAACTGATAATTGACTTGGTTGCAAGCCTTTTGCAATTAGTTTTTCAGCATTGTCTAACGGATTTATAAATCGAAATTTAATATGTTGGTTTTCTGATTTTAATTCTTCGAGTAACTGACGAGTTTCTATCTGTAATCGCTTGAATTCTACAGGAAAATCACCTTCTAAATATACTTTTACGATAATTGGCTCTTCAATTTTATCAAGAATGTCAATTGCTGGTTGAGAAAGTGTATAGCGTTTGTCTTGCGTTAAATCAAAGCGTTTGTAAACTTTATTTGAAATAAAATTTATTGCAATTAAACCAATGAAAAACAATGCTATTTTTGATATGTTAGACTGCTTATTCACGTTCTAATCTTATTTTAGTTAATAGCAGAAAAAACACTGTAATACTGACAAAATAGATAATGTCACGTGTATCTATCACTCCACGACTGATGCTTTTATAATGTTCATTTATTCCTAATTGTTGTACAGAATATTCTAATTTTCCGAAGAGTGAAGACATAGCTTCAAAACCATAAAAAAGAAAAAAAGAGATGCAAATAGCAATGATAAAAGCCACAATTTGATTGCTTGATAATGTGGAAGAGAATAATCCAATAGAAGTATAAGTTCCAACCAAAAAAAGCAATCCGAAATAGGAGCCAAGTATGCTGCCAAAATCAAAATTTCCAGCAGGATTTCCAAGTTTTGAAATGCTGTAAACGTATATTAATGTTGGAATTAAAGCGAAAATTATCAATAGCAAAGAAGCAAAATATTTTCCAAAAATTATTTGCCAATTACTGATTGGCTTTGTTTTTAATAATTCGATTGTTCCGTTGTTGTATTCATCAGAAAAAGTACGCATTGTAATTGCAGGAATTAAGAAAATAAAAACCCAAGGAGCGAGATAAAAGAAACTGTTTAAATCTGCAAAACCTGCATTTAGAATATTAAAATCTCCATCAAAAACCCAGAGGAATAAACCATTTGCCAACAAAAATACCGCAATCACCAAGTAACCAATTGGTGTTGAAAAGAATGAGTTGAGTTCTTTTTTAAGTATTGCTTTCATTGATTTTGTTAAAATGTTTAAAAGTTGAATTGTTTATTTTCTTTGCATCTTTGTCTCTCTGCGCCTTTGTCCCTTTTTCATTTACTACTATGCAATCTATCTACACTCCAAGCCTCAGGTTTTTTATTGAACAATGGTTTGGTATTGCTCCAGACCATTTTAAAATAATCTGAATGCCTATAATTATTCAAGTCGTCTTCCGAATCCCAATAACTGTATGTAAAAAACACACCTTTATCCGTTTTGTCATTGTATAACTCTAATAAACGACAGCCTTCGGAATTTCGTATTTTTTCTTTCGACTTTTCAAATATCTGCAAAAAAGCGGAAATATTTTCAATAGGGAAACTTAATTTAACGATTCGTATCAGCATTCTTGAAAATTATAGTTAATTGATCGCGATATTTTAAACCCAATAAATTTGAAGCGCCTCCAACAGTTTCTAAATTACTTCTATAAATTGCAATTTCTATAAATCCTGCGGAATTAAAAATTGCTAATTTACTTCCATCATGGTGTCTTTCGTCAGAAGGTAAAGAAAAATTAATAATGTCACTATATTTCTCGTTTATTTTCTTAAAAGAGTAGCGACCAACAAGCATTTCAAAACTTCTCCCTTTTCCAATTTGTTCAAACAATTTTCGATTGATGTTTGTGATAACATTTCCGTAATTATCAACAGATATAATACTTCCAGTGATTTTATTATTATCTGTTGATATTATAGGTTGTAAATCTTTTATTTTTTTGAAATCAGAAATTTCCTTACCAATAACATCTAAAGATCCTCCTCGCTTTAGATGACAAGCCACTTTCACAAACACATCTAATACAGGAAAACTACTTTCTACACGATCGTGAATATTTATTTCAACAATTTTTTCTGGTCTAAATTCTGATGCAATCATAGAAATAACACCATTATTTGGACATACAAAAAAATGATTATCAAGTTTTATAGCAATATGATTTGTTTCTTCGTTCAATTCAGAATCTACACCAATAATATGTACACTTCCTTCAGGAAAACTTTTGTAGGCATTTTTTAATACATAAGCAGTTTCTGCAATATTAAAAGGTGTAATTTGATGAGATATGTCAACAATAATTGCTTCTGGAAGTTCTGTGTATATAGCACCTTTTACAGCGCCAACAGAATGGTCTTTGAGTCCGAAATCGGTAGTTAAAGTTATTAAAGACATTTGTTAATTACTTCCTGAAATTATTTGTTTGGTTACAAAAATAAATGTATAAATTTGTTATGCAAATCTAATCAATAATCATTTATAAACGATTTGTTTTTACAAGCATTTTTAAACATCTAAAAATTAAAAACGACAACCATTTGAACGAACGATTAATAGAACTCATTGATATCAGTCCAAGCGATTTATTTGGACCTCGAAATAGTAACGTAGCAATTATTAAGAAATTTTATCCGAAGTTAAAAATTATAGCAAGAGGAAATAAATTAAAAGCCTTTGGTGAACCTAAAATTTTAGATGAATTTGAGAAAAAAGTAACACAACTTATTAATTATTTTAATAAATATAATAAGTTAGACGAAACAAGTATTGAAGATGTTCTTACTTCGAATGGAAAAACAGTTAAATTTTCTAAAGATATAGAAGGTGTTTTGGTACATGGTGTGAGCGGAAGATTGATAAAGGCACAGACTCCAAATCAACAACGTATGGTTGATTTGATGCAAGAGAATGATATGGTGTTTGCTGTTGGACCAGCAGGAACTGGAAAGACTTATACAGCAGTTGCATTGGCAGTAAAAGCATTGAAAGAGAAAGAGGTTCGAAAAATAATTTTAACGCGTCCAGCAGTAGAATCTGGAGAAAAATTAGGATTTCTTCCAGGAGATTTAAAAGAAAAATTAGATCCTTATATGCAACCATTATATGATGCATTGCGTGACATGATTCCGTCAGAAAGGTTAGAGTCGTACTTAGAAAAAGGGATTATTCAAATTGCACCTTTAGCATTTATGAGAGGACGAACGCTCGACAATGCTTTTGTAATTTTAGATGAAGGACAAAATACAACACATGGTCAAATGAAGATGTTTTTGACACGTATGGGAAAAAGCGCAAAGTTTATTATTACTGGTGATCCTGGGCAAATAGATTTACCTCACAGACAGATATCGGGATTGAAAGAGGCCTTGCTTGCGTTGAAAGATGTTGAAGGAATTGGTATGGTATATCTAACAGAAAGTGATGTCGTTCGCCATAGATTGGTAAAACATATTATTAGAGCATTTAAGAGTATTGAGTCGGAATAAAGGTACAAAGTCGCAAAGAAGCAAAGGTTCAAAGAGGCAAACTTTATAACTCTTAACTTTAATACATTATAACTAATTTTAATGAATACGATAAACGATACAAATTATAATTTTCCGAAGCAGAAATCAGTTTATAAAGGAAAAGTTCGCGAAGTTTATAATATTGATGACCAATTATTGGTGATGATTGCTACCGATAGATTATCAGCTTTTGATGTGATTATGCCACGACAAATTCCGTTTAAAGGTCAGATTTTAAATCAAATTGCAACAAAAATGATGAAAGCGACTGAAGATATTGTTCCAAATTGGTTGCTTGCGACTCCTGATGAAAATGTAGCAATTGGTTATTTATGTGAACCTTTTAAAGTCGAAATGGTAATTAGAGGGTATTTATCCGGTCATGCTGCGAGAGAATATAAGTTAGGAAAACGTATGCTTTGCGGTGTTGAAATGCCTGACGGAATGCAGGAAAATGATAAATTCCCAAATCCAATTATTACACCTTCTACCAAAGCCGATAATGGCGAGCATGATGAAGATATTTCTCGTGAAGATATTCTTAAAAACGGAATAGTATCTGAAGAAGAGTATCCTGTTTTAGAAGATTATACTCGTAAATTATTTCAAAGAGGAACAGAAATAGCCAAAGAACGAGGTCTTATTTTGGTGGATACAAAGTATGAGTTTGGTAAAACATCCGAAGGAAAAATTGTGTTGATTGATGAAATTCACACACCAGATTCTTCTCGTTATTTTTATATGGATGGTTATCAAGAACGTCAAAATAAAGGAGAGCCACAAAAACAATTATCAAAAGAATTTGTGCGTCAATGGTTAATTCAGAACGGATTTCAAGGAAAAGAAGGGCAGCAAATTCCTGAAATGAATGATGCTAAAGTCAATGAAATATCTGAAAGATATATAGAACTTTATGAACAGATTACAGGAGAAAAATTTGTAAAAGGTGATGTTAAGAACGTTACGGATCGTATTGAGAGAAATGTTGTGTCATTTTTAAATAATAAATAATGGACAAATTCATGCAAGCAACAATAGAAGAAGCCAAGAAAGGGTTCAAAGAAGGAGGAATTCCTATTGGCTCAGTGATTGTGCATGATGGTAAAATCATTGGAAGAGGTCATAACAAACGCATACAATGTGGAAGTGTTGTCTTGCATGGCGAAATGGATGCGCTTGAAAATGCGGGTCGTTTGCCTGCATCAGTTTATAAAAATAGCACGCTTTACACAACCTTGTCGCCATGTCCTATGTGTACTGGAGCCATATTGCTTTACGGAATTAAAAAAGTTGTTATTGGCGAAAATAAAACATTTCTAGGTTCAGAAGAATTATTAGCAAAGAATGGAGTGGAAGTGATAGTGCTTGACAACCAAGAGTGTAAAGATTTGATGAGTGATTTTATTAAACGCTATCCAATACTTTGGAATGAAGATATAGGTGTATAGTATAATTTTTTTAAGGTACCGTACGAAAAACACTTAGTAATCAATGCGTTAAAAGTGCCTTTACTATGAAAGTTAGAAGACGTATTGATTGAATATGCCACTATTACACCTTGTTTTTTATAACTGACTAAAAATTACAATAAATTATGTCGTCTAAGTGTATAACTTAATAATGTAATTAAACGGATTGAGTTATACGCTTAACGTCTGTTTTATTTGATTTTGATATATTGGTTTACTTTCAACCATTCTATTAATGGTTTTATGAAAGATACTGGTTTTAAATTGAGAACGATTAATTCTAAAACAAAAC
>JAKITY010000002.1 GCA_021647835.1 Flavobacteriaceae bacterium | reverse complement strand
AGATGCGTAATGCTTTAAGAACATTAGCGCTATTTTTCCCTTAGGACTAAAAAGGTTCCTTGTGCCTTTGTTGTTTTCTTGGAGTTGAAAACTCTTTATCATTTTATCAAAAGGTATTGCTACATAGATTTTACCTAAATCACTCGATAAAAAGCGCTCAAAATAAATGTCAAAATTCTCTTGAACATTAAAAAATGATAATTCGTGCTGAAATTCAGAAATTCTTCGTATTTTAGACATAGACTAGATTTTAGAACCCCGATTTTTAAGGATTACTATCCTTTTCGGGGTTTTATTTGTCTAAAATACAACTTATTTGGCTGATATGCAAGTGCTTGTGTAGTTGTGAAAGTGCCTAAATAGACACTATATTTTAATACATAAAAAAAAGAGGCTTCAAATTGAAGCCTCTTTTTAGTTGATTAAATAATTTTTATTATTGGATTATTATTTTTTTGGTTGATTTTCCTTCGTTTGTTTTTAAAGTAATAAAATAAACTCCTGTGTTTAAATTTTCAGTATTTATTATGTGTGTATTATTACTTGTAACTACTTTTTCTTGATACACCTGCTGTCCTAAAGTATTAGAAATTAGTACATCAAATTTTTGAATATCATTAGGTGCTTTTATATTTATCATTCCTATTGAAGATGGGTTTGGATAAATTGCCCATTCATTGATGTCAAAATCAGAAACTGACAATACAGCTGTATCAGCAGTAATGTTGATATTATCAAATGCCATATCTCCTTGCCAACTAGTACTTGTTAAACCGTGAAACCTTAATTTGATTGTTTGTCCGTCATATACTGAAAGGTCAACCACTTCATTTGTCCATGCTGCTCCATTGCTCCCGTGTTGCTCTCCACTTATGCTAAATACAGTAGAGTAATTAGCGCCATCATCAGTACTTGCTTCAAGTGAAAGTGTTCCTATACTTGAACCAAACATATGGTAGTCAAACGTAATTTGTGCATTTTCAAAGCCGTCAAACTCTATACAAGGACTTATAAGGTATGCTGTTTTATTTGGGCTTCCATTATTTGCAACAGAGGCTTCAGTGTACATATACCAAGTACCATCTGAAGCTGCTGAAGGTCCTGTACTTGGTGAAGGTGTTGTTCCGCTATTTCTCACCCAATCAATATCCTCAGACGCATCTTGACTCCATAAGCCTAGACCTGATTCAAAACTTTCAGCATAAGGGAAAGCATTTACAACACTTCCTGTACATGGAACTGGTATCGAAGTTGTAAAGTTAACTGAACTTGAAAATGCTGATGTTGTTGATGTACAACGTGTATTTACTTGAACTTCATGATTTGTACTATCTGTTAAACCTGTTATAGTATAATTGTTTGTTGCTATATCGGTAATTGTTGTCCAACTTGGAGCGCCAATTTCTCTATACCTTAAATCATATGTAGCAGAAGGTATAGCGTCCCAAGTTACATTTGCTGTTGCTGTTGTAATTCCTGAAACTGCTACACTTGTAGGTGGGTTTGTGTCATCACATGCTATTTGAATACTGATTATTTTAAAATCATCTATAAAAAATCCTTCAGATGTTGTTGAATAATTTTCTGATCTATTATTTGCATCTGATCTAAATCTAAAGCGAAATTGTGCCGTTGGAGCATTAAATAAGAAACTATTGTCTGATGCATTTATAGCAACTTCTTCCATTACCCATTTATCCATTCTATCGCCATCATAAACTTTACCAGAACTATTATTTGATTGAAAAGAATAACTTGTGCCGTTTTTTGCACCATGAGAATTATTTGTACTATTTGTTGAGTTTGGCTTATTATACTTTCCACATAGCGATTGCCAAGTTGAACCATCGGTAGAACCTAATAATTCTACAAAATCAAAATTTCTTTCTAAATCCCATTTTGTATAAAACTGAACTAATACTTCTGTAGAACTTGAAAAATCATAACTACTTGTTGTTGTCAACGTCTTTGTATTATTATTAGCATAAGGCACAGCGTCACCTGTTCTTAAAGCATCGCTTCCTGAATAAGCATCAGCAGAAGAATTGTTCCATCCGCCAGATTGAGTCCAGCCAGTTAAGCCATCGATATCTGGATTGTGTGAAAACAATACTGTTGGTTGATAATACTTTTCAAAATTAGCATCATAAAAAATAACTCCATCTCCATTTGCTAATTGTACTCTATACTCTATTTTGTCATTAGCAGATATTCCTACATCTAATGTTAGTGCTGCGGTAACATCTCTTTGTTCTAAAATTGTCATTCCTGATTGCGTAGTAGGAGAAGTAATACTTACAATATTTGCAGAAACAGGTGTAACTGTTAATGTAAAATCACTTGCTGTTTGCCCAAGACGTTCAATTCCAAAAGTTAAATTTGATGATAATGCTGTTATATCACTTTGTGTTAAATCATGGAACTTTGCGTATTTACCTCCATAATACGCTGTCGTTAATGATAAACGCATTGCTCTTTTTGCTATTGGCACAATATCAGAAGTTGGGGGCCAAAAACCTGTGCTTCCATGTTCGGGAGTTGAAGCTAAAATATTTTGGCCTGAACCTATAGAACCGTTTGCATCTGCAGTACCACCAACCATCCAATCATCAGCAATACCATTGGCTGCAGGAAAGATTGTTGCTCCTGAAACATATCTATTATATCGAGTCATATCTTCATGCCACTTGTGCATTTCATCTTCTCTCCCAGAAACAAATGTTGGGTTTCCACCATAAGGGTGCGGTATTGAATTTGCAGAAGTGTGGTTCATTAAACAAGTTTCAAAACTCCTTGCCAAAACAAAACTACTTAAAATCTGAGTTTCCGGTTCTGATTCTACTAAAGGTCCTCTATAAGAATCACTTGATGGAGTCCCTGAAGAACCTGATCCTGCACCTCCCCAAAAATAATCAAAATTTCTATTTAAATCCACACCTCTCGTAGTTGTTGAATTTGATGTGCTTCCTGTATTTGGTCTACAATTTTTACGCTGCATTCCTCCTCCACTTGAGTTTAGGTGTTCATTCCATCTAAGTCCATCTGGATTTACAATAGGGATAAAATATAATTCATTATTGTCTACTAAGTGTTGTATTGCTGGGTCTGTAGCGTAATTTTCTAATAAATACCACATGAAATAAATATTGCTCATCAAACTCCCTACTTCTCTTGCATGAATCATAGATGTATAAAGTGATTGTGGTTTTGTTCCTTCTGCTGATGCTTGATCTCCTGTGATTCTAACATAATACACAGTTTGTGGATTCCATCTTGTAGTTCCCTGCCCTGAATATGTTAAACCATTATTAGTTATTGTACTTGAAGGATTTCCCCAAGTAGTTTGAGATGTAGATGAAACGTCTGTTTTTGCAGAAATCAATGAAGGGTATAAAAATCTCATTTGATCTAACTCTGCAAGTGTTTCACTTACCGTTAAACATCCACCCATGCTTCCTAAATTAAAATTGATGGGAGTTGCCCAATTAATTTCGTCACAACCTGTATATTCTAAAAAGTTATCTAAACTTGTACTTGAAATAGACGCTTTTTGAGCAACTGCTTTTGCTTTTTCTATTTCAAGGTCTTTTAACGCTTTATCATAAGTTGCCTCAATACGGTCTTGATAAAACTTAGAAACATCCTCAATTTCAATATCATAAATAATTCCTTTATTATTTAGTTGGTTTAATTCTAATTGCGAAAGTTCTAATTGAATTTTATCTTCGTTAATAACTACACCACACCTTAAATCTACTCCAATTTCCTGAAGTTTATGTATGGTTTCTTCTGTTGGATTATTAATTTTAATCCTTTTATAATTGTCTTCATTTTGAGTTTCAGATTGTGAAAACACAATCGTTGTGCTTATCGCTAAAATAAGCAATAGTAGGGGTTTTTTCATTGTTTGGGGTTTTTGGGGTTTACTTTAATTTTTTATTCTATTAATAATTTTTTAATAATTGTTCCTGATTCTGTTTCAACACTCAGAATATAAACTCCTGTAGAAACATTTACAGGTAATACGGTATCTCTATTCTCTAATCCGCTTGACCATATAGAAATCGTTTGCCCTAAAGAGTTTACTAAAACTGCTTTGGTAATAGCTATATCTGCAATCTTTTTAATATTTATTTCTGATAGATTATTATTTACGTAAATTATAAATCCTTCTTTTATTTCGGCTATTTCATCAGAACGTAATAATCTTGGTTGGAAAACCAACGAAAACCTCGTTTTATGTTCTCCTGTTGGAAGGTTTACTTCGTAATTTTGATTTTTGATATCAAATGTTTCTCCACTTACATTATCTTTAATATAAATTTCAACATTGTCTGAAATGTTTTCCAATTTATCTATCATGAATTTTTGTATGCCATTGTCATTATCAGCGTCTATAAATATTGAAATTGGTATTTCTCTTTCCTTCTTAAAATCTCCAAAGGCTTGAATTACATAATATTTATCATCTTGTATAAAAAAGGCGTCGTTTGATAAGAAATCTCCTGAACGCCCATCATATCCTTTATCAAAACCATCTGTTGCGCCTTCTATTTCAAAAGCAACTGCAACTTGTCTATGAAAACCTTTTGGTGATTCAAAACCTACTCTTATAATCATCTTGCCATCTCCTTCTTCAATATTGCTTGATTTATTTGATTTTCCACTTTGCTTAAAGAATGTTGAAGAGGCTCCTTCTTTTTGAAATGTTCTTTGTCCATTATTAAACACTACATTTCCTCCTACGTCACTTGAAATTACATAAAATCCTTGACCAACTGCAATATATTGCCCTGGAGTTTTTGATCCACTTCCTGTTTGATCTATATCAGGATGAGAAACTGCTGGTGTTCCTGTCACTATAGTTCGTACAGCATAACCTCCTTGGTAATTTTTCCAAAGGTGATCTCCTCCGCCCCAATGTTCCCAGAAATATAATTGTCCATTAGTTGACGCCATATTATCTGTAATAAATTGATTTGCATCTAATGCTGAAGGAAATGGATTTCCTGTTAATGATATGTCTGGATATAATGGGTCTGCAGGCGCAGCAAAAGTAGTGTGTACTATTTCTGTACCCCCATTTAATACATTGTTTGGTTTTCCTAAAAACACATAATTTTGGTCTGTGCCTATTGCGCTTGCTCCTGAAATCCCTTTCATTGTATAACCGTCTGTAACGTTTAAGTCATATGTGCTTCCGAGCCAATCCCAATTTGCATAATCATTACCGCTATTATTGTATGTCCATAGCCAACGTTTTGCAATCTTTCTTGGGTTTGAAACGGCTCCATCTGCATAGTAAGCGCTAGCGCTACCTAAAGTTGTACCTGCTTCAAAATCTAAAGTAACTGGACTTTCTGGACTTGTTCCGTCTCTTAATATGTCTCCAATAGTAAACGCTGTATTATTAGTTCCCGCCCCAATTAAACTTACTGGTGCAGCCCAATAATTATACGTAAATGCATTTGCTGTTCCTTGTTGATCTTTTTCTATATATCCCGAACTACTTGTCGCTAAATCACTTTGATTTGTTTGTATTAATTGAGATTCTCCCTCTAAATCAATTACACCATCTAATTCTAAATAATGTGTAACTGTGATTCCATTTCCTGTTCCTATATTTCCTTCAATTGTCAATTCATTACTATTAACTATCAATGCTAATAATGTTCTATTATCATTTTTCCCTGCAGGAATAATTAAAACGTCTGAATTATCCATCGATACATCATGATCTATCTGAACAATATTTCCGTCAACAGTTTTAGTATTGTCAACGATAGATATTGCTCCTGGAATTGTTTGTACATCTCCATTTACCCATGTTGTATCTGTATCCCAACCTGTTGTAGTTCCTGAAGACAGATAGGGTAAGGGTGCTGTTTGATGATCAACCGTTGTTAGATCTACTAATGCCGCAGTATAACCATTATCAGATTCGTCCTTAGCATTCGTATAAGTATAGGTGCTCATTGGATAATATGCTTGTAAATTAGACCAAGGCACAACATCTTCTTTAGTAGGTGTAACTCCAATACTTGTAAAATAAGATCCTGCTACATTGCCATTATCCTCGATCTCTTGATTCATTATATACTTTAACTGATCTTGGGTAAGTGCAACATCCCAAACTCTAACTTCGTCTATATTTCCTTGGAAAAAACGTGTTCTAGCAATATGATTTGCTGCCCCAATTAAAAAATGTTGTGTTGTATTTATATCTGGTGGAGATAGTGGTGTCGTAACATCTAATACGCCATCAATATACATTCGCGCATTTGTACCGTCATAAGTAACTGCTATATGATGCCATACATTTGCTGGTATGACTTCACTTGAAGTTATTATTTGATTTGCCCCTCCGTTTCTCCATATCATTCTCGCTCTTTGCCCTCCTTCAATAAGCATACTATATCCTTCTGTATAAGGAATATCTCTTTTAGACACTATATCTCCTGTAGCACTTGCGTCTCTTTTCACCCAAGCCGACATTGAAAAAGAACTACTTGTTAAATCAAGTACATCTCCTGAATCTAAATAATCTGTAGCGCCGTCAAAATAAATAGAACGAACAAATGTTCTTTCTGGTGCGTAACCAAAAGTGATGTACTTAGTACCATTAAAATTATAAGATGTTTCTAAATCAGAACCATTTAATGTCATAATTCTATATTCAGAAGTTGGACTAAATGTAGGTGTGTTTGAAATAAACATTAAATATGCTCCTGGAGGTGTTAGTGTTGCCGAGAGCATTATTTCTGGTATAGATACTTTTGTAGCCCCTACAGTACCACTTTCCACCACTTTCCATGTTCTACCTACGGAAGTAAATTCTACATCAGAAGCAAGTGAGAGTGCTGGTAAAATCCCTGAACTCATATTTACAACAACTGCTGGTTGAGCAGCTAAAGATCCTTGATCATTACCCCAAACTATAAAATTTCTATCACTTGCAAATGTATTTGCATTTGCACTGTTTGTTGCGGTAATATCAGTTAACCCCATTGTAATATCATCAGCAGTATTAATTGTTTTTGATTGT
This sequence comes from Flavobacteriaceae bacterium, assembly GCA_021647835.1. Taxonomy (GTDB): domain Bacteria; phylum Bacteroidota; class Bacteroidia; order Flavobacteriales; family Flavobacteriaceae; genus Urechidicola. The sequence goes on along the minus strand of JAKITY010000002.1, from coordinate 58,590 downwards.
TTTTGATTTAATTCTGCATCATCATCTCTTCCTATTCCTGCAATATGGTAATTGTACCCACTATTTACAGATTGATCCCAAATAACAGAACCTGCACTGTCTACATAATCTTGACTTGTACCGTTTACACCAAGTGTAATACCATATTTAATTGCTAAATATGATTGAATTCTATTACGTTCTTGGGTTAGTGATCCGTCTGTTTTTCTTGATGAATACGTAATAACTTCTGCTATTCTCCCACCAAAACTTCCTGACCATTTCTGACTACGCCCCAACCAAAACCTTTCATTAGATAAATTTGAAAAATCTGGTGCATCAATCTCGGTATCTCCCACATCATTTGCATTAAAATACAATTCCTCACTCGTATTTGCATTGTTATGCCTAAAATTAACAATTCCTACTTGATTAAAGTCTATTCCTGACGCTCCTGTGTCTGCTCTACCATATCCATTTCCAGGACCTGTAGTTGTACCAATACAATATGTTAAGAGTTCATTGCTCAGTCTATTTGTATAACTACCATATCCAAAACCTGTTACATCTTCTGCGTATGTAGTTCCTGTGGGGTCTGTACTACAAAAAGTGTCTAAAGGTATTAATCCTGTTGTAATTACTTGATCAGGAATTACCACCATAAACATATCGTGACTATAAAAACCTCCAGTCCCTTTAAGTTCATCTCTTGAACCAGCATAAGTGCCTAAATACTGCATGTCTGGATTTGACGCTACGCTACTATTTTCAAAATCAATTACTGGGTTAAAATTAATATTATCAGTAATGTTGTTTTTATATAAAGGTGCTTGAGCAGAAACAATTGTTCTTGCATTATGCCCTTTTCCTGAATCTACCCATTCGTTTATATCCGTATTGTCTGTTCCGACTCCAACTCCATCAACATAATCTGCTTTTAGCCATAATTCTAAACCGTTTGTTACTCCTCCAGGAGCTTCTGTAATTGAATTATATGTTGTCCCTTCAATCGTAATCATGTCTAGATATATTAGATCAAAATTATTACTTGCATCACAGCGAACTCTGAATTGTGCCGTTGGAGAAAAAGTATGTGTATCACTATTAATTGTTACCGTTTTTGCATAAAAACGATTAGGGAATCCTCTTTGAAAATCTCCTGTATGAGTAGTAAAGTTTATGTTTCCTGCTCTAAAATCTCCTATTACTGTCCAACTTGATGATGATGTATCTCTATACTCAATAAAGAAATTCTCGGCATTTTCCATACTTACAGGGTAAAAGAAAAAAGAAAAATCAACTTTATTGTATGTTGAAATGTTAAATGTAGGTGAAATAAAAGATGAGTTATTTCCTGTGTTATCTCTAATCCGCAAACTATATGTCCCGTCATATGCCCTTGCAGCAAATGGATCTCTGATAGCGTCAAATCCTCCATCTGTCCAACCATCTAAATCACTTTCAAAAGACGCTGTATGAATTACTGTAATTTGAGAATAACCAAAAGAGGATATTAAAAATAATAAAATGAGTGTGTATACCTTTTTTCCTAAAGAAAATCCTTTAGCTTTAAGTAGCAATTTTATCATAATACTTGGGGTTTAATAAAATTATAATAGACAAATGTAACAAAATAAAGTTATTAACAAAATATATTGACTGTTAATATCTATTTTTTTCTTATTTTTATAGGAAAGTAATCGTTAAATTAAGTGCTTTAATTTATCAAAATAGAAAATGAAAAATTGCGTCCTGGAGCGCTAATTGCAGAGGCAAATTCTTTATAATGCTGGTCAAAAATATTGTCAATCATAAATTGAAATTGAACGGTATTTGAAACTTTATATTTTGAATAAAAGTTTAATATTTTCCAACTTGGTGTTCCGTAATATTGACTTGTAAGGTTATTATATGGTGTTTGCTCAATATTATCAATCCCTTCAACCAAATTGTAGTCTTTTAACTTTTTTGCGTTATTAAATTTGAAATTTAAAGCGGTTTCAAATCTGTTTTTAGCATAGCTCACCTCAACGTTTCCAAATAATGGTGGAATTGAAGATAATGGAGTATCGGTATCATACGTTTTTCCTTTTGTGTAAGTTACGCTTCCTTTTGTTTTCCAATTTTCTTTAAGTTTCCCTTTAAAACTAAGCGTGCCGCCTATAATATAAGCATTTTTGTGATTTACATTGGCAATTGTTTCTACTATTTCATTATCATATAAAATAGTAGAACCGCCATCAATCATGAAGTTTTCACGAGAAATATAATTATTTAACAATGTATAATAGGCATTCAATCCTATATTAAATTTCTTGTTGTTGAAATACTTTAAAACGCCTATTTCGGCATTATACACGTATTCTGGTCTTAAATTAACATTTGGAACTGTAACTTTTCCGTTTTTTTCTCTAATTTTCCCAACATCATCAATATTTGGAGAGCGAAACCCAGAAGATAAAACTGAACTTAGTCGCCATTCTTTTGTTGGTCTAAATGTATAACCAACTGTTGCAGTTAGTGAAGAATTTTTTAGGGTAATATCGTTATCGGGAAGTGAAATAAATGTTTCATCAATCCATTTTGCATTGAGTATGGTATGTGTAAATCGAATTCCTGTATTTAAAGTAGCATTTTCAGCAACATCTTGCCTATAATTTGTATAAACAGCCGAACTCGTATATGTGCTTCCGCCATCAGGATAGCGAGATTGAACTGTAAAATCATCAGAAAAACCAATAATTTCATTGCCATTAATCTCAATTGTTTTTCCAAAAGAATTAGAACCTACTTTATTATGAGCAACCTCAAATCCATAGGATAAATCACGATTTGATGCTTTTGCTAATTGAATTGAAAAATCACCATTTAAACTAAATACATCAACATTTTCTTGGCGATATAACCTTTCTAAATTATTAAATTTTCTTTGAATTCTTGATTCTTTTATCTTTTGATATGCTACTGTAATCGTTCCGTCATCTATCCATTTTTTATGTGGATGAATCGCTAACTGAGCACTTACTAACAATCTTTTCTGTGGTCCATAATACCATTCTGCAAATTTTAAATTACCATCAGAATACTCTGTAAGTCTATCAAATCTTGGAATGTCAGAAGATGTAGAGTTTTGAAAATTAACTGTTAAATCTGTTTTACTTGATAATTTGAAATAAAATTTTTGTAAAAAATCTGATTGATTGTATCCTGTGTTTTTTTGAATGTTTGGATTTGTATTTTGAATAGGGTTTAGATTATAAAAATCATTGGTGTTATCAGAATATTTAAAAACTTTTCCCCAATCATCGAAACCGTGGCTCCTGTTTTTTCCCATTCTTAAATCGTCAAATTCTGAATGGGAAAAACTCGTTAAAGAAGCCCATTTTTTAAATGACAATTCTACACTTCCTTGATTTGTATATTCTTCGTTTACAGAACTATATCTCGATAATAAATTAAATTTTACTTTCTCTTCTTGATTTATTTTTGGTGTCTTAGTATAATAATGAATAACGCCTCCTAAAGCATCAGAACCATAAATAACCGATGATGGTCCAAAAATGACTTCTGCACGTTCTAAAATAGATGGAGAAACTGTAATTGAACTTTGTAAATGTCCTGATCTGTATATGGCATTATTCATTCTTACGCCATCAACTACAAGCAATATACGATTTGCTTCCATTCCTCTTAAAACAGGACTTCCGCCGCCAAATTGAGATTTCTGCACCTTAATTCCAGGAATACTTGCCAATAAATCTGCCGATGTTTGTGGTGCAATTCTTCTAATTTCTGCTAATTGATTAATTTCTACATGTTCAGCAATTCGTTTTCTTAACTCTTTTTTACGAGAAGATGAAAGAACTATTTCATCTAATGCCTCCGCATTTCTATGTAAATAAATAGTGTGTTTAGTTTCCGATAATTTACGCTTCAATACCTCAACTTCAATATAAGATATATGGTTAATCGTAATTATTTCATTATCAGCAAAAACTGAAACATCTGCTTTCCCATTTTTATCTGTATGAACCGTTTTTGGATTGTTCTCTCCATAAATAGTACAATTTTTGATTGGAAACTTTGTTTCAAAATCAACAACTGTAACTTCTTGCGCAAGCAAAAAGAAGGAGGAAAATAAGAATATAAAACAAGTTAATACCTTCACAGTTAGTAAAATATAGTCTTTAAAACGTCTAAAGATTTTGGCTTTCTAAAACCGCTCAAATGTAATTCAAAATATTGGATTAAAATAGTCAAAACCTGTTGTCTGCTTTTGGCGTTAAATTCAACTTTATCTAATGCCTCAAAATTTATGCCTAATATTTTTTTGAACTCGATTAAATCTGTTCCTGAAATAAAATTAAACTTGGGAGATTGTTGCAAAAACCGCCCTTCTGACAAATCAAAATAATCGAGTTTAGATCCTTTTATTTCTGGATAAAATCCTAAATATTTAGTAAGGTTTAATAAAAATAATAGATGAAAGTTTGTTGTTTTTTGATGCGTATCTAACCAAATTAATGAGGTTTCTACATACTCGTACAAACCTGTATTTTCTTCCTCTTCTTGAATCGAAAAGGTTAAAATTTCTGATAAAAAAAAGACAATAGATTGCTTGGTAATATTTGTGAAAATAGTCTTATAATGGTTGACAATTTCAACTTCTTTAATACTATTAAGAGCGCCTTTATTATTATGGTTTGCAGTAAGTTTTAATTGTGTTAATGGTTGAAAATATGCTGGCTTTAACTTTCCTTTTTTAGAAGATAAAATTCCTCGCAATAAATACGATTTCGCACCTTCTTTTTTAGTATAACACTTGACAATAAGATTGTTGTCTCCGTATTTAATCGAATTTAAAACAATTGCTTTGGTTGTAACAATCATCTTAAATTAATTAATAATTGCAATTTTGGTTGATGAAGTTTCAGTCTTATCTTTATTGGTAAGTAACACAATATAAACTCCTGAAGCAACTTTACGTCCCGCAAGGTTTCTTTTGTTCCAAACTACTTTTCCTCCTTGTAGCTCTTGCCCTTCAACAACATTTGTTTCATATACTAAATATCCTGCAGAGTCTAAAATCTTTACATTTGTTCCTTGTGGTAAATGAGTTCCATTTCTGCCATCAATAGTTATGGTTTCGTGCTGACTTTTTGCTGGATTAGGATATGCATACACTTCTCCTAATTCATCTCCAAATGGCGCAACATTACTGTTAAAAGCAACAATTCCTTTTGCTGTTCCAAAATATACCTTTCCATTGCTATTATCTACTTTAATTTTTAGTATAATATTAGAAGGTAATGGCGAATTAGAAGTGTTAAAAATATTAAGTGTCTCTCTTCCGTTTGGGTTTGACTGTAACGCTCCTCCTCCGGATGTTCCAAACCATTTATTATCCGCACCATCAATAGCAATAGAATTAATCGGTTGATCTCCAAGTAACTTTTTTGGAATTCCATCGTCAAGTATTATTATTGGTTCTGCGTCATAAATATCGGCATCAAAAAGTCCACTTGCATTATAAAAAACAACCATCCCTTTTTGTGTTCCTATCCAAATTCTATTGCTATTATCTACAACAATCGTTCTTACATTTGGATCTGGCAAAGAGCCTTTTGTTGGCTCTGAAGTTAAAGCCCTCTTTCTATCTCCATTTTCATTATATACAAGCGCTCCATTTCTTCTTGTTCCGATCCAGATACTTCTGGTTTTATCAATAGTTAACTCATTTAAGCCTCTCGCACCGCTAGTCAAAATAGAACTTAGGTCGTAACTTGTCCATGCTCCGCTTGGAGACATTTTTTTTAACATATTGTCAACCCAAGCATTTGCTACCCATAAATTTCCATCATTATCAAATGCTGAACCATTAATTCGTAAACTAATATAAGTAGGACTTGCTGGTGCTAAATCTTCTAAACCGCTATTTGTATGATTTAAAAATATTGAAGGCTCATCATTTTCAACAACCAATATTCCTCCTGTTTCATCAAGAATTGAACCGAAACCTTGACTCCAAGAACTTAAATAAACTCTATTCTCATGGTTGGGGTCAATAGTTGCGTGGACTAAATTTTTTGCTGGAAAATCTGGGTTATAAGGATTATTAATCCAATTTTCGCCATTATAATGGCTATATCCAAGTCTTTTATTTAAAGGTCCATAAGCGTCATTATAACCTCCATACACTACCCATAAATTATTGTTGAGAACACTTATAGAAAACAAATCATTTGATAGCGGTCCATCAGGATGAATTTCTTCAAAAAGAGAGGTGCCTAATAAGGTGGTTTTTAAAATCCCAAATTCTTTTGTACCAAGGTAAATTGTGTCACTCTCAGTATATACAGCGTTTAAACTAAAATAATAGTCTGAATTTACATCAGAAATAATAATTGCTACTTGATTTAATGTATTATCAAAGATATGTGCTTGTCTTTTTATTGCAACAGATAAATTGGTTTCTGAAGATTTTATTTTTAATATCGTTGTTGGAAGTGTTTGAATTAGAGATAGTGTGAAAGTAGAAATATTATATAAATTTCTACTTCTTGATGCGTAAACCTGATTGTTAAATATTTCTATTGAATTAAAATTTCCTGAAAAATACTGTGTCCAATTATTAAAATCTATTAAATTAGGGTTATTAACATCCGCTGTATAAATTCCATCTTCAGTCGCCGCATAAATGATGTCTTGAAAAATCACTATCTGATTTATTCTTATTTCTGACGAATTATTACCTATAAAAAAAGTGTCTCCAAAAACTAAATTTTCTATATCATACTCTACAATCGCAAACGGTGTAGAAAGGTATAATTTATTGTTGTGCTCAGTAATATTCGTAATCTCTTTTTCTGTTGATAGCGTAAAATTTGTAATATCTGGTGATATGGTAATCTCTCCATTAGAATCGACTATCTCAATTAATCCTGTCACGTAACCAATAACTAACCTTTGATAAGTTTCACTATAATAAATACTTGTTGTTGTTTCACCTGAAAGTCCATTTACTGATGATAATTTTGTTGTTTCTCCCGTAGATTCATCAAAAATAAAAACAGCGTTATCTACAACGGCATATATCTTATCTCCATTTTTAGTAAAATCTTTTACATTATTATATGAAAAGAAATCTTCCCAGTTATTAGAATAGTCCGTTTGTGACCAACTATTAATGAAGAATAAAAATAGTATTGCTTTAAAACTGTTTTTCATTTTGATTTCTTTAATTTCGTCAAAGGTATTTAATAATAACGTAACTATAAAAAGTATTATTTTAACACTAAAGAAAAAAAATAATGTTATTAGAAATTGAACGTAAATTTTTAGTTAAAAATAATTCTTATAAAGAGGAGTCTTTCAAGTGCTTATCAATCAATCAAGGGTTTTTAAATTCTAACAGAAACCGTGTTGTACGTGTGCGTGTTGTTGATGATAAGGGTTTTATTACCATAAAAGGAAAATCAAACAAAAAAGGTACAACTCGATTTGAATGGGAAAAAGAAATATCTTTAAAAGAAGCAAAAAAATTACTTAAATTATGTGAGAAAGGGGTTATTAAAAAAACCCGCTATTTAGTTCGTGTTGAAAATCATATTTATGAAGTAGATGTTTTTAAAAGAAAAAATAAGGGTTTGGTCGTTGCTGAAATAGAATTAAATTCTGAAAGTGAATTATTCTTAAAACCTTCTTGGTTGGGTGAAGAAGTTACGGGAGAAATAAAATATTACAATTCCGAATTGAGTAAAAACCCTTTTAAAAATTGGGCATAAAAAAACTCGAAAAAAATAAAATTTTTATCGAGTTATAAATAAATCAACCCCAAAGACTCATTTACAGGACAAATATATATCGTTTATATATATGAAATATACTTAATAAAAAAACAGAAGTAAAAAAACTATAAACGGTTGAATTGTATTAATAAATGGTGTTTTGAAAACTTTACTTATTTACCAATTACCACTTTTTGTAAAGGTATTACTTTTTTGAATGTCCAAATAAGACCTTTTCGAAAATAAATAACTTGGTTTAAAGTATTTTCTTTATCAAATCTATATTTGAATGTTCTAGAAAATTTTATCTCATCTATTGTCTGCGAAAAACTTCCCAAACCAATAAATTTGATTGAATGAGACTCCTCGTTTAGATCTTTCAATATGTCTTTTTCTGTGGGGATAATAAAAGAAAGTAATGCCATTACGTTTTATTATCAAGTGTTTAATCCGAAAGGGCAAAAATACTACCTATTATTTAGATTTTATGACTAAATAAATGAGCGCGCTAAAAATAACAATAGATGGTGGAATTTTTAAAATGAATGGCAATTATCTTTTTATTATTCTGGGAAATATAATTCTAACTTTTGTCCCTGTAGAGGTCTTATCAGAAATATCTGTAACATTTATTTGAACGTTTGCCTTTTTATATAGCAATCGTATTCTGTTTTCTGTAGCTTGTGTTCCGAAGAACTTTCTTCTATTTATTTTTTTGTGGGCTTCTTCTCTTGCTTTGTTAATTCCAATTCCGTTGTCTATTATTTCACAAATAATATCATTTCCTTGTTTATTTATCGTTAGAAGAATTCTTTTTTCACCTTCTACGTGCGTCAATCCATGCCAAATAGAGTTTTCAATAAATGGTTGTAAAAATAATGGAGGAACTTTTATTTCTTCTAAATTGATAGTTTCATCTATGTTAACGATATACTCAAACCCTCCATTTATACGCATTTGCTCGAGTTTTACATAGAGGGAAAGTATTCCTAATTCCTCTGAAAATGGTACCGTTAAACTTGATGAACTCTTAAGTATGACTCTAATTAATCGAGAAAACTTTGTAATATAATCTGATGCTTTTTCAATATCGCTTTTTAAAATAAAATTATTTATGGAGTTAAGAGAGTTGAACAAAAAATGTGGATTCATTTGACTCTGTAAAGCTGTCATTTTTAATTCTTCTAACTCTTTATATTTAAACGCCAATCTTACTTCTGCATTTTTACTTTTTTGTTCTATCTTTTTAATACTACGACCTAAAATAGAAGCGTAAATGAGACTTTGGAGAATCGCTCCTGCATAAACAAAGAACATAGGTTCAACTTTATAACGCTCAAAAATTTCCTGACCTATAAAAAACCCTGCAAAACTTATATTTGCTAATATAGAGTAAACCAATGTTCCAATTACAAAATATTTAGATGTTGCCCCTGGAATTTTCCATAAAAAATACATCATTACTAATGTAACTATTGTCAAAATTGGGCTAATAATTAAAAATAGTTTAATCTGATATTCATACCCGAAAAAGAATTGCATTATTGGAAATAGTAGAGAAAGCCCAAGTAAAATTTGAGCTTCAAATCTCAATACTTTATCCCAAAAAATTAATTTTTCTTTTGTCTCTAATAATTTTCTTGCAAACATTGTAAATGCTGCGTAAGATAAAAATTGAATAGAAAAATTGATATATGAAAAAACTCTTTTAGATAAATCCGGATCAATTACATCTCTTAAAAAATATATGAAAAGCCCTAACAAAAACAAACTATAATATAAATAAAGTTTTCTTCCGTTCTGAAAATAAATTAATAAATGGTAACTGAAAAGAACTAAAAGCCCTCCTCTAATCCATGAAAATATTTCGGAGTGAAAATCAAGAAGCATCGGCTGATTAGTCTAAATATAATTTTTTAAATAATTCTGATTTTTTATTTCTGCTTATAGAGGCTGTATGACCATTAGTCATAATTAACTCACCTCCAAGTCCTTTTAAATACTCTTTAACGTGAGTTAAATTGATTAAATATGAATTATGAACTCTATAAAACTCTGAGAATTGAAATTTCTTTTCTACTTCTTTTAATGTTTTTGAAACAACTATTTGCTGCTCGCTTGTTAAAAATAGCGTAGTATAACTTTTATCTGACTTCAGCATAATAACCTCTTCTTTTTCAAGAAGATACACTTTACCATCAGCAGAAATGTTTATTTTATCATTGTTGGTTTCTTCAAGGTTTCCTAATAGAAGTTGTAATTTATCTTCTAAAAGTTCTCCCTTTTTCTTTTCTTTAATCTTTGCAATTGATTCAATCAATTCATCCTTATCAACAGGTTTCAATAAATAATCTATTGCAGAAACTTTTATTGCTTTTAATGCAAACTCATCATGAGCAGTTGTGAAAATTAAGTTAAATTTTCGGTTAGTAAGATTTTCAAGTAATGTAAAGCCATCCATCTCAGGCATTTGAATGTCTAAAAAAACAATATCTGGATTTGTATTATTAATTATGTCAATCGATTCAACTGGAGAAATGCATTTGATAACCTCTACATTATCAATATAACGATTTAACTTCCACTCAAGCGCTTCTAAAGCGTCATTTTCATCATCAACTATTACTATTTTCAACATAGTTTTGGGGTTTAAAACAATTTTTACCTCGCAATATACTGATTTTGTACTGTTTTACAAATAATTATACTGATTTTCAAAAATTGAACTCGTTATTTTATCTCTATCTTGCAAGTAATTTCATTTCCAAATTCATCTACAACAGTAATTTTATGCTTTCCTTTTTTTGGTTTTATAGCTATATCATGAATGGTTTGAGTCGTGCCAATAAATGTTTCATTAACATACCAAAAAACTTTTACATCGGTAATTGAATGTGTTATTTTTAACACCAATTCCGATTTCTTTTCGTCAAAATTCTTAGGTAAAAAAATAATCGAATTTTCTTTTGGATAAATAAAACCCATCATCTGTGTGTTTTCACCCAAGCAATCATCCCTAAACTTAGGAAGTGTCTTATAGAATGGGTTTTTTTGTTGATAATAATACTCCACCAAAGGAGGTAATACAAACTTACTTTTATGCTTCATATTATTTAAAGGCTCGCAAGAAGAATTGACTTGATACTGCTCGTTTTTATCTAAGTGAACCCAAAAATGATATGGACAAGGTTTTGTCTTTAACCCTGAAGTTTGAATGAATTGTTTCTTTTTTTCTTCACATATTCCTGAAGCTCTGTAACCGCTTTTTGTACAAACTTCAACTTCTGACAGCTCATCAAAAGGCCTTACAAACCACGAACTTTGAGGTAATAAATCAAAAACATTAAACAGAATTGGTGCTGCGGTTGAAACACCTATAAGTCCTGGACGACCTTCTCCATCTGCGTTTCCAACCCAAACACCAACTACATAATCTTTAGTTGTTCCTATTGCCCAAGCATCACGAAAACCAAAACTTGTCCCTGTTTTCCACGCTATTTTTCTTGAAGAATCAAAAAACTCCCAATTACCTTCATTATTTGGTCTATTTACCTTTTTCATTGCTTCAAAAGTCTTGTAAATCGATCCTGCATCAAAAACTGTTTTTTCTGTTGATATTTCTCCAAAATCTACTTTAAAATCTGCCAAAAAAGAAGGTTCTAAAAACTCATTTTTATAATACTTTCCTGATATATAATCATAATGATTTACTGTCGAGCTCATCGAAGCATACGATTTACACAAGTCCCATAAATTGCTTTCTGCTCCTCCTAAAATCAACGATAATCCATAATGATTGGCGTTGTGTTTTACGTCTTTTAAATCCAATTCTTTTAAATAATGATGAAACCTATCCAAACCAAAATCTTGCAACATTCTCACTGCAGGAACATTCAAAGACCTCGATAAAGCCTCACTTGCCGATACAGCACCATCATATTCTTTATTAAAGTTTTTCGGAGTGTAGTTCGCAATAGTTGTAGGAACATCAAAAACCAATGTATTTGGCAAAATTTCTCCTGCATCTAACATCGCACTATATAAAAATGGTTTTAAAATACTTCCTGTACTTCTTGGTTTATCAATAATATCAACATCTTTATGGTGCTCTGAATCTGTTGGGGAATTACCAATATAAGACAGTACTTTTCGAGTTTTTACATCTAAAACTAACACAGAAATATTGTAAATCTGATTTTGTTTTAGTTTATTATAGTGATTTTTAACAATGCTATTTATCTGTTCTTGTAAGTGTCTTTTAACACTCGTTTTTACACGCTTCCCTTTATTTATTTTTGCAATTTTTTCTAATAAATGAGGAGCAATTTGCGGTAAAGGATATGGTTTTTGAGGTAGTGTTTCTGTGATTGATAATTTGTAAGTCAGTTCATCAATAACCTTTTCCTTGAATAGTTTTTTTAGTAATCTATTCCTCTTGGCCAACAGTTTTTTCTGATTTTTTCCTGGATATATCAAACTTGGAGCATTTGGCAACACTGCCAATACCGCTGTTTCTGCCCAAGAAAGTTCATGGCTATTTCTACCAAAATACCTCCAAGACGCCGCCTCAATTCCGACAACATTTCCGCCAAAAGGAGCATACGAGGTATAAAAACTTAGAATTTCTGATTTTGAATGACGTAATTCAAGTCTTGTAGCGAGGATCAGTTCAATAAATTTTTCAAAATATGTACGCTTTTTTCCTTTTCTTGAAAGTCGAATAACTTGTTGCGTAAGTGTACTTCCTCCTCTTTTTACTGTTCCTGCTTTGAGGTTTTGTTGTAAAGCCTTAAACATCGACACTGGATTAAAACCAACGTGTTTATAAAAATGTGCATCTTCAAACTGCACGATACATTGCTTAAATTTAATAGAAATACTATCTTTCCCTGGAAAACGCCATTGACCATCAGTAGCAATTTTTGCTCCTAATAAATCTCCTTCTGAACTTTCTATAACGGTTGATGTTGGTGTTTTAAATAATTCTTTTGGAAGTGAAAAATAATACCAAGTTAAGAGTATCAAAAGGACGATACTCTTCTTTTTATGCTTTAATATATATTTCCATGATTTCATTAATTAACTGCTATATTCCTGTTGGTTTTCCGTCAATACTCTTTAAATTTCTATCTTTCCAATACTCTCCAATCTCTTTTTTTCCTTTTTTTTCTGTCCAATTTTTTAGTTGATTTCGTTCTTCAACAAAATTGTAAAAAGGAACTGCCATTCCGCAAGAAGTTTGAACTAAATCAACAGTCATGTCGATAATTTGTCGTGCACCAATTTCATCAGGAAATAAATCAATCAATTCTGTATATTCCTTATCTCTTGGATGGTAAATTTTCGCTGTTCCATACAGCCTTAATATCATAGGTTTTCCCTCAAAAGCGCAAAACATTAATGTCATTCTATCATTTTCTAATAAATGTGCTGCCGTTTCATTTCCACTTCCTGTAAGGTTAAGCCAAACAACTCTGTTTTCACTCAAAACTCGCAAAGAATCTCCTCCTTTTGGAGATAAATTTACACGGCTATCTTTTGTTGCGGTTGCCACAAAAAAAAGTTTTTGATTTGCTATAAACTCCTGACTTTTTTTCGGTATTAATTGATATTGTTTTCCCATAATTTTATTTTTTAGGTAAGAGGATGACTTTTCATCCCTTCACTAAAACATTTCTTTTAAACTAAAAACTACTTCACTACCTCAATCCATCTTCCTTTAGTGCGAGTAAAATAATCATTATCATACATCGCTTCGGCTTGAACACCGTATAAATAATATCTTCCAAGATAAGATGCATTTAATTTGACCTCGAATGTTTTTGATTTCTGACTTCCTAAATCAAAATAGAAGTTAACTCTATCATCACGAATATCAGTAAAGTTAGATTGCCTTTTGGAACTTCCAAAATCAGTAAAACGAGTGTTTACAATTTCCCATCCTGAAGGGAAAATTTCAGTCAAAGCAATGTCATTTACATACTCGTGTTTTAAATTTCTAATCGTTATCGAGGCCGTAAAATCAGTTCCTTGAGTTAATTTTGAAACATCCATTTTCTTGCCTTTTGAGTCTCTATACACAATCGAAATTCCTAAATTTCTTTTTTCAGTAATTTCTTGTCCTAATGGCAACTTTCCAGAATTTACAACACGAACATACACCGTATTTTCTTGTAAATTTGTGATTTTCAACTGATTGTTTCCGTTTCTGATATCTAAATCTCGTTGAGAAACTGCTTTTTCTGTATTGCTTTTTAACTGTTTTCCATTAATAGAATAACTCAATTTCAATGCTTTTCCTCCATTTTTATCAACCATTTTTGACATTGCTAGTAAACTATATGCTGTAGATTGTGTGCTCATCCATCTATCTGAAGAAAGGTTTTTAGCAATATCTTCAGTCAAAATTCTTATTTGAGTATCATCAACCAACAACATTGTTTCTAGCGCCATTGCTTTATTTCTATCTACCGAACCATACGAATAGTAATCATATCTATTCGAAGTAAAATGAATATTTGCCGTATTTGCAACTTTCTTTGCTGCTTCTTTTTGACCAGCCAATGCATACGCTGCCGCTAAACGCCATTTTGCAGTGTTAGAAAGTTCTCTAAACTCGCGCAATCTATTCATCGATGCCAAGTCTGGATGTCCTGACAATGCCAACGTATATAGTCGGTATGCTTGCGCGACATCAGCATTGTATTGGTTGTATCTTGGTCGCCAATCACGTGCTGTTTTTTGCTGATAACGAAGCCAATTACTGATAAATGTTAACGGTAAAACAAAGCCTTTTTTCTCGGCTTCTATCATAAAATGTCCTGCGTAACTCGTTCCCCAATCATTAGCTGCATTTTGCCCTCTCCAATAACTCAAACCACCATTTGAAACTTGAAAATGCCCTAATTTTTCTATTCCCTTTCTGATATTTTCATTCATTTCTTGCTTCTTATTAAGTGTTAAATCAAATATGTCTGCCAAGAATAATTGCGGAAAAACACTCGAAGTTGTTTGTTCCACACAACCATGAGGATAACGAATCAAATACTGCAATCTTCCTGTGAAATCCATTGATGGAAGTGTAGAAAATTCTACCGTTGCGCTATTTGTTCCATTCACTCCAAAGGTAGAGAAGTCAATAATTTCTGAGCCTTTTCCGTCAATAACAACATTGGAAACTTTATTACTTATAGGGTTCGGATTGGTAACATCTATTTCTACTTCGTAAGACGATTTCTCTCCATTTCCTATTGCAATTACTTCAATTTTTGATATTCCTTTTGCATCAGAAACATCCAACTCAAAATAAACCATTTTTTCGTCTGGTTGAGCAAATGATACACTCTTCGTTTTTGCGCCAATTATGTTGATTTTATCATCTAATTTTAAACTAATTGTTGCATTTTTTACCTTATCTTCCATTGCAAAAACCGTTACAGGAAGTGTTATTTTTTCTCCCGGACTCAATTTACGAGGCAATGATGCTAAGACCATTAACGGTTTTTTTACAGGTGTAGATTTTTCAACGGTTCCGTAAGCTTCAAAACTATTATCTCCAGCAATTACCATTGTTCTCACTGCTCCAATATATTTTGGCATTGTAATCGTGTGTGATTTAGTCTTTCCTTTTTCTAAAATAAATGGTCCTAAATATGTAACTACAGGTTTAAATCTATTTGCTTTTTTGTTTTTTGCTCCTGTTGCGTTTGCATCTCCTCCAATCGCAAAAACTTGTTCAATACTTCCTCCATACGCGCCAATAACATCATCAAAAATATCCCAAGTTTTTACACCCAACGCTTCTTTTTTATAAAATTCATTCCAAACATTCGGTGCTTTATAACGTGTCAATCCTAATAAACCTTCATCAACAACTGCAAGTGTATAGGTCATTCTTTTACCGTTTTTTTCACTTACTTTTATGGTAAACTTCTCTTCTGGACGCAGGGTTTTTGGCATTGATATTTGAGGATTTAATCTTGTCTTTGGATTTTCTACCATTAGCGGAATAATTCCATACATTCTAATTGGTAAATCATTTACTGTTGATGCATGAGGCTGCAATAATGAAATATTTACAAACACGTTTGGAGCCATTTCGGCAGTAATAGGAATGTCTATTGTTGTCTCTCCTTTCTTCGTTTTTTTCCATTTTTTATGGATGACTTCCGTACCATTTTCAATACTTATAAGTGCACGACCTTCTGCGCCTGAAGGGAAAGTTATTTTTGCCGTTTCGCCAACATTATAAGTGTCTTTATCCGAAGAAAAAATAAGCATTTTGGCAGATTCTGGATCGCTATTTGGACGTTTCCACCAGTCTTTATAAAAATAGGTTGTACGCCCTGTTGCATGTCCACTTTTTGGATCATAAATTCGGATTAAATAACGTCCTCCTTTATCATTTGGAACGTTGATATTAAAAGACGCTTTTCCTTTCGAATTTGTATTGATTTTTAATGATTTAAACGGTTTGTGGTGCTGACTTCCTACATAAGACGATAAATCATCATACGATGAACTCCACCACCAACGCCAACTGATTTTATATATCTTAACTTCGAGTCCGTTTCTTTTGATTGAGTTTCCTTTATCATCAACGGTAGCAACATCAAAAGTTACATCTTCATCAGTAAAAAAAGAACCATACGCACGTGATTTTGGAGATTTTAAACCTACAAATGAAATATATGGTGCGTAATTTTTTGAGAAAACATCCATAGAAAAATCGCCACCATTTTCAAATGCTCTTGTAAAAAATGTTGCTCTCAACATTCCTGGAGCCTTATTTTGTAAATTTAATTTTTTATTGATTGTTGCCTTTCCATCAGCATCAACTTTTTTATCAAAAATGACCAATTCTTCTGAATTAAATTTCCTAATAGGATCACGAAATACATAGCCGTCAAACCCTTTAAATCCTATAGAAATAGAGGTAAATTTTGCTTTGATTTCTGTGCGTAAATTTTTTCCAGGAGCACCATGTAACCAATTCACAGCAATAGCGCCATTGATAGCGTTTTTAGAAGATAGGACTTTGTCAGGAAAGTCAAGTTTAATCTTTAATCTATTTGGTTTTATGGTTTCTACTTTTATGTTTTTACTAAAATGTGCGCCTCCAACACTCACGTTTGCCTGCCAATTCCCTGTTGGTGAAGCATCAGAAGTTGAAATTGAAAAACGTGTAAATCCATTAATATTGTCCGTTTTTATTTTCTTATAAACCAATTTTCCTTGTGCATCGGTCAATTCCATTTTTATAGGGTGCTTTTTTGGCAAAGGATTGGTTTTATCATTCAATACAAACGTTAAATGAATAGAATCTCCAGGTCGCCAAACTCCTCGTTCGCCATAAATAAAACCCTTCAATCCTTTTTGAAGTTGTTGTCCTGAAACATCAAACTTACTCATCGACAATGAATGACCATCATTTAATTTTATATAGGTTTTGCTTTTTCCTTTTGAAACAATTGCGAAGTATGCGTTTTTATTAGCATCAAACCCAGAAAACCCTTGAGAGTCGGTAAATAATGACGCAATTTCTTGTTGTTGATAATTGTAAATTTTCACATTTGCACCAGAGATTGGCTGCGTTGTAAGAATATCAGTAACTGCAAAAAAATACGATTTATTTTCTCCTTTTTTTACAATAATACCTAAATTAGATGCTAAAATATTGGCAGAAACTATGCGATTATCATTGTCAAAATAGGCTTCTTTACATGGGTTTTCTCTATCTTTCCAAGAATAATATCTGCGATTGTGATAGTTGTAAATCAAATTATCCCAATATTGTTCTTCGCGTTCATTTAACTCCGTAGCCTCAGCGGTAGTGTACTCTTCAGTGTCATCATAATAATAGTCTTCTTCGTAATAATCATCTTCAGTATTTGTAACAACTTCTATGCCGTCACAAGAATAAAGTGAATACGCCTTTTTAAAACTCAGCTCAATTCTATAGATTGCTCCAGTATCTGCCTTAATCATTTTTGATAAATCAATTGCGTAGGTTTTCCATTTCCCATTGTTTGGCAATCCTTCTTTAGTCAATTTCATTGTTTTGTTAACTATTCTACGTCCAACTCTTCTGATATTATATGAATTTGCATAATTAAGGTTGTTTTCTTGTAAAAATTGCAATACATTATCTTCGTAAATCTTAATAACTTTGATGTCAACAGCGCTAAGGTTTATAGCTTCAAAATTAAATTTTAAGTTTGATGAGTTTGGTAAAATAACACCATTAGAAATCAATCTAACTTGAGGTTTTATCTGTTCAAATGTTATTTTTTCTGATAATGGTTTCTTTAATTTATAGCCGTCAACGCTTTTAATCCCTTGAAAAACATCAATAGTAACATTTCCAACAATTTTATTGGTTGGATATACTTTTAAAATATTTCCGTCAACTATATATTTTAATTTTTTTGCATTCTGAATTGCCACCAAACCGCTAAAATTTTGCTGTTTTTTTAATGGATCAGAAAAATTGATTTGTAAGGATTGTTCTGGACTTTGAACAACTTCCATTTTGACTATCGAAAAGTTATTAACTCCTATTATTTTAAAAGTCGATTCTCCATTATTATCAACGCCAACTTTACTTCCTTTCCATTTTATAGCAACTTCTGTATCATCTTCATAACGTTTGATACTATCTATTCTAAATTCGTAAAAACGACTTAACCCCTTTGTGGAAGTCCATTTTATTTTTAACTTCTCCCCTTTATGAGTTGCCGAAAGGATTTGCTCAACATCTTTTAATGACATCACATCTGACGCACGTAAAACCCCTTCAATATATTGTCTTTTTTTACTGTATGATTGAATAGTGTTTGTGCTGATAGAGAAATTTTGCTCCAACGTTTTAAATTTGAACGTATATTTTTTATATTCTGAAAGAACATTAGCGTACAGTTTTCCAAGGTTTATCGTTACTTGATATTCTTTATTTTCTTTTAAGTTTTCTGAAGGTTTAAACAATACGGTTCGTGAGTTTAATGCTATAAGAGTTCCTTTAACCGAAGGAGAAACAGAAAGGATATTCTCTGTTATTTCTTGATTTGGAACCCAAGAATCAACTTCTTTTAAAAGGTCTATTCTGATAGAAGACGCTACCGAAACTTCTCCTGAAGTGGTCTGCGTAATGTATTCTTTGAATTTAAATAGATTGTTGGTTGATTCTTGCGGGTTTTTTGGCTTACAAGAAAATACGAATACACCTAAAAGGAGTATGCAAAGTGCCTTAGAAAAATTCATTTTGATAAAAATTTAGTTTTGTTTACAGTAAAGTAAACGATGCATGCAATTAAAAAATTTGCTTGAAGTTACTAAAAATAACGTTATGATTTTAGTAAATATTGTGTTGGTGTTTTGTAAAGTTATGTTAAAATAAAAAGATCTCGTAGATTTCAAAACCTACGAGGTCTAATATGAATCAAAAGCGATAGAATGACTTGAAGTCATCCTATCACTAAATTATAATTACTTTTTATATCCCAAAGTCGCATCAACAGTATTCATTGTTATAGAATGGTAGTTTGCACGTGCTTTCTTATAAATAGCCAATCCTTCTTCTGTTTTTCCTGCTTTTGCAAAGGCCGTGTATAATGTAGAAACATACCATCTACGACCAACACGTATTAAGAACTCTTCAATCTTCACATCAACATTGTTACCTTTATAATTGTGAGTAATCGCCTGTTCGTACCAAACCATCGCTTTGTGAGAGTTTGTAGAGTTGGTTAAATCAAATGCATTATCAATCACAGTCATTTGTGCAGGCGTAATATCTTCTGGGAAATTACGAATAAAATACACCCATTCTTGTGTTGTCCAATCTTTTGCAACACTTGCATCTACTTTGTTAGTTTTAAGGATGCTTTTAATCGTTTTTTTTACTTTTTCAAACTTATCTGACTTAATATCATAAGCGTTACTTGGAACTCCCGGGCTGTAAATCCATTCATCAGTATTGAAAGAAAGACTGTGTTTTTCTAATAAGTTTTCGTTCAAATATTTTACAAATTTTTCTGTGGTTATTGTAGAGAAAGCATTCGTTTGAAAGTAATTTTTTAAGAATACATCAAAGTTTTCTCTTCCTGCAACATTTTCTAATGTTTTTAAGAACATAAACCCTTTATCATACGCAATACTCGTCATTCCTTCATCAGGATTACGTCCTTTTAAGTTTAATTTTAAATGTGTATTTTCAGGAGCATCTTTAAACCCTTTTACCTCTTCATCTAAATCTTGACGAGCAATTAAACCTAACATATCTGCTCTTTCTTTACCGTATAGTGCTTCCATAATTCGGTTTTCAAAATACACGGTAAAACCTTCATTTAACCAAAAATCGTCCCAAGTTGCGTTAGTTACTAAATTTCCAGACCAAGAGTGCGCCAACTCATGTGCAATTACCGAAGTCAAACTTTTATCTCCTGCAATCAACGTTGGAGTTGCAAATGTTAAACGCGGATTTTCCATTCCTCCAAAAGGAAAACTTGGCGGTAATACAATTACATCAAACTGATCCCAAACGTATTTTCCGTATAAGTTTTCTGCTGCAACCATCATATTTTCCATCTCTGAAAACTCCTCTTGAACAGCATCAACCATAGAGTTTTCTGCATAGATCCCTGTTCTATCACTTACTGCTTTGTAAGCAATATCTCCAACTGCCAACGCCATTAAATATGGCGGGATTTTTTGTGCCATTTTAAAGTGATATTCTCCATTCACAGATTTTTCCTTCGGATTTTCTGCACTCATTACTGCCATCAATTCTTTTGGAACTCTAACAGTCGCATTGTATGTAATTCTTATCTGCGGACTGTCTTGAATAGGAATCCAAGTACGTGTTAAAATCGCCTGACCTTGTGTGAATAAAAACGGTTGTGTTTTATCTTGTGTTTGCTGTGGAGTTAACCATTGTACAGCCTCGGTTTTATCAGTAGTTTGATAAAAAACAGTGATTTTTTTAGTGTCTTTAGTAATTTCAATAGTTAATGCTTGTCCTAAAGATTCATCATAAGCACCTAAAGAAAATTTTGTGTCTTTTCCGTCTGCTTGAACTTTTTCTATTACCAAATTTTTAGCATCTAAAATAATTTCAGTAGCCTCATTATTGTTTGTAATATCATATGTTGCTGTTCCGCTAATAACTTCTTCATCAAAATTTACATCAATATCTAAATTCAAATGCGTAATTACCACTTCATTTGGTTGTGCGTGAGAATGTGGTTCTTCAACATATTTTAATACTTTCATTCCTTCTTTTTTAACTGTTTTTTTAGTTGCTGCACAACTGATCATAAAGATTGCTACAATTACTACTAATACTGTGTTTTTGATATTCATTTTGTTCTTAATTTATTTCTAATAAATTCGTTTTAATTCTTATTGTTTTGGTAAAATATGGTAATATACCGCCATAAAATGAGCGAAACTACCAAGTAGCACAAAGATATGAAAAATTGCGTGATTGTATTTTATCTTTTCTATGCTATATAATATGGCTCCAACTGTATAAAAAATTCCTCCTGCAAAAAGCCACATTAATCCTTCAAAAGATAAATTTTCTATCAATGGTTTTATGGCAAATACAATCAACCATCCCATAAAAACATACGCAAATGTTGATGCTCTATCATATTTTCCTGTAAAAAATAGTTTTAATATTATTCCAATAAGTGCTAAGCCCCAAGAAACGCCGAAAATTGCCCAGCCAACCCAACCATCTAAAACTAAAAGTGTAAAAGGCGTATAAGTTCCTGCGATTAAAACATAAATAGATGCGTGGTCAAATATATTTAATTTATAGCGTTTTTTAGGGTCTTTTGAAGCATGATAAAATGTTGATGCTGCGTATAATAATATCAAACTACATCCAAAAATAACAAAACTTACCAGATGAATTGTATTGTAATTAAGAGTTTTTTTGGTTAAAAAAAACAACGCAACAAAACTCATAAACAGTCCAAAACCATGTGTAATCACGTTTAATTTCTCTTCTTTTGGATCGTAATAGTTTGAGTTGTTTTCTTCCATTATTTATTTTCTAAATCGCTTTTTAAATCATTATAAATCAAATCAAACATTTGTTTTTTAACAGTATTCTTATCTTTTATTTCCAATCCTTTCGTTTCAATAAATTTATGAATTTTGACTCTTAATTTTCCTGGAGAACCACTAAAAAAAGTATATGAAAATCGTTTTTTACAATCATAAAAAGTCATAGGAACAATCGGGATTTGATGTTCTATGGCGAGTATAAATGCTCCGTTTTTAAATTCGTCTAACACGACACTTTCATCACTTGGGACTTGACCTTCGGGGAAAATACAAACACTCAAACCGTTCTTAATTCTCCTTTGCGCTTCGCTAAAAACTGCTTTTCGGCTTTCAGGGTTACTTCTGTCAACTAAAATACATGTGCGTTTATACACAAATCCAAAAATAGGAATCTTTGCTAATTCTGCTTTCCCAACAAATACAAATGGATTTTTAGCTACTGCAAACATCAACATAATATCCATCATTGAAGTATGATTAGCAGAAAACATATAACTTTTGTTAGGAGAAATTTCTTGTTCTTGATCAATTTTCACCCTAAAGCCCATCACAAAAAGAAGTGTTTTTCCCCAAGCGCGCGCAATTTTAAAAAATATTGGATACCATTTTTCTTTCGATATTACAATCGCCAATACAGGAAGGATCGCAATAATTGTTCCTATCATCCACCCATAAAACCACATTCGCCAAAAGAAAATGGCTGTATTTTTAAATATTTTCATTGACTTCAAAAATACTAATTAATTTCATTTCCAAATATTACTATTGAAATATGTATTTTTGCTACTCAAAAGCAAATTAATAATGTCCAGAATTCTTACAGGAATACAAAGTACAGGAACGCCACATCTTGGAAATATTTTAGGAGCTATTAAACCAGCAATAGAACTTTCAAAAAACAGCAATAATGAGTCGTTTCTTTTTATTGCAGATATGCACTCACTTACGCAAATAAAAGAAGGGAAAACCTTACGAGAAAACACGTATAGTACTGCTGCAACTTGGTTGGCTTGCGATTTAAATATAGATAAAACCATTTTTTATCGTCAATCTGATATTCCTCAAGTAACAGAATTATCTTGGTATTTGAGTTGTTTTTATCCGTATCAACGACTGACTTTAGCGCACTCATTTAAAGACAAATCAGATACATTGGAAGATGTAAATGCTGGTTTATTTAGTTATCCTATGTTAATGGCTGCCGATATTTTATTATACGATGCCGAGATTGTTCCTGTTGGAAAAGATCAATTGCAACATCTTGAAATGACACGCGATGTTGCCAATAGATTTAATCATCAAATGGGAAAAACATTGATTCTTCCAACGGCAAAAGTGCAAGAAGACACCATGTATGTTCCTGGAACAAATGGTGGGAAAATGAGCAAATCTCAAGGGAATATCATCGATATTTTTTTAGATGATAAAAAATTGCGCAAACAAATTATGAAGATTGAAACGGATTCTACGCCTTTGGAAGATCCCAAAAATCCTGATACGTGTAATTTATTTTCTCTTTATAAATTGATTGCTTCTAAAACGCAAATTGTCGAAATGCGCGGAAATTATGAAGGCGGAAATTACGGTTACGGACACGCAAAACAAGCCTTTTTTGAATTATTGATAAACGTTTTTTCTAAAGAGCGTGAACGTTATAATTATTATATGAATAATCGCGATGAAATAGATAAAGTGTTGGAAATTGGTGCTAAAAAAGCACAAAAAGTAGCGCAAAAAGTTTTGCAAAGGGTTCGTGCTAAAATTGGGTATTAGTTTTATAAATGTTGCGTTATTTGTTATTACGCTGTTACGCAAAAATTCACAAAATTGCACGAAGGGTCTCTTAGGTTTGGTACTATTTTTTGTTTTAAATTTTAGTAAAAGTTTCAAATAGCGAAAAGCGCTTACTTTAAGGCGCAGGATTCGGAATTAATTCATGAACTTCATTAATTTCTGCAATAATTTCATCCGATAAGTTAATATTGATACTGTTGATATTCTCTTTTAACTGACTCATTTTTGTTGCACCAATAATATTGCTTGTAACAAATGGCAATTGATTTACAAATGCTAATGACAATTCTGATAAGGTCAATCCGTTTTTCTTAGCAAGTTTTTGATATTCTAAAACTGCTTTTTCTGCTCCTGGAGTTTTATATCTTGCTATAAAGTTAGGAAATAAAGTGCCTCTTGCGCCTTCTGGTGTTTTTCCATTGAGGTATTTTCCTGATAAAACACCTTGCGCTAATGGAGAATACACCAATAAGCCTATGTTTTCTCGCATAGAAATTTCCGACATTCCATATTCATACGCACGATGAATTAAAGAATATGAGTTTTGAACTGTCGCCATTCTTGGTAAATTATATTCTTTGGAAGTTTGCAAGTATTGCATCGTTCCCCAAGGTGTTTCGTTAGATAAACCGATATGTCTGATTTTTCCTTGTTTGATGAAACTTTGTAGGGTTTCTAATATTTCAAAATGATTTTCAGCTTCTTTTTCTGATGTTTCAAACGGATAATCACGTGTTCCAAAACAGTTTACGCCACGTTCTGGCCAATGTAATTGATACAAATCTATATAATCGGTTTGTAAGCGTTTTAGACTGTTATTGATGGCTTCTGAAATGGCTCCTTTTGAAAAGCCTGTTTCTCTAATATGTTTCGTATAAGGTCCTGAACCTGCAATTTTACTTGCCAAAACAACTTTATCACGATTTCCAGTTTTTTTAAACCAATTCCCAATAATTTTTTCTGTTGCACCGTAGGTTTCTGGCGTTGCAGGAACGGAATACAACTCTGCAGTATCAAAAAAATTCACATCGTTTTCTAACGCGTAATCCATTTGTTGATGTCCTTCTGCTTCGTTATTTTGATTTCCCCAAGTCATTGTGCCAAGGCATATTTTGCTTATTTTCAGGTCTGTATTCGGGATTGTTGTGTACTTCATTTTTATTATAATTTTATCTCAATATCGCTTCAATTCCTGGCAAGGTTTTTCCTTCCAACATTTCGAGCATTGCGCCGCCACCTGTTGAGACATAACTTACTTTATCGGCAAAACCAAACTGTTTAACTGCCGCAACAGAATCTCCGCCTCCAACTAATGAAAACGCACCGTTTTTAGTGACTTCGGCAATGGCATTTCCTAAAGCGATTGTTCCGTTTGAAAAATTTTCTAATTCAAAAACGCCCAAAGGTCCGTTCCAAAGAATGGTTTTAGAATTGGCAATTATGGTAGCAAATTTTTCTAAAGTTTTTGGACCAACATCAAGTCCCATCCAACCGTCTGGAATTTTAGTTGTATCGACTGTTTTTATATTGGCATCGTTGCTAAAAGCATCTGCAATTACAGCATCTACAGGCAAATGTATTGTTGTGTTTTGTTCTTTTGCTTTGGTCAAAATTTCTAATGCTAAGGCTAATTTATCATCTTCAACCAATGAATTTCCTATGTTTCCTCCTAATGCTTTGATGAATGTAAAGGTCATTCCGCCTCCAATAATAATATGATCTACTTTTTCTAAAATGTTTTCAATTACGCTAATTTTTGAAGATACTTTTGCGCCTCCAAGAATGGCTGTTACAGGTTTTTGACTCTCATTTAACACCTTATTGATGCTTTCTATTTCTTTGGCTAATAAATAGCCAAAACATTTTTTCTCTTTAAAAAATTGCGCAATAATTGTGGTAGATGCGTGTGCTCTATGCGCTGTTCCGAAGGCATCGTTTATGTAAATATCTCCTAATTTGGAAAGTTTTTTAGCGAAAAAAAGGTTTCCTTCTTTTTCTTCTTCATAAAATCGTAGATTTTCTAATAATAATATTTCTCCACTTTCTAATTCTGCAACTGCTTTTTCTACTTTTTCTCCGATACAATCGTCAATAAATTTCACTTGAACGCCTATAACTTCACTTACTGTTTCTACAATATGTTGTAGAGAAAATTCAGAGGAAACACCGTTTGGTCGTCCTAAATGCGACATCAGAATACAACTTCCTCCGTCTTCTAAAATTTTTATAATTGTTGGTTTTGCTGAAGCTATTCTTGTAGCGTCTGTAACCTTAAAATTTTCATCTAAAGGAACATTAAAATCTACTCGTATCAGTGCTTTTTTGTTTTCAAAATTGAAGTTATCGATTGTTGGCATTTGTTTATGTTATATTAAGGAGTAGCAAATATACTTATTTTTAGATATGTTTATCTGTTTTTTAGAATGAGATTGCTTCTTCGTTCCTCATCGAAATGACGCTTGTTACAATCCTCAAAAACAATACTAACAACTAAAAATTTTATGTAAATTTGTACTATGCGTTTTTCAGCTATTTTAGGGCAAGAGCATATCAAAAATCATTTGCAGCAATCGGCTGCTAATGGACGGATTCCACATGCGCAGTTATTTGTAGGGAAAGAAGGCTCTGGAGCGCTTGCTATGGCAATTGCGTATGCACAACATATATTGTGTAATGGAAATTCAAACGCTGAAGTATGCAATTTAAAGTGTGATAAATTGGCGCATCCCGATTTGCATTTTGCATTTCCTGTTACTACAAATGAAAGGGTTAAAAAGCATCCGACAAGCAACTTGTTTTTAACTGATTGGCGCAATTTTATTGCGCAGAAACCGTATGGAAATCTGTTTGATTGGTTGCAATTTATTGGTGTTGAAAACAAACAAGGCTTAATTGGTAAGGATGAAGCCTTAGAAATATCAAAAAAAATAAGTTTAAAATCGTATGAAGGTGGTTTTAAGATTGTAATTATTTGGATGGCAGAAAAAATGAATAGTTCGGCTGCAAATAAATTGTTAAAACTGATTGAAGAGCCTCCAGAAAAAACAATTTTTATTTTGATTACCGAAAACGAAGAAAATATTATTAGCACGATTCGTTCTCGTTGTCAAGCCTTGCATTTTCCTGTATTGAGAGAAAGTGATATTGTAAACGGACTTATTTCTTCTGAAGGAATAGCAGAAAATGAAGCACGAAAAATTGCGCATCAATGTGATGGAAATTACAATAAAGCATTGCAAATTTTACACAACAATTCTTCAGATTCTGTTTTTGAAGAATGGTTTATTACTTGGATTCGTGCCGCATTTAGAGCACGTGGAAATGCGGCTGTAATTAACGAGTTGGTTACTTGGAGCGATGCAATTTCAAAAACAGGTAGAGAAACTCAAAAACGCTTTCTTCATTACTGCTTGCAATTTTTTAGACAAGCCTTATTGACCAATTATAAAGCCTCAAATTTGGCGTTTTTAGAAACTCAAACACAAGGGTTTGATCTGAAAAAATTTGCACCTTTTGTTCACGGAAATAATATCGAAAGTATCAACAATGAAATAAATGATGCAATCTATCATATAGAAAGAAATGGAAATGCAAAAATTATTTTGTTAGATTTATCAATTAAATTAACACGGCTTTTACACACTAAAGAATAAAACAATTATGACTATCTTCAACAATCATCCTGCAGAAATATTAATCTTACTTTTTTTAATCGTTACTTTCCTTCAATCAGGATTTGATAAAATTACTGATTGGAAAGGAAATTTAAACTTTATTAAAGGTCATTTCAAAAATTCACCTTTAAAAAATATGGTTCCTCTTTTGCTGGGAACAATTTTGTTTTTAGAAATTACCGCAGGAGTTTTAATGCTTGTTGGAGTCTATCAATTAGCAACATCCGGAGTAAAAGAAATTGCATTATTGGGTGTTGAGTTAAGTGCTATAACACTTGTCTTTCTTTTGATTGGTCAGCGTTTAGCCAAAGATTATGCAGGAGCAATGACACTTGCTGTTTATTTTATTATTAGCATTTTTGGTGTGTTTTTATTACAATAAAAAGTTAAGGTTAAGTTAATAATTTTCACAATTTTATTTTATTTTTATATATTTGCGTAGTTTTTATGAAATTATTAGCAGTCATATTATCAATTCTCACCATTACTTTATCATCCATTCCTTGTGATGATGAACTTATTGTGTCTGGAGAATTAGTTTTTGAATTACAAAATTCTGAAAATCATCTAGGTGATTTTGGTGACATGTGCTCGCCATTTTGTAGTTGTGTTTGTTGTACAACTATTACTATAGAACCTAACACTCAACAAAATATTTCTTATAAAGAAATACCTTCAAATAAATTAAATACTTATAGTAATTCAATTTATTCAAATAATTTTTTAGATAAAATTCTACAACCACCAAGAGTTTAATACATTATTTTTTTTAGGACAATTACGTCCGTTTTTTACTATACGTAGTAAAACTTAATTTCAATATGCTTTATACTGAAAAAAATAACTGTATTAAAACAACATTAAATGATAAATAAAATAATATTATTCTCTATAAAGAATAAACTCATCATTGGTATGATGATGGTTGCTTGGGTTGGTCTTGGCATATATTCAATGCGAAAAGTACCCATAGATGCCGTTCCTGACATCACAAACAATCAAGTTCAAGTAATAACAACATCACCAAATTTAGGAACTCAAGATATTGAGCAATTTGTAACTTATCCTGTAGAATTGGCAATGGCTAATTTACCAGGGGTTATAGAAATTCGTTCCATTTCTCGTTTCGGGCTATCGGTTGTTACCATTGTATTTGAAGACAAAATGGGAACTTATCTGCCAAGGCAATTAGTGTCCGAAAAATTAAGCGATGTAAAAGGACAAATACCTCAAAAATTTGGCGAACCCTTTATGGGACCAATATCCACAGGATTGGGCGAAATTTATCAATACACCTTAGAAGTTGAACCCGAATTTAAAGATACATATACTGATGTAGATTTACGAACCTATCAAGATTGGATTGTAAAACGCCAAATGGCGATGCTCTCTGGAGTTGTAGAAGTAAATAGTTTTGGCGGAAATGTAAAACAATACGAAGTTGCTGTTAATCCAAACAAGTTAAAAAGTATGGGAATTAGCATTACCGAAATATTTAATGCACTCGAAGTTAATAACGAAAATACAGGTGGTGCTTATATTGTAAAAAATCATAGCGCCAATTTTATTCGTGGCGAAGGGTTGATTCGGTCTTTAGACGATATTGAAAAAATTATTGTGAAAACACAAAACGGTCTGCCAATTCTTATTAAAGATGTAGCAACCGTACAGTTTGGTAATGCGATTCGTTATGGTTCTGTAACTAAAAATGGCGAAGGTCTTGCTGTTGGCGGAATGATAATGATGCTTAAAGGCGAAAACTCTAAAGATGTTATTGAACGCGTAAAAGAACGAATTGTCGAAATTGAAAAATCACTTCCTGAAGGTATTTACATCGAATCATTTTTAGATCGTTCCGATTTAATTCAAAGAACAACATCAACAGTACGAAACAACTTATTAGAAGGTGGACTTATCGTTATCTTTATTTTGGTACTATTTCTTGGGAATTTTAGAGGCGGACTTATAGTAGCGTCAACCATTCCGCTGTCATTATTATTTGCCTATATAATGATGAATGTTTTTGGAGTATGGTCTAATTTAATGAGTTTAGGTGCAATAGATTTCGGAATTATAGTAGATGGAGCCGTAATTATTGTTGAAAGTGTCGTCTTTCATACAATGAAAAAAGTGCGGCAACTATCTGAAAACAAAAAGTTATCACAAAAGGATTTAGATGATATTTCTTACAAATCATCCAGTAAAATGATGAATGCTGCCTTTTTTGGGCAGTTAATTATCCTTATTGTTTTTCTTCCAATACTAACTTTACAAGGGGTTGAAGGCAAGATGTTTACGCCAATGGCAATGACTTTTAGTTTTGCTGTAATTGGTGCAATGATATTATGTTTAACGTATGTACCAATGGTATCATCTTATTTTATGAGTAAAAATCCTTCACAGAAAAAAATGTGGGGAGACAAGTTTATAGAGTGGCTTCAGAAAAAATACGAACCAGTTTTATCTATTGCTCTAAATAGAAAAAAAACAATCCTTGGTGTTTCATTAGTACTTTTACTACTTTCTATTTTTACATTTTCAAAAATGGGAGGAGAATTTGTACCTCAGTTAGATGAAGGAGATTTGGCAATGCACGCCATTCTAAAACCAGGAAGTTCATTAGAAGAAACCGAAAAAGTTTGTCAGCAAATTGAAGCAACTATTTTAAAGAATTTCCACGAAGTAAAACAAGTCGTTTCTAAAATTGGTGTAGCCGAAATACCTACAGATCCAATGCCAATGGATATTGCAGATATGTTTTTAATTTTAAAGCCAAAATCTGAATGGACTAATTTTCAAACAAAAGACGAACTCATAGAAATGCTTAAAGATAAAATGGCTTTTCTTCCAGGCGTTAATTACGAATTTTCGCAACCTCTCGAAATGCGTTTTAACGAATTAATGACAGGTGTTAGACAAGATGTTGCTGTAAAATTATTTGGTGAAGACTTAGATGTACTGTCTAAATATGCCAAAAAAATGGGTGAAATTATTGCTACTGTAGATGGCGTAGGCGATTTAAAAATTGAATCGACAAGTGGTCTTCCGCAAATGACTGTTAATTATGAAAGAGCAAAACTTGCACAATACGGACTTAACATTCAAGAACTAAACACACTTGTAAGAACTGCTTTTAGTGGCGAAACAGCAGGTATTGTTTTTGAAGGAGAAAAACGGTTTGATTTGGTAGTACGTCTTAAAGATGAGCATAAACAAAGCATAAATGACCTTAAAAACCTATACGTTTCGTTGCCAAGTGGCATTCAAATTCCGTTAAGAGAAGTTGCAAAAATAGATTATCAATCTGGGCCAATGCAAATTTCTCGCGAAGGCACAAACCGAAGAACTTATGTAGGAATTAATATTAGAGGACGAGATGTAGAAAGTGTTGTAAACGAAATTCAAGATAAATTAGATGCTCAATTAGATTTGCCTCCTGGCTATTATCTAAAATATGGAGGTTCTTTTGAAAACCTACAACGTGCAAAATCAAGATTGTTAATTGTAGTTCCAATTGCATTGATACTCATTTTTGTATTACTTTATTTTGCCTTAAAATCATTCAGTCAAACTATTATGATTTATATGGCAATTCCGTTGGCAGCCATTGGTGGTATATTTTCACTTTGGCTTAGAGATATGCCATTTAGTATTTCGGCAGGTGTTGGATTTATAGTGTTATTTGGTGTTGCCGTTTTAAATGGATTGGTTTTAATAACCAGTATGAACGATTTAAAACAAGAAGGACTTTCACTCAAAGACAGAATTATTAAAGGAACAAAAGAGCGAATTAGACCTATTTTCTTAACTGCATCGACCGATATTTTAGGATTTATGCCAATGGCAATTTCATCGGGCGCAGGAGCCGAAGTGCAGCGACCACTTGCAACCGTAGTTATTGGAGGAATGCTTACGGCATCGTTGTTAACACTTATTGTTATTCCTATTTTATATAACTTAGTGGAAGCCAATTCAGAAAAGAGAGAAAAGAAAAGAGAGAAAAGAAAAGAAAGAAAAGCCTTGAAATCTGGAGGAATATCTTTAGCAAGTTTATTATTGATTGTTGGTTTTTCGTTTTTCGCTATTAATTCATATAGTCAAACAGAAAATAGCGAAGTAAAACTTTCTTTAGAAGATGCAATTGAATACGGACTAAGCAACAATGGAAGTATAAAATCTGCTAATCTCGAAATAGATCGTTTAGAAACACTGGAAAAAACATCGTTTAATATAGGGAAAACAGATGTCGATTTTCAATACGGAAGGTACAATAGTTTTGAAAACGATTTTGCTTTTTCGATAGGTCAAAAGTTTCAATTTCCAACGGTTTATTCCAATCAAAAAAAACTGGCAAAAGCCAATATCGAAATAGGAAAATCTGAAAAGATAATAACCGAAAATGATTTGGTAAAGGAAATAAAACAAACTTGGTATCAACTTGCTTATTTAAAAGAAGAGTTTAAACTTCTTAAATATAAAGACAGTGTTTATCAACATTTTTTAAGAGCAGCAACATTAAGATATAAAGTAGAAGCAGGAACTTTGCTGGAAAAAGTAACTTCGGAAGCCAAAATGACTGCCATAAAAGTAGCGTTAACACAAAATGAAGCCAATATAAAAATCTATAAAAAAAGGCTGCAAACCTTATTAGGAAACCAAGATATGATAGATATATCGGAAAATTATAATCCTAAAAAGGAATTAAACCTAACTATAGATGCCTCAGAAATAGATACAAACCCGAATTTGAATTTACTGAAAAATCAAATTTCTGTAAGAGAGAAAGAAATAGCCTTAAACAAATCTAAAATGCTTCCAGATATTGCTTTGGGCTATACAAATCAGTCATTAATAGGCGATTATACAGTTAATGGTGTAAATCAATTTTTTGGAAGCAACCAACGTTTTTCAAGTGTTACAGCAACCGTTTCAATTCCTTTATGGATAAGACCAGATAGAGCACGAATAAAAGCATCAAAAATTCAAAAGCAAAAAGCAGAAGAAGATGCAAAATACTATCAAACAGTTTTAAATGGCGAGTATGAACGTGTAATGCAAGATTATTTTAAATATAAAAGTACAGTAGCATATTACGAAGAGAAAGCCTTACCACAAGCAGCATTAATTTTATCGAACGCTAAAAAAAGTTTTGAAAACGATGCTATTGGTTATATAGAATATATACAAGGTTTGGATACGGGGATTGAGATAAAAAGTAATTATTTGAGTCTTATAAATGAATATAATCAAGCGATTATTGCTATTGAGTATTTGGTTGGGAAATAAAAAAGACATAAGACCGCTTTGCTATAAGACATAAGATAAAAGACTTGATTGTAACTATTGATAAGGAATTGTCTAAATAATAGTCTTTTTAGTAAAAAAATAAAATAAAAATGGACTTTGATGATTATGAATTATACAGGCAAACACATATAAAAAATCCGTGAAAATCTGTGTAATCCGTGTCATCAGCGTTCCAATTAAAATAATTAAAATCAACAAAATGAAAAATATAAAAATAATAACAGCAATCCTTTTTATAGGAATATTAGTAAGCAGTTGTGGAAATTCATCAAAAAATAAAGAGGATAAACATACTGAAAACTCAAAAGAAAATACTTCGGAGGAAGTACACGATGACCACGAAGAAGGCACAGTGTCCTTAACCGAACAGCAAATGGAAGCAATAAGTTTAAAATTGGTTACCATAGAAAATAAGAAAATGAATATTTCCGTAAAAGCATCAGGAGATTTAGAAGTTGCTCCTCAGCACAAAGCAGATATAAGTTCTATAGTTGGCGGAATTATAAAAAACATTTATGTAATTGAAGGAGATAATGTTAAAAAAGGTAAAATCTTAGCCAGAATAGAACATCCAGATATTATACAGATGCAACAAGATTATCTAAATAACCTTAATTCATTGCATTTTTTAGAACAAGAATACAACAGACGAAAAATTTTGTATGAAGAAAAAGTAGGTTCGGGAAAAGAGTTTCAACGCGTAACTGCTGAATACCGAAATAGTAAGACCAACCTTAAAGGGCAGAAAATGAAACTTAGAATGTTAGGTCTTAACGTGTCATCAATCGAAAATGGAAATCTATACTCAACAGTAAATATAGTTTCGCCTTTTAATGGAAAAGTAGGAAAAGTAGAAACCAATATTGGTGCTTATGCGGCTCCTTTAACCAAACTAATTGAGGTTGTAAATAATGACGAATTGCACGCAGATGTTATGGTTTTTGAAAAAGATATTAGTAAAGTAAAAGTAGGGCAAATACTAAATTTTACAACAAGTAGTCTTGAAGGACAAGAGTTTTCAGGAAAAATACACGCCATAAGTCCTGTTTTTGAGTCAAACCCTAAGGCAATTCACGTACACGCAGAAATTGATAATAAAAGTAAAATTCTTATTCCAGGAATGTATATTCACGGACAAATTATTGCAAATGAAACTCTTACAAATGTTTTGCCAGAAAAAGCAATTGTTACCGAAGACGAGAAGTCGCATATTTTTATAAAAATTAAAAACGAAGAGCACGCTCACGATGAGAGTGGAAATCACGAAAATGAAGGCGACAATCACGATGAGCCAAAAATGACCTTTAAAATGATCGAAGTTATTACAGGAATTAGTAACAATGGTTTTACAGCAATTAAATTGTTAAAAGAATTGCCAGAAAACACTTTAATAGTAAGTGATGGCGCTTATTTTTTATTAGCAGAAATGGGTAAAGGAGAAGCAGAACATAGTCATTAAAAGTGAAAAATGATAAATTGAAAATGAGGATTAAGAAAATAGGCTTTCCTGAAAATTCAGTTTTGTTAAAAACAGAATTTGATTATGTAGATTGCTATATAGGCAACATAGAAAGCAATGCAGAAAATTTAACTTCAGAAGAAGTTGGAAAAGCCTTTTTCTTATCATCACCAAAATGGATTGAAAACTTACTTAGTTTAAGAAATAAAATGGTTTCAACTTTTGGACTTAAAACTGGTGAAGATGTATTAAACAAACAAGATTTTGACAGTTTTAATATGGAAATTGGCGAACAAGTTGGATTATTTAAACTGCTTCAAAAAAATAAATCAGAATTAATTTTTGGAGAAAATGACAAGCATTTAAACTTTAAAGTTTCATTATTATTAAATGATTCAAAACAAAATTTAACGATAACAACTGCTGTGAATTTCAATAATTGGTTCGGAAAACTATATTTCATAATCATAAAACCATTTCATAAAATTGTTGTTCCTGCTATGCTTAAAGCAACAATTAAAGAACTTAAAAACACCTAATAATGAAAGAAAAGCACAAAAAAAATGACAGTCACAGCCTGTCCCGTCATAACGGGAACCACAATCACGGAGGAATTTTTGGCGAAAAAACCGAACTTTACTTCGCTATTATAGGCGGAATATTCTTTTTTACAGGAATAATCATAGAGTTCGCAACCAATTTACCCGAAAAATGGGCGTTGTACAGTTATATAGCAACCTATTTCTTCGGAGGTTATTTTACCTTAACCGAAGCCATCGGAAAAATTAAAAAAGGGGAATTTGAGATAGATTTTTTAATGCTTGTTGCAGCCGCAGCCGCAGCCTATATTGGCAGTTGGGAAGAAGGTGCATTGCTGTTGTTCTTATTCAGTATCGGACACGCATTAGAAAAATATGCAATGAACAAAGCCAAAAAATCTATTGAGGCTTTGGGAGAATTATCGCCAAAAACAGCATTGGTAAAAAGAAGTGGAAAAGTCATAGAGATTTCAGTAGAAGAACTAAAAATAAACGATATTATTGTAGTACGACCAAATACTAAAATTGCAGCAGATGGCGTAATTATTAAAGGAAGTAGCAGTATCAATCAAGCCTCAATTACAGGTGAAAGTATTCCTATTGATAAAACGGCGATTGCAGATGCAAATAATCTTCCAAAATTTAGAGAAATAGATAAAACAAATGTTGTTTTTACAGGAACTATCAATGGCGATAATGCATTAGAAATTAAAGTATTAAAACTAAGTGAAGATTCTACCATTGCTCGTTTGGTAAAAATGGTAAGCGAAGTAGAAACCAAAAAATCACCTACGCAATTAGCCACCAAAAAGTTTGAAAAATGGTTTGTTCCAGCAGTTATTATTTTGGTGATTTCATTATGTTTTGCATATTTAATTATAGATGAAACTTCAAAGGAAAGTATTTATAGAGCCATTAGCGTTTTAGTTGCTGCAAGTCCGTGTGCTTTGGCAATTTCTACGCCAAGTGCTGTACTTAGCGGAATTGCAAGAGCCGCAAAAGGTGGCGTACTCATAAAAGGCGGTCGTGCGTTGGAGGATTTAGGAAGTTTAACAACCATTGCCTTCGACAAAACAGGAACACTTACCGAAGGAAAACCAAAACTGACCAATGCCATTCCGTTAAACGGATTTAATAAAGACGAATTTTTAGCATTGGTTTTAGATGTGGAGAGTTTGAGTAATCATCCGTTGGCAAAAGCCATTTCAAAAGATATAAAATCGCAGTATAATATTGAGGTAAAGAATGAAGCATCAGATATAAAAGCCATTCAAGGAAAAGGAATTAGTGCAACTTATAAAGGAGCGAATATTCTTATCGGAAATGCAAAATTAATGATTGAAAAAAAGATAACAATCAATGATGCCGTTGCTACACAAATGAATGATTTATTAAATGATGGTCATACCGCAATGTTGGTAGCATCTAACAATAAATTAATTGGTTTGTTAAGCGTAATGGACACACCAAGAGAAGCTGCAAAAAGCACTTTATTACGTCTAAAAGAAATGGGCATTGAAAAAATGATAATGCTTACAGGCGATCATCAAAATGTAGGCGATTCAATCGCAAAACAAATTGGACTTACCGAAGCAAAAGGCGGTTTAATGCCAGAAGACAAAGTAACTGCAATTCAAGAATTAAAAGAAAAATACACAAAAGTAGCAATGGTTGGCGATGGCGTAAATGATGCGCCAGCAATGGCAAACAGCACAGTTGGTATCGCAATGGGAGCAGCAGGAAGCGATGTAGCACTTGAAACTGCCGATGTTGCATTAATGTCCGATAAAATTGAAAATCTACCTTTTGTAATTGGGTTGAGTCGAAAATCAAGAAGTATTATCAAACAAAACCTATGGATTAGTTTAGGAATTGTTGCTGTTTTAATTCCGTCAACATTAATTGGTTGGGCAAGTATTGGTGTGGCAGTTGCCATTCACGAAGGATCTACACTTATTGTGGTTGTTAATGCTTTGCGGTTGTTGCGGTATAAGGAGTACTCATATAAACGCTAATTTGAAACAAAGCAAAGAGAGCGAAATGGAGTAACTTAATGTAAATAAAACACTCCTAAAAGGCGCATTTACTAATTGAATTTACACTAAACCTTAATTTATAAGCTTAAACCGTTTAAAACTTCTTTTAATCTAGGGTTGGATGGGCGAGGAGCATTGGCATCCAAAATATTACCTTCTTTATCAATTAAAATAAATCGCGGAATACCCGTAATATTATAAGCTTTAATAAAATCAGAATCCCAAGCTTTGTCTGCCATAATTTGAATACCTTGTAAATCTTTATCAGCTACCATTTTTAACCATTTGTCTTTGTTGGCAACATCATCAATAGATAAACTTACAATAGCAAGAGCTTTACCGCTATATTCTTTATTTAGTTCTTTTAAAGACGGGATTTCTCGTATGCATGGTCCACACCACGTTGCCCAAACATCAACATAAACATACTTCCCTTTCAAATCGTCTAAAGAAATATTTTCACCTTCAGTGTTTGGGTAGTTGAATTTTGGAGATGGAGTTCCTTTTTTGATTACATTACTCATTTCACTTTCTCTCTTATAACCAGTATTAAAGAACTCAATAAATTTTATGTTATTTTCTTGTTCTGATTTTAAAACTTCAGGATCTAAATCTTTAGCACCAACTAATAAAGCATCTAGATCTTTTGAAATACTTGCAATTTTTTCATCAAATTCAGCTTTTTTTAATCCAGTAAACCATTTTGGGTCACTTAGTTTTCCATTGTTAATATATTTAACTTTTTCAAATAAGTAATTATTAGTACCTGAACCATTACCATTAAAATTTACCGAATTTGGGAACTTTTTTTTGTCAAAGTTTAATTCTAAGTCATAACCGTTTTTTACATATATAAAAGATTTTATTGACCCAATAGTTAATCCATGAAAACCACCTTCGATTACTTTTAGTGTGTCTTGGAAGGTTCCATCAGAATTGATTGTAATGCTTTTTTGAAAGTTTTCGCCTAAAATTGTTAGTGCTTCATCACTTGAATTAGTAATTTTACCTTGAATACTTACATAGTCTTTGATTTGTTCTTTACAAGAAGATAATGCGATAACAACAAATAAGATGATTATTTTTTTCATTTTTATATTGAATATAATTTATAAGCTACAAATTTACACTTTTCAATGAAACTAGCCTGTTAAATATTTGTGAATTGAAATTTATATTAAATAATTGTTATCCAACTAAAAATATTAAGAAACAATTTCTTTAAAGTGAAAATCCTTACGGGAACAAATATACTAAACAATCTGCTTCGCTATATTTTGTTTTAAATAGAGCAGGTTAGTAAGTAATTTCTAAAAAATTTGTTTCATAACCCTTAGTTTGTGAGTATGTCTTTTAGTATCAGCATTGTATATTCCGCTTTGATCTAATCTGTCAATTCTTACTTTTCCATGACAATGTATAATATGGTTGTCTGCCAAAATAATTCCAACATGAACTATTTCACCTTCTTCATTATCAAAAAATGCCAAATCTCCAGGCTCACTTTCTTCAATAAAACTTAAAACTTCTCCTTGACTGGCTTGAGAAGAAGCATTTTTGAGTAAAGAATAACCATTTATTTTATAAACCATTTGTGTAAATCCAGAACAGTCAATACCAAAAGGTGTTCTTCCTCCCCATAAAAAAGGAGTATTGAGATACATATATGTAGTGTTAACTAAATTTGCTTTAGTTAATTTATTAGAATTGGTATTGCCATCAAAATCGAATTGTTGTTCTAATAATTTGAATTTGTTCTTCTTAAAGTGTGGTAATGATGCACCCAGAGTTAATATTTGTAGGCTATTTTTTTGATCAGAAATATAGGTTACCAATTCATTGGAAACAGTCTTGTTTTTTGTAAAAATTTCATTGTAATCATCTTCTTGAAGTAAGATTATTTCATTTTTAGAAACCCATCCTTCATAAAAATAGAAATCTAAAATAACTTTTACCCATTGGTTATTGGAATCGGTAACTTTAAATGTTTCACCAAATAGAATCTGAGAAACCATTTCGCTAGTAGCGTTTGGCTCTTTACGAATGGCAATGCTATTTAAATTACAAATTCCGAATTCCATTAATTGGTTTAATTTTCAATAAGAAACTATTCACCCACAAATTTAGGTATTTAAAAATTATTTTCTGTGGTGTTTTGATAATTGTTGGCTTGTCAACAATTATTTCAACTTATTATAGTGTTTTTGAGAAACATTAAGACCGTTGTAAAAGCTATTTTTACAAACTTAGGTTGGTATAATTCAAAGTAAAAAAGCTTTAAATCTTAATTTTGTCTAATATTGTAACGGTCTTACATTATTTTTATCAACATTATTGATAACTACTTGACGTTTAGTAGGTTTGTTATTTTCTTACATGCTTAAAATTATTAATTTTTGTGTAATCAAAGATTACCTTATGTTAGATAAAATCCTTTTACAACGATTAATTAATGTTGAGGGTACTTCTGCATTTAAAATACTTCGCCTATATTTTATCGGACAAACCAAATGATACAATAACAAACTCTTATTATGACTCTTATAAATATGCTCACTTATAATGTAAAAATAACTATCTTTACGCTATGCTCAATGCAAGCGAAATATCATTAAGTTAAGGGTTTTTGTCATTCAGTCTCGAGGCTTCGGGAGTAAAGTGAAACGGAACGAAGAATCTTTTAATATAAAGAAAAATATTTTTCATATCATTGAGAATGACCTGAAAAATTCAATTAATTTATCTTAACTTAATGACATTGAAGGCAAGTGTAGAGGAGTTCTTTTGATTAAAAATACAGAATATGGCTAAGCTAGCAGAGTTGAGCTTTTTTAAATACTAAGGTAAGAGTAGAATATTTGGAAAGTGTTAAAATAATTATATATTAAACTAAAACCAAAGATAATATAGGGTAATTTATTGAATATGTTACTTTTAATAAAACATTTAATAATATAATATTTTGATTTCATTATAAAACAAACTGATTAGTTACT
Source organism: Flavobacteriaceae bacterium (assembly GCA_021647835.1). Classification (GTDB taxonomy): domain Bacteria; phylum Bacteroidota; class Bacteroidia; order Flavobacteriales; family Flavobacteriaceae; genus Urechidicola. The sequence continues at coordinate 18,946 of JAKITY010000002.1, read as the reverse complement.
AAACATGAATAACAACAACTGGTGGCGATGGGGAAAACCCAAAGAAGCCCAAGATTTACAAGATTACCCTAAGTTAATTACTTATTTAGAAAAATTGTGGAATACAAAATTGAAAAATGATTTCCAAATTCCTTCTACTTTCAGTATTCCTTCTGCCCTGTTTTCAAATGAAAATTTTACATCAACTTTTCCAAAATTAGAGCTTAAACAATTTTCAAACTTAAATAAAGACAGACTAAAATATGCTATTGCACGTAGCTATCATGATATAATAAAAGTGTTTAAAAATTCTATACATAATTATCCAGACTTTATACTTTTCCCAGAATCAGAAGAAGATGTAGCGTATATTTTGAAAGTTTGCAATGAACAAGACATAAAACTCATTACTTATAGTGGAGGCAGTAATGTTACAGGTGCTACGGATAGAGATGAAAAATATAACAAGGTGGCTGTTCTCAATATAACTAGAATGAAATCGCTAATAGCTATTGATGAAGAATCAATGACTGCAACTTTTCAAGCTGGAATATATGGACCTGAACTAGAAAAAATATTGAATAAAAAAGCTTATACCTTAGGTCATTTTCCACAATCGTTTGAATTTTCAACTCTTGGAGGTTGGATAGCAACTCGCTCTGCAGGACAAGAATCTGGTTTGTATGGGAAAATAGAAGACATGGTTTTAGGGCTGAAAGTTATCTGTCCAAATGGCAAAATAGAGCATCAAGATTTCCCAAGACATGCATCAGGAATTGATTTTCATTCCTTATTTATAGGTTCTGAAGGAACATTAGGAGTAATTACTTCCGCCAAGATGAAAATTGCAAAACTACCTACTTCTTATCAATGGGTAGTTTCTGTTTTTAAAAATTTCCAAAGTGGAACTAAAGCTATTAAAGAGATGGTGCAAGGAGGAATACACGCTAGTATTGTTAGATTATCTGATTCTGATGAAACCAAAATGCTATCCTTGATGAGCAATTCTAAAAAAACATATATTAAAGCATTGCTAGAAAAAATGGTGAAATATAATCTTAAAAAAAATGGATATACCAAGCCTTGTATTTTAATGATGAGATTTGCTATAAAACACGAATCTGACAAAGGACAAATTGCTACTTCAAAATCTATTTGCAAAAAAAATGGAGGAAAAATGATGCCAGCAAATGTGTCTTCTACTTGGGAAGAAAAACGATTTGCATTACCCTACTTAAGAGATACAATGGTAGAACATAGAATTTTAATTGATACATTTGAAACCATAACTTACTGGAAAAATTTAGATAACCTTTATCAAGGTGTTCGTAAAGCACTTACTGAAAAATCAGATTACTTTGATAAAAACGGTTTGCTTTTTTGCCATATCTCACACGCTTATGAAACAGGTGCATCTTTATATTTTACTTTAATAGCTCAGCAAGAAAAAAACCAAGAGATAGAGCAATGGCAAAGAAATAAAAATATAGTTTCTAATGCTATAACGAAGCTTGGTGGAGCAATAAGTCATCATCATGGAGTTGGTGCAGACCATCAGCAATGGTATTTGCAAAAATTATCTCCCAATGCCCAAAGTTTACTTTTAGCAATAAAAAAAGAACTAGACCCCAAAAACATATTAAACCCTGGAAAGTTGTTTGATGGAACGAGAAAATAAAACATACGATTTAATAATTATTGGTGGTGGCATTACTGGAGCGGGAGTTCTTAGAGCGGCATCAAAAAAAGGATTGAAGACCTTGCTTTTAGAAAAAAATGATTTTGCATCAGGTACTTCTTCCAAATCTGGAAAATTGGTTCATGGTGGTCTCCGCTATCTTCAACACTTACAATTTAAAATAGTAAGGGAAAGTTTGATTGAAAGAAATTGGCTTTTAGAAGCCTATCCACACTTAGTAAAACCTATAGAGTTTGTATTCCCATTATATGGATTAAAATTTAAGTACAAAATAGCAATGTTTCTTTACCAAATTATGGGAAAACATAAAAACCTACCGAAGTACAAATTTTTTAATAAAAAAGAAACAATACAAAAATACTCAAAAATAAATTCAGAAGGACTTAAAGGAGGGTTTTCATACTATGATGGCATTACAAATGATGCAAGATTGGTAAATGAAATAATTTTTGAAGCAACTCAAAACCAAGAAGCTGAAGCCAAAAATTACATAAAAGTTACTAGTATAACTGACAATAAAAAAAGATGTGTGATTAAATGTAAAGACACTATAACTAATGAAGAATACACTCTTTATGGAAAAGTAATAGTTAATTGCACAGGTCCCTGGTCTGACAAAACCTTGGAAAAGTATAAGCCACAGCCAAAAAAAACAATGGAACCAAGCAAAGGAGTTCATTTGGTTTTTTCTAAAGAACGACTTCCATTATCTTCTGCTTTTGCATTTGTATCTGGAGCAAATGATGGTTGTCTGTTTTATGCGTTACCATGGGAGAATAATACTGTAATCTTAGGGCCTACAGACACCACTTTTTCTGGTGATTATGACAATTTGAAAGAAAATGAAAATGAAATTCAATATTTACTAAAAGGACTAAACCAATTTTCTCCAAATTCTAACTTTACTAAAAAAGATATTTTATACATATTTGTAGGATTGCGCCCATTATTCAATGAAGATGGCGAAAGTAAAGACAAAACACGTGATTTTAAAATTTGGTGGAGTTCTAACGACATAGTATCTATATCTGGTGGAAAATTAACGACTTTTAGAGCTATGGGCAAAGTATTGATAGAAAAGGTTATTTCAAAAAAACAGTTAACTTGCATATCAGTATTACCATTAAAAGACCCTGATATAAGTATTGAATTACCAAAACATATCAAGAACAATTATAGTTTACTTTCTCAAGGTAAAATTGAAAAAATCATACTTGAAAATTCAGTTAATATAGAGCCTCTTGTCCCAGAACTAAAAGTAATAAAAGCTGAAATAATTTTTGCAATTAAAGAATTAAAAGCAAAAACAGTTGAAGATATTATGCTCAGACGATTTTCATTTGATTATGGATTACAACAAAAAAATTATTACTCAAAACTAAAAGTTATTATAACTGATATATTACTGTACAACACAAATAAACAATAATATAGAATGCAAAGAAAAAGTATAACATTTATTATTCACGGAAAATTGAAATCATCTTCAGCCCTGAAATCAAGGGTTAATTCTTTGTTTAAAACTCATTATACTATACAATTTAAAATTACAGACAAAGAAACAGGTGCTAAAAACTGTACTATAGATGCCATAAAAGAAGAGTCAGATATAATTGTTATATGCGGTGGAGACGGAAGTGTTAATGAAATGGTAAATGGTTTTTTCTCAACTAACAATTACAATCATCCTTCGTTTGCTATATTGCCAATGGGTACTGGAAATGACTTTGCAAAATCACTTGGTGCTAACAATGATTTAGAAGAGTTAAAAAAGACTATAGATAATCAAAACACAATAGATGTATCTATATTCAAGATGAATTATATAAATAAAAACCAAAAACCAAAAGAACGTTATTTTATAAATGTATCCGATATTGGAATTGGAGGGCTTGTAGCTGAGAATGTAAGCAAAAGCTCAAAAATTTTAGGAAGTAATATTATCTATATAAAAGCAATTATTTCTTCATTTCTAAAATATAAAAAACAACCCATTACACTCACTAGTGATTCATTTAAATGGAGTGGATATGTTCTTAGTTTATGTATGGCCAATGGAAAATATTTTGGTAGTGGAATATGTATTGCTCCAGATGCAGATATTGCAGATGATAAATTACAGCTTACAATTCTAGGTAATATAAGTCTTTTAGATTATTTAAAAAACATATCGAAGAGTAAAAAGGGAAAAAAAATCATCCATAAAGAAGTAATTTATACAAACGTTTTGAATTGCGAAATAGTTTCAAATAGAGAGCCTTGCCCAATAGATATGGATGGAGAATTTATAGGTTATACTCCTGTAAAAGTGAGAAAAGTTGATATTAAAATGAAATTTTATACAAATTTTTAGAATCCACCTTAATTAACTCGTTTACTTTTTCAAATTAAATAAAATGTGATATGTTTTTTAAAAAACAAAATGTATATTTATTGCTCAATTTTTTTTGAAATATTTCATTAATGAACTATGATTTTGATTACATAATTATTGGAAGTGGTTTTGGAGGCTCTGTAAGTGCTTTGAGATTGTCTGAAAAAGGCTATAAAGTTTTAGTCGTAGAAAAAGGAAAATGGTTTACCTCAAAAGATTTTCCTAAGACAAACTGGCAACTTCCAAAATGGTTGTGGATGCCTAAGATTCGTTTTTATGGAATTATGAAAATGAGTATTTTTAGACATATAGTTATTCTGTCTGGAACAGGAGTTGGTGGCGGCTCTTTGGTTTATGCCAATACCTTGCCTATTCCTAAAGATACTTTTTATACAACTGGCAATTGGGCTAATTTAACTGATTGGAAAACAGAATTAAAACCTTTTTACTCAAAAGCACTAAACATGTTAGGTGCTGTAAAAAATCCAAAACTATTTGATAGTGATTTAATACTAAAAAAACTAGCCAAAGAAATTGGAAAAGAAAAAGAATTTGAACCTCCTAAAGTAGCTGTTTTTTTTGGAGAAGAAGAACTTGTTGTTAAAGACCCATATTTTAATGGAGATGGTCCAGATAGAAGTGGTTGTAATTTTTGTGGAGGCTGTATGGTAGGTTGTAGATATAATGCTAAAAACACTTTAGACAAAAATTATTTACATTTAGCACAAAAAAAAGGCGCAAAAATCATAGCTGAGCACAAAGTAGATGATGTAAAACCAATTGACAAAACAATAGGTGCATTAGGATATACAGTAGCCATTAAAACAAGCACTAAACTGTTTTCTAAAAAGAAAGCACTTACTGCAAAAGGAGTTGTTTTTTCTGGTGGAGTATTAGGAACTATCAAACTTCTTTTAAAAATAAAAGAGAAATCACTACCAAGGTTATCTAATAAACTAGGTGATTCAATACGAACCAATAACGAAACCTTAGTAAGCGTTTCTACTTTAGATAAAACCAAAGATTTATCTAAAGGAGTTGCCATTGGCAGCTTACTTCATACAGATAAAGATAGTCACCTTGAAGTTGTACGTTATTCGGCAGGTTCTAATTTTTGGAAATTATTACATTTGCCTTATGCTACTGGAAAAAACTCTTTTATTAGAATTTTCAACATGTTTAAAGCACTTATAAAATCGCCAATAGCCTATTTCAAAATATATTTTACAAATTCTTGGGCAAAAAGTACTGCAGTTTTATTGTTTATGCAAAGTATTGATAGCACCTTACGATTTAAACTCAATTTTTTCGGAAAAATGTGTTCCAAAGTAAGTTTTGGAAAAAAACCTAGCCCTGATATTCCAGAATCTATCTCCCTAACAAAAAAATATAGTAAATTAATAAATGGAAAACCCATGTCTTTTGCCTTAGAAAACTTAGTAGGAATTCCATCAACTGCTCACATTTTAGGAGGTGCAGTAATGGGAAAAGATATTTCAGAAGGCGTAATTGATGAAAATAATAAAGTTTTTGGTTATCAAAACCTATTTATTATAGATGGTTCTATGATTTCTGCCAATCCAGGAGTAAATCCTGCCTTGAGTATTACGGCTATTGCAGAGCGAGCAATGGATAAAATTTCCAATAAAAACTAAAAAAATGAACTATTCAAAAATAATAAATGAACAACGTAAATTTTTTAACACCAATCAAACAAAAGAATTAAGCTTTAGAATTGAACAATTAAAAAAACTTAAAAAACTTTTAAAAGAAAAGGAATCAGATTTTTATGAGGCTATTTATAAAGATTTTAAAAAATCGGAGTTTGACACGTATGCAGCAGAAATAAGTTTTATTTATGACGAAATAAATACCGCTATAAAAAAACTACCCAAATGGGCAAAGCGAAAAAGGAATAGAACCAATATGGCTAATTTACCTGCCAAAAGCTATACAATAACCGAACCACTAGGTGTTTGCTTAGTAATAGGTGCATGGAATTATCCATATCAACTCTCACTAGTACCTATGATTACCGCTATTGCAGCTGGAAACACTGTAATATTAAAACCTAGTGAAATTCCTTCTGCTACAAGTATTGTTATGACTTCGTTGATAAATGATAACTTTCCTTCTAAGTTTCTATGCATTGTAGAAGGTGGCATTCCAGAAACTACAGCTTTACTAAAAGAAAAGTTTGATAAAATATTTTTTACAGGAAGTACAGTGGTAGGAAAAATTGTCTATCAAGCAGCAGCTAAACATTTAACTCCTGTTACCTTAGAACTCGGAGGTAAAAGCCCAGCAATCATTACAAAAGATATAAATATTAAAGAAACTGCTAAAAGGATTGTTTGGTCAAAATTTTTAAATGCAGGACAGACCTGTATTGCTCCTGATTATATTTTGGTTGAAAAAGAAATTGAAATAGATTTATTAAAAGCTTTAAAAGAGCAAATTACTACTTTTGATTATAGCTTTGAAAATGACAATTATGTGCAAATAATAAACACTAAAAATTTTAACAGGCTCGCTAGTTTAATCGATAAAGACAAGACATATTGTGGTGGAGTAATAAATGCTTCAACTCGATTTATTTCACCAACTATTTTGACTAATGTTAGTCTTGATAATACCATTATGAAAGATGAAATTTTTGGGCCCATTTTACCTGTTATTTCTTATTCCAATTTAGATGAAATTATTTCAAAAATTAAAGCAAGACCCAAACCTTTATCTTTATACATCTTTACAAAAAACAAGACAATAAGAGATAAAATTTTACATGAAATTTCTTTTGGTGGAGGTGCAATAAATGATGCTGTAATGCATATTACAAACAACTATTTGGCATTTGGTGGCGTTGGAGAGAGTGGCATCGGCAGTTATCATGGTGAAGCTGGGTTTAAAGATTTTTCTCATTTTAAAAGTATTTTACAAAAGCCTTTTGGCTTTGAACCTAATTTTAAATATCCGCCTTATACTAAAAAGAAATTGGATTGGATTAGAAAAATTTTAGGAAACTGAACAAAAATATTTTTTTAATAAAGATTGATTGCACGTTCATAATTTTAATTTTTAATAATTTTTTTAGTCGCTGTTTTACCGCTTTGTGAGGTGACTTTCACAAAATAAATGCCATTTGATAAATTTGAAATATCTACTTCGTTTGTGGTTACTTTTTTTACTTGTTGCCCTAATTGGTTGTAAATGATTACTTTTTTTAGGGTTTCATTGCCTAAATCAATGGTAAAAGTGTTTGATGTTGGATTTGGTGTAATTGTAATAGTGTTTTCAATATTTTCATCGTTTATGGATAAAGCAGAAGAATATTCATAAGCACCAATATCAGGGCGACTACCGTTATAAGGTAAACTAACATTGGTATTAGTTGTCCAGTTACGAGTCGCCTCTAAAGTAATTGTATTTGTACTGTAGTTTATTGCAATAATTTTAACAGGAGTTTCTGAACCAATTTGAATGATATCTCCTTCGCCTGCAATGCCATAGCCATCGATAAACACTCGTGAATCAATTACTTTAAGGGTTGTGCTATTGCTTCCTGAATTGGTAGTTGCAGTCAAAAACCCACCTGCATCAATGGCAGGAGAACCTGCTTGCAAACTGAAGTCGTACGGAAACCAAGTATCGAGGTCGTTAAATGTTAGCACGAGACCATAGACAGGGTTGCCAACGGTCGCTTCGGTATAATTGAAATAAGGAAAAGTCGAGACGGAACGAGGCACATTGACAAATTGCGGATCAGCAACCAGAGAATTTTGTTCTCTACCTTCTATATTCGACCACAAACCTAAGTAGTTTTTCCATTGGCTAAAAGTCATCTCCTCAAGGGTTGAATTCTTTCCTTTGAGAAACTTTAAATTTCCCGAGGCGTCTTCGTAGAGATTGTTATCGACTCTTGCCTTTCTTGAAGTCGGTGTAGAGCCAATGATAACAGCAGCATCGTGGTGATCAACAATAATGTTATTCAGCAGCACATTGCCGTTGTAGTTGAGGTTGACTCCAAAAAAGTTAGCTGGTACCCATGGATCGCCCGCATAGGAACTGTTCCAGCCGTAAGCATCTCTATTGTTGGCTACAATAGTGTTGTTGTAAATTTTCCAATCATTTGCAGAGCTGGTCACCGCGTTAATGTTGTCGTAAAAAACATTATTGCGTACGATAACCGACCCAGCCGATTGATTGCTGCCTTTGGTAATTGCTCCCATATTACGCTCGGTTATATTGCCCGATGAATTACCTCTAACACCATTGCCGTCGTTGTCTCCTAGCGAAGCCACAAAAATATTGTTTTCTACGAGGATGTCGCCTCCCGCTTTGAAGTCAAGGGCATTTTCACCAAGAAAATAAAACGTGTTACCACGAATAATAATGCCACGCATATTGACTACAGTACCGGCACCAGAATCGGTTTGAATTCCATCGGAAGTAAGACTACCACCAATGATGTTGTTTTCAAAAAGGAGACGAAGGGGATTGGGGTCGTTAGAAGAGTTCATGCCTGGTCGCGGTCCGATGGTAATCTGATTATGAACATTTCCAGCAATCACGCTATTACGGACGATTAAATTTTCAGCATTGTCACCAGCCGTAATTCCTAACCACCAGCCAGTAACTGTGGTGTTGTCCACCAGGTTGAATTTCGACTTGCCAACAGCGAGACCCATGGAGTTGTGTGGGGAGGTGTTGGTGCTTTCAGGCATCCCGGGTTCAGTGAGCGGATTATCGATTAAGCTGTTACGAAGCTCGTTGTAATTGCCTCGAAAAATAACCGCAGCACCGTAAGTAAGTATCGGTGTAGAAAGATTAAACCCATCAACTACAATGTACGAACGGTCATTGACCTTAGTCGGATTTCCTTTCCCAGCACCTATATTTCCTTGAACGAACGGCATCTCGCTGTTGTAACCTTTATAGGTGATTTTAGCATTTGCAGTTCCTGATGTACTAGGGTCAATTGATCTATTGTAAGTACCACCTCGAACGAAAACTGTATCACCAGGTTGGATATTATCATTAGCCGTAGCCAAAGAAGCAGCCGATGACCCAGATAAGGGCGAGGAGCTTTGTGCATTGCTCCAAGAAGCTGATCCGTTGTTAGAGACCCAATAAGTATTTTGTCCATTAGCTGAACTATAGATAAACAATGCGAAGACTATTGTCATCATACTTGTAAATTTTAGTTTTATTTTATTCTGATATTTTTGTCTTGTCTTCATAATAATTGTTACTTTTTAATTTACTGTTGTCCGATAAAACCCAAAATTAGTTAAAAACATACTTCTAGACCACTAGAATGGTTGAAAGTTTCGTTTTTTAAAAAGCAAGCCCCTTATTTTTAAGTTGGATAAAGATCCATTTTTTGTTGAAAATTCTGCGGATTTCTTTTATTTCTAACGTACTCTTGTGCGAAACTATCAATGTTATTAAAAAATGCTGTAAACTCAACATAAGTAAAGAGACCTGCCTGCGGAGGCAGGTGCTTTTGTAAAAGGCTCACAAGATTAGAAAAACTCCACGTTCTTGTAAGTTTCTTTTTCATAACACTAATGAGTAACAACGCTATTAAGGTACACCAAATTTGTATTTGTATTGCATTCTTATTCTCTCCATAAAAGTATTGGAGTGGGAAGTTTTGTTTTATTTTTTTGAATAGCAATTCTATTTCCCAACGCTTTTTATACAATAACGCTATTTGCTCTGCTGGTAAGTCAAATAGATTGGTTAAGAAATAATATGCTTTATTTTTTTCTTTGTGATAATAGGAAACTAAACGTAATTCAACTTGAATATCATCTCCATTTTCATCTTTATATTCGAGTGCTATTTTGGCGTCCCTCAAGACCTCATCTGGTGTTGCTTCTAGCAAATCAAACTCTTTTATAAAGGTTTCTTTGGCATTATTTTTAAGTCGTGTAACAAAGTAAATTTCCTTTTTATTCCACTTATCAAATAAAGCATAATTATTATAGGCTTTATCAAAAAGAAGCACCTCTCCTTTTCTCGCTACATCTTGATGTTGTATAAATAAGGAGTCGTGTTCTCTAGCGTCACTATGATATACTTTTACGGGTATTCCTGCTTGCATATCTAATTTTTGATGACTTTTTACACCTCCTTTTCGTTTACCGTTTGAAGGATTACGTCCAACACACTCAAATATTGGCTGAAAAAGTGGAATTGTAGTAGAATCGATAGCATAGGTTTTCTTGTCGATAACCAATTGTTTATGGCTGTCCGATAAATTGGGTAAGTGCTCTTCAACTAAATCGTAATAGATGTCTTCAAATACTTTGCAATCTCTCCGCTGATTAGCATCTGATATTGTACTTCTTTTTGGAGAATAATCAAACTTGCAATGTGCTATCTTAGTGCCGTAACTTACTATGCCACCGCACAGTTCACGTAAAGAATTGCATCCAGAGGTAACGCCATAAATAATGGTAATTAGATGTTGAAAAGTTGTAAATCGCTTACAGTAATGGTCTGTTTTATACTCAAGTGTTCGCTTATCAATTTTGTTTTTATTGAGTAATCCTAGCATTTGACTAAAAATAGGCTGTCCGAAAAAAATTGTACTTTTGCTCATAGTTGTATTTTAGTGAGATAAAAAAACAACTATACGAAAAAAGCATCAATAATTGATGCTTTTTTTATCGGACAATAATATTTAGAAAAGTATTATAATTTAATTTTTACCAATTTAAAAAGATCTTTACTGGATTCACATACGGGACATTGATAATTGGTTGGTAAATTTTCAAAATTTATTCCAGGACTAATATTCATTTGAGCATCTCCATAATCTGTATCATAAACAGTGAGACATTCACTACATTGATAAACTTCTTTTAGGTTCGTTAGATCTAAATCTTGTTCTGACAATTTAGAATTAATATTATTTTCGAATACTTCAAGTTGCTCAAAATACATTTTACTTAACTCCATTAGTAAACCAGACAATTCAACCTTGTCCACATCTTGGGCGTAGACAATATAATTCTGATTATTAGGATTGAAACCCTCACTATACAGTACATTATATGTAGAACGGATTTCAAAGGTTTTTATAATATTGGGTGAATCATTCTTTTCAACAACGATAGAAGTAAAATAACTATTCGATTCGTTTCTATTTGCAATTGCAAAAGTAAGACCATAGGTACTCACATCATTTTGATCAAAATCCCTAACTATGAACTTTTTAAGAGACAAGGCTTCATTATCACTTACTGGTAAATGCCAATTCAATTCAAGCAATGAATGCCTAATATTAATTCCTGCTTTTCCTAATAGTTTTTCTAACATCAATTTACTTTCTTTAGGAATACCTTTCACTATAATTGATTTCCATGGAGTAATACATATTTTTCCAACTCTATTGTCTAAACAGAAATCACAGAAATCTCTCAAAAAATCTAGATAATATAAATTGTTACGCCAATACAATCCTAACCAATATTGATTAATTCCCATTTTATTCATGCCTTCATAATAAGGAAACGGGTGAAACGAAACTTTTAAATCAGTTTCCAAGGTTCTGGAGTTTGTTTCAAGTTGTTCATTTATCAAACCAAACAATACATCAACATCTTCAGTACCTGAATAAACTTCTTCAATAGTCTTTGCTATTTTAGCAATATCCCAACTGTATATAAGTACAGGATAATATTGAGATCCTTCCCAATTAGGTAATCTAAGATGTAAATACCAATAATCTTCATGTGAAGAAGCGATAAAATTTAATTGACCTGTAAATAATGGAACTAATTGTTGTTTAGGGTCAACAATGTTAATCTTTAATTGTGGATGCGCTTTAAAGCTCTCCATAATATATAGATAAGTTGCACCGCTAAGCCATGTTGTTGAATTAAAAATATCTGAAGACAGGTAAGAACTAACAATGTTTTGGTATCGAATATCCGAAATTAAACTAGTACTTAAATTCTGAAATTGTTTCTCAACCTCTTCATTTTTCTCATGAGACGGAAAGATTATATCTTGCCTTGACCCAAAATGCAGCGCATCTAAACCTAAAGATTCCGCATAATTTATAATATATTTTAATTCACTTGGAGATAAAATCCCTCCCTTTATAAAAATTCGTTTTAAATCTACCATAATTAGGCCTTTACTAAACTTTTTTGTTGTGATATTTTCATGATATCTCTCACTTCGGGTTTACAACTTCCGCAACCCAATCCAGCTCCTGTGCTTTTACATAATTCCTCAAGATTTGAGCAACCTTGAATAACTGCATCCTCTATATTTCCAACTCCTACTTGACTACAAGAACAAACCAATTTTCCTTTTAAAGGGGTTGATGGTTTGTTAGATCGCAATATTTCATTTCTCGTATCTGCTAATTCAATCTCATCTTCTATTAAAGATTTGAATTCTGCAAATTCATTTTTGTCACCAATTAACACAGCACCTATCAAACGGTCATTTTTTATAATACATTTTTTATAGTATCGTTTATTCATATCCATAAAAACCACTTCTTCAATGGAAGTGTCTTTTTTGGGAAAAAGTACCGTTCCTATACTACATAAATCCAAATCTTCAAATTTTAATATATTCATCAGTACAGACCCTCTATAGATACTGCTTAAATCTCCTAATATAAATTTCACGGCTATATCTGCTTGCTGTTCTGCGGCGGATGTAATTCCATATAAAAAATTATCAAACTCAGCAATTTCCCCTAAGGCAAAAATACTTGGATCACTTGTTTGCAAATGTTTATTTACAACGACCCCTCTTCGACAATCTAATTTTACTTGTCGGGCAATCTCTATATTAGGAATAGTGCCAATTGCATAAACAACGGCATTTCCATAAATAACCCGCCCTGTTTTTAGCGTAACCGATAGTTTACATGATGAGCCTTCAACTTCAAAAACTGTACTTACCTCGTTGTCAAAATAAATTTGAATACCTCTTTCCTGTACATCTTGTGCCAATAAGCGACTCGCTACTAAATCTAGTTGGCGTTCCATCAATCTCGAAGCCCTTTGTATAATAGTGATTTGGATGTTTTTTTTATTTAATGTGGCTGCTAATTCCAGGCCGAGCAATCCTCCTCCAATTATAATTACATGTTGTTCATCTTCTGGAAGCCCAGTTTCGTCTAAATGTTTTTTTAATTTTTCAGCGTCTTCTCTACTTCGTAATGTGAATCTTCCTGGTTGATTTAATTGTGCATTATTTGGTACAAATGCCCTGCTTCCTGTGGCTAAAATTAACAAATCATAAGCATGTGATTCATTGTTACTATCTGTAATTATTTTATTTTCCTTATTAATATTTTTAATTAGTACGCCTTGATAAATTTGCACTTTTAATTTTTCAATTTCTCCCTCTTTTAACTTTTCGAGTTGCTCCCAAGTTAATTCATCACTAACATATTCTGGTAATAAAACACGATTATAAAAAGGATTTTGTTCTTTTGAGAAAATTAAAATTTCATCTTCTTCATTTTTTTCTCTATAACTTTGAACAAATCGATATGCTGCTGCTCCTGCACCCACAATACATATTTTTTGCTTTTTCTTTTTATACTTTACCACTTCTACAGCACTATACTTAAAATCTGGTTCTTTTGAAATGGGATCAATCAGAGTTTTTGTCAGATTATTTACTCTTCCAAAATCATTGCCCAATATTTTTCCCCAATGCATCGGCATAAAAACGACACCCTTTCTTATATTAAATCCTAATTTTACTTTTACTCTAACCTCACCTCTTGCACTATTTATAATAACAACATCATCATTTTTTATATTTCTTTCAAAAGCATCAACACTATTCATTTCGAGATATGGATGTGGCACATGTGTCTTTAATCTATTTACCTTACCAGTTCTTGTACGTGTATGCCATTGATCTCTAATTCTTCCTGTGGTAAGGATTAGCGGGAATTCTTTTGATAATTTCTCTGACTGATTTTCGGTTTTTTGAGGAACAATAAAATTTACTTTTCTATTTGAGGTGAAAAACTTTTTATCAAGAAAAAGTCTAGGAGTTCCCTTGTGTTCTTTAGTTGGAACAGGCCATTGCATACTCCCTTCATTTTTTAATCTAGAATATGATAGTCCAGAAATGTCAATTTTTGTTCCTTTTGTAAGTAAGGAATGTTCATCAAAAATTTCACTTGAATTTTCATAATCAAAACCTTTAAAATTCATCTTTTGTGCAAATTTGGTAAATATCTCTGCATCTGGTAATGCTTCTCCTGGGGGTTCTATTCCTTTTTCTAAATATCCAATTCTTCGTTCAGAATTTGTCATGGTACCTTCTTTCTCAAACCAGCCAGCTGCTGGAAGTAGTAAATCAGCATATTTTGTAGTCTCAGAATTATGAGATATATCTTGAACAATTACAAATTTCGCATTTTTAAGCGCAGCTTCAACTTTTAAAGAGTCGGGCAAACTTACTGCCGGATTTGTACATACAATCCAAATTGCTTTTAATTGCCCAGTATGTAATGCATCAAACATTTCGGTGGCGGTAAGGCCTGGGTTTTCGGAAATTTCAGTACCTCCCCAAAAATCAGCCACTTCTTTTCGATGTGTTGGATTGCTTAACTCTTTATGAGCTGCTAATAAATTTGCCATACCTCCAACTTCACGTCCTCCCATCGCATTAGATTGCCCTGTCAATGAAAAAGGTCCAGCACCAGGTTTTCCAATTTGTCCGGTTAACAATGAAATATTTAGTAGTGATACATTTTTGTCAACGCCAATTACACTTTGATTCAAGCCCATTGTCCACATGCTTAAGAATCGAGACGCCGAACCTATATATTTTGCTGCTTGTTTAATTTCATTAACCGAAATTCCACATGTTTTAGCAGCTTTGGATAGTGATGTTTGAAATGCGAATTCTTTAATTAACTCATAATTTGTAGTGTGATTTTTTATGAATTTTTTATCAGTTTTATTCTTCTCTATCAGTCGCCTTGCAATTGCATTAAACAGAACAACATCTGTTCCCGGGATAATTTGCAAATGTAGATCGGCAATATCGCAAGACTGTGTTTTACGAGGGTCTACTACAATAATTTTTACCTCGGGATTTTCTTCTTTATGTTTTTCTAATCTTTTGAATAATATGGGATGGCACCAAGCAGGGTTTGCGCCAGAAATCATAAAACAATCTGCCAATTCTATATCATCAAAAGAAATAGGAACAGCATCTTCACCTACAGTTTTTTTGTAAGCAACCACTGCAGAACTCATGCAAAGTCTGGAGTTGGTGTCAATATTGTTTGTTCCTATAAACCCCTTAACCAGTTTATTTATGATATAATACTCTTCAGTCAAACATTGACCTGAGATATAAAACCCGACAGAATCTGGTCCAAATTTTTTGATTATAGATTTAAACACAGCTACAGCCCGATCCATTGCAGTATCCCAAGATACTTGATGCATTGGATGATTTCTACTCCAGCGTAACTGAGGGTGTAATATCCGATCCGATGTGTCTTGAACTACGTAATTCAAGTTCATTCCTTTTGAGCAAAGCATTCCTTTATTTACAGGGTGGTTGGGATCTCCTTCTACTTTTAAATTTCCTTTAGAATCTTTATTTACAATAATTCCACAACCAACTCCACAATAAGAACAGGTTGTTTTGTAAGATTTTTTATTGGACATAAACACTTTGTTTTTATTTACAAAAGTAAGTAATTACGTATAAATACGTAAGTATTATATCGCAAAAATAAATTGGCTATTTTGAAGTATTGATAGTTTTGATTTTAGTTTCTAACAATAAGATAAATGCACAAACTAGTTCAATCCGTTTTGTAAAGCTTTAGAAGATAATTCCATCAAATTTTTTACGTTCATTTTTTTCATCATATTAAAACGATGTGTCTCAACGGTTCTCTTACTGCTGTTTAGAGCCTCCGAAATTTCACTATTTGTTTTACCCTTAAGAATAAGAGATAAAATTTGTCTTTCTTTTTTTGTAAGTCCAAATGAATCAGAACTGGATGTTGTCTTTTCTATTTCGGGAGGATCCGATGAGTTCTGCAAAAAGTTAGAAACAATCACATTTGAAATATCGCCACTAAAATATTTTTCGCCGTTATTAACAGTGTGTATCGCTTTAATGAATTCTTTTTTGTCGGTATCTTTTAACAAATAGCCACTTGCTCCGGCTTTTATGGATTCCATAATATAATCTTCAGAATCATGCATTGACAAAACGATTGCTCTAGTTGATTTATTTATACTTTGCATTTTACGAACTGCTTCGATACCATTCATTTCTGGCATTCGTACATCTATAATTAGTATATCAGGATTTTCTTTTTCTACAATTTCTAAAGCATCAAAGCCATTAGAACCTTCGGCGATTACAACAAGGTCATGTTCTTCTTCAAGTAAAGATTTGATTCCATTTCTGACTAGTTTGTGGTCATCAACCAATACTATTCTAATTTGATTTTTCAATGCTATAGGTGTTATGTAGTGCCTCATCAAAAATACTTCAATTTATTAAAAACCATCTATTTCCGACCATACAATATGTATTTAGAACAAATATACGTATTTTTACTTGGAAAACTAAAATAAAACTACCTACCTGTTATCAGCTTCAAAACCAAGTCTAGGCACATTTTTGTCAATCATTATTTGAACTACACGATGCATCCATACCAAACAAACTGCAGATAAGAATAGCATCAGAATCCAACTACTCGACCACATACCTGTACCCTCAAGCAAATAACCAAACAAAATGGGACAAACAAAACCTCCTAAGCCACCTAGCACACCAACCATACCACCAACTACACCAACTTCTTCTGGGAAATAATCTGGAATATGCTTATAGACCGCAGCCTTACCAATCCCCCAGATACTACCAATAATTATTGTTAATATTGCAAATACCCAAAGATTAGCCTGAAAATAAATTCGTGTCTTACCTTCTGCAATCAATTGCTTTTTATGTATTTTATCTCCTACTATAACTCTAACTTCTTGCCATGTTTCTTTTGCAGGTAAAATTCTAAATTCATTCTCCACATCATCGAGATTATGACCTCTTAATGACAACTCATATTTTTTAGTTCCTATTTTAATATAAGTATCTGTCACTTCTGTAACAATTCCCGCCTGTCTTGCTACAACTCCCTTTCCGGCAGTAAAAACATCCATCTTTGGAACGAATAATAAAACACTAAATAAGAATGACGACCCTAACACCCAATACATTACTTTTCGAGCTCCATGCCGATCAGAAAGCCAACCTCCAAAAGCTCTAATTATACCAGAAGGCAAACTAAATGCTGATGCCAAGAAACCTGCAGTAGCCAAATCTAATTTATAAACGTTTGTATAATATGGTACCAACCATCCAGCAAAAGAAACAAAGCAACCAAAAACCAAAAAATAATACAAACCAAATCTCCAAACTCTAATGCTCTTAAGAGGTTGTAAAATCCCCACCAATGTCTTTGAGCTTGTTGACGACTTTTTGTTTTCTGATAAAAAGTAAAAGACAATTGCGACCAAGACTAATGTTATGGCGTAAATCTTAGGCATCATTCTCCACCCTTCTAAATTAGTTTTTTCATCTGTTAGAAAACTTAATAATTTTGGCCCCACTAACGTAGTTATTGCAGCACCAGCGTTTCCAGCTCCAAAAATCCCCAATGCCAATCCTTGCTTTTCTTTTGGAAACCATATTGATGTATATGCTATCCCCACTGCAAAACTAGCTCCAGCCATACCAAAACCCAAACTGCATAACGCAAATTCCCAAAAATTAGAGGCGTATGAAAGTAAATACATCGGAATAGCACATAAAATGAGCAAACCAACAAATATTGGCTTTCCTCCAAACTTATCTGTTAGAACACCTGCGGGTAATCTAAATAATGCACCGGTTAGTATAGGAATGCCTATTAACCAGCCAACTTGAACAGGTGTCCAATCAAAAACCTGATTGTCTACCAAAAAGGTTGCTAAAACACCATTAAGCAACCATACAGCAAAGCATATTGTAAATGCGAAAGTATTTAAGAATAATGTTTTATTTGCTTTTTTAGTATAAAGTGGGCTCATGCAAAATTAATTTAGTTATGGCAAAAATACTTAACTACGTATAAATACGCAATTAATTTAAACAAAACTACGTATTAAAATTAATTATTTTGAATAATGAAAATAAATCAGTTCAGAAAAAACATAATGCAAAAAAAATTATATTTTTATTACGGATTCATAATTTATTGAAAGTATTGCATATTTAATTTTACAATGTTATTTCCAAAACCCTTTGAATTTCTTCTTCTAGAAAAGAAGGATGTTCACCAACAACATCGCCAATTACAATTATTCCAGGTAATGTGTAATCAATTTCTTCAATCACTTTTTTAAAATTCACGATGGTGTTTATGATAATTTTCTCATTCGACATTGTTCCATTCTGGATAATAGCAAATGGGGTGAGTTTGTTTCGATATTTTTCAACTTCTTTCATAATAATTGCAAAATTTCGTAAGCCCATTAAAACTACTAAAGTCGCTGAAGATTGTGCTCCTAAGGCAATATCCTTAGATATATTGCCATTAGATGTAGTTCCTGTTATAACCCAGAAACTCTCATTTATATTGCGTTTTGTCAGCGGAATTCCTTGACTTGCAGGAACTGATAAAGCACTGCTAATCCCTGGAATTATTTCGGTCTCAACACCTTGACTTTCTATAAAATCTACTTCCTCAGCTCCCCGTCCAAAAACAAAAGAATCACCTCCTTTTAGCCGAACTACAGTGCCAAAATTTAATGCGTAATCTACCATCATTCGATTAATTTCATCTTGAGAATGTATATGTTTGTTCGATCTTTTAC